>NZ_JBQAHZ010000040.1:0-42949 GCF_051917185.1 Bacillus cereus group sp. MYBK108-1
ATAATTCAAAATTTTACAATTATTATATTAGGAGGTATATATCATGGTTGCATTTTTAAGAATCGTAGGCCAATTAGGCGCTAAAGCTGCTTCATGGGCTTGGGCTAACAAGGGTAAAGTTTTAGATTGGATTAAAAACGGTATGGCTATTGACTGGATTATCAACAAAATTAATGACATGGTAAACTAATTGGTGTAATTACATAGACTAAACCAATTAATTCTAAAAGGATAGGATCTACAGTTCTATCCTTTTTTATATAATGATTATTAATTTTTATACCTTATTTCTACAATCTATTTATCCCCATGCTATCCCTGAAGCCCACTAGCATTAAAGACATTATAACATCCTTCCTTGTTTAACAAAAGAACATATAGAGTAAAATCCTATAATATAATTATATTATTATAGAAATACTCAAAAAACAGCTCCCGATATCTAATTATTAAAAGGGAATATGTATGATATATATTCCCTTTTAAAGTTTAAAAATCCACATTATACTTAAACTCAGTTACATGTCTTTAGACGCTAATCCTTTTCTTTATTTATTCGATTACTTCATATCCTTTGTTTTCATTTTGTCCAATTCTTTTTTCTGTTTATTTTTTAGTTCTTCTCTGCCCTTAATCCAAATTCCTAATAAAATGGCTAAACCACCTAAAATAATTATGATGAATATAAGTGTATTCCCTTTGACAGTTAGAGCCTCAGTTATCCAAAGATATAGGAGTGTTATCACATATACAATAGGTAAACATATTCCCCAATAAACATTTTCTCTTCTTGATAAAAAATATTGAAATCCAATTAATAAAATCGCAATTATAAATCCATATAGACGAAACATTAATTATCCCCTCTTTCATTTTTATATTTTTCAATTATTAATTTTGCATCTTCTAAATTAATACGATCTTCAATGGAAAGTTTTTTGATAAAAGTAATAAACTCCTCATCTTCATCAGTATCATTTACTTTTATTTTTTGAATTAACTTATCTACCCGTACCCTCACCGTGGGATAAGAAACATCATAAATTTTTGCTATTTCTTTCAAAGATCCAGAATGTAAAATGAAATTTTTAATAAATTCAATGTCCTCATTCTCTAAATTTAATAGCCAATTTGGAATCTTTTTAAAATCCATAACCTTCAGCTCCTTTAATTACATTTTAACATAATTAAACAAAAAATCAATTTTATTTTTAATAAAATTGATTTTTTGTTTAACTTTATTAAAAATCATTTTCCCTCAAAGCTTCTTAAACCTGTTTACAAATGAAAAAAAGAAGCAAAAAAAATCAAAAACACGATATTTTAACCCCTCTTACACTCCCATTTGATAATGTGTAAACTACTTTTTGCAACTTTAAACAATATATCTATCTATTACTTGAACTCCCACCATTTGAACTTCGCTTAGAAGTGAAGAATTCCTGCCATCCCTTGTTCGAAGCCAATTCATCTCACACCTACTCACTGGACTGTGACCCTTCCCCCCCTTGAGGAAAGAGTCTTCTTGGCTAAAATGATCAAAAAAGAGCCACCCAGACCAGGGCAGCGCCTACAATAATTGTTATAAACCTATTTATTCTCAAATCATTTATTTCTTTGCTTCCATACCCCATTCTCTTTACGATAAGTATTTTTTCCATTCATGAATCCTGCTGTATTACCAGGAATGATATATTTCTTATTCTTAGACTTCTTCTTCATCCTCTTTTCTTCTTGAACAACTTGCAAATCCACCTTCCATTGTTTCAACAAATCCTTTATACTTCGCATCGAATTTGTACCCCTTATATTGAAATGACAATCCAATAATCACATTATATAAATTTACATATTTTTTCAATAAAAAGAGAGCACCCTGGCTATTGGTGCTCTCAATGTGAATTGGGGTTTATCCTGAGCATTGATTAGGACACGAAGAACTTGTCCTATTGCATTATATGCTTGTCCTTATAATAATGTGCAATAAAAAAAGCACCCTCGCCCAGGCACCAAAAGATACATATATTTTGAGGTAACTAACACGTTAGAAAAGACCCTTCTATATCATTGTATGATTATCAATTATCTTTATACCTAGATGGCTCATTAAATACCTTTAATGTGTAATTTCTATATAACAAAGAAAAAAGCACCTAATACTCATACCCATCAAGCTAAGCTTATATAAGTTAAATTCCACGTGAGATTTTTTCTTTTTTCTAATATATCATTATGTCTCGGTTAAGGAAAAATGTAGAGTTACGCTAAAATAAAGAGTTTGCGCGGTTTAATTAAAACCATCGTTCTGGGATAGTCGCTTTTCTTAGCTTGATAGTGATGTAGTACTAGCCCTAGGGAATGAATCCAATCGAATTTTGTTAAGTACAATCATGACAAGAAAAAGAACATCCTTAACATGTAAGGACGCTCTCTCTTATTTAAGAACAGAAGGTGAAGTCTTTTCTAACCATAAAACTCCATCATATTGTTCGTTAGGAATCATGATTTCTTCTTTATCTTTGTCGCCCCAATAACTTGCTACAGTTGGGGTAAACATCCATGACGTTTCTGGTCGGTTACTTTCTCCCTTTAAGTTTACAAAGACATTTGGATGTCCAACGGTGTTTATTATTTTTTCTACACTTTTTTCTTCATGTTCTGTATGTACAGGAACAATTTTGTTATTTTCAGAGTTCCAACTGCTCCCACTATACGCAAACACTCCAATTGTGTACATTTGGTTTTTAATGTGCTGCGGAAGAAAATCCATCATATTAGGACATACAAAATTGTGTTGTTGATACTTTGTATAATCTAATATCATTTTTGAATTTTGTTTTCGAATGTGATAATTATGTCCCCATACAATTATTTTTTTGTTTTTATACTGCATCTCAGTGAGCCATGCTAAGTTATGAGCCATTTTTTGATCTCGAACATAATCTGGGAATCCTGCGATGTTAGAAGGGATAATACCTCCTTTTAATTTCATAAAACTATCTAGGTGTGTTTTAATTGCATCGATACGTATATTGATTGATTTCTCAAGAAAATTCACGTCATAAGTAGGACTAGGTGCAACTCGAGTCAATTCGGTTTTATGGGTCTGAATAAAAGCTTTTACGTCTTCAAACTTGTTGATTACGGGCTGTATTTCTACTTTATATTGATCATAAGGATACCCACCTTTTAAATTATAGTAATACTTATCCAGTTTGATTAGCTCTGTTACTGCTACATCTAGTTCACTCGCCACTTCAGGATTTAATTTTTGCAACCAGTCTTTCGCATACGAGTAGAATGGAGATCTATAAAATAAATTCATATCAAAACCAGCTAATGTTAGTGGCTTTCCTTTTTCTTTTTGTTCTTTCATATAGGTAAACAATTGTTCAACTTCCTCCGTTTGCCATACACCTTCTAAAGATTGTTTCATCGCTTCAGTAGCGGTTAAGTTATCAATATTTTGTTGAACCGTACTTGCTTCTGCAAATCCTGATTCAAATGCAATTACATCATATCCCATTTGCTCATGTAAGTACTTAATCATACGTATTTTGGATTGATTTATTTCCTTCGCTCCATGCGTACTTTCGCCAAGTACAACAATACGCTTATCTTTTATGGCATCTTTTAGAAAAGATAAATCTTCTGTTGTCTGGGAAGTGGGTTCATTTAATCTTTTTGCATGTCCATTTAGCCATTCCTCCCATTTGGGTTGATCGACAGGTTTTTCTGCTGCAAATGCTACAGATGTGAAGGTAGTACAGGCGAGAAGCGTACTCATTAGCCCGATTTTCCATTTTTTACGCACAACAATGCCTCCAATAATTATATTTTTAGAGATTGAATAGAATCCATATAAAAATTTTACTAATATTCCATTATTTATAATAATATATAGAGAGATTATAAACAATATTAATATTCCGAAAATTTAAAATCCCCTTCATATATAATGAAGAAATTTTCTACCTGGGTTCACCATACAGTTAACAAATGTGAATATCCCCAGAACAAAAATTTTGTGCTAACTTGTACCAAAAAAGCTCATTTTTCCGTTTTGGGGTACTTTTGTATTCTTAGCTTGATGGGCATGGGGTACAGTCAGCATTTCGGAAAAACCACGCTAAGCAAATTTCGACAGAAAAAGAGCCGATTTTACTCTTGATAGGGTAAAATTGGCTCTTTTTCTTAATACACGTATTCCACTAAGAAATTTTATCTGTTCTGCCCCCTAATATTTCAATAATTTCGATGTACTTCTATTCAAATAATATCTTTTATTGTAAATCTTCGAACTCCAACAAAAGTAAATATAATAACAAATAAGCAACTTAAGACATAAAAACTACTAAACTGAAAGAAAGTATGCAAGCCTTCTAGATGAATAGGGTCCATTGCTAATCCTGGTTGCGCAAATGGCCATATATACCCGATATTTAAGTAATGAAATATCATTCCTATACATGTAAAACCAAAATTCATTCCAACTGGAACAGCAAAACTTTTTATAGAAGATGAAAGAAATAATTGTAGTGCAGCAATTGAAAATGTACCAATCCATCCATTGAATGACTAATTTAATAATGAAATCCAAGGAATAGGACTTGTAATACCTAGTAGCTTACCAATTAAGATATAAGCAATTAAAAAAATACTGACCGCTTCCTGTTGCAACCTCTTCTTCATTTCTTTGTCCATTACTGGTAATAATGTTATTTGCTCCATCAATAATCCACCTATTTCTGAATTTTGGTTTTTATATTTACATACGGTACGTGAAATTTTAATATTTCTTTTAGATAACTATGCATTTAAATATTAAAATTTTATTGTGGTTCTCATATAGAGTCACATACGACTTTTTCTCTGTTTATGGTGCTCTTCATAGTAGTAAGAGCCATTTTTCATTAAAGTTTATACAAAAATCTTAATATACAGTTGTTAAAATGTTTGATTGAGTGTTAAAATTCCATATATACTCCTTAGGGAGTTCTCATGTAATTAAACAAGAGTTTAAAAATTCTCGAATCTTAGCCCCTTGGAGCGCCCTCCAAGGGGCTGCAACAATTAAAATAACTTTTTTGATACATTTACGAAACATTTATGTGTTATCTTCAGTAAGTTCTATTCTTTTTATAATATCGTGTGAGCTATACCAAAACGAGAAGCCCTAGGCCCCTAAGCCTAGGGCTTCTTCTTTTAAATACGGATTCTATGCAATTTTATTCTTTTCACAAACTAAATAATTCATTATATGCAATATACAGATATATTAGTTTATGATACCTTTATGAAACATCACGTGTTTCAAATACAACATTTTTGATGGCCTCTTATCTTTCCGTATGGGGTTCTTTTTTCAAATAATGCTTTTGTTTAATTTATATTTAAAAAGTTCATTTTCATAAGGCCTACCATTATGTGCTATACTCATTTTTAAATAATTGTATAAGGAATGTTAAAAATGGATGATAGATCATCAAGACAATGGAAAATGCAACAAAAGTTAAGAGAATTGAAAACAAAAAATAGAAATGATACAAATCCTTTGTTTAATGAATGCCTTGAATCTCTAGGAGACGAAACTCTTATCTTCTCTCAGAAAAAAAGCCAACAGATTGCTACTAATTTAATGAATTTATTTCCTATAACTGTTTCTGGAAGAATAGATTGGGAACAGATAGACAATCAAATAATAGCTTCGAACAAAGAACAACTAATTTCCCTTATTAGAGCAAACCAACTAGATTTTGATGAACAGATTTTTATAATATGGGATAACTATGAAATCCCTGTAGTAAGTACAAATCTGGATAAAGTATTCCAATCACTAGTTGACGTTGATGCAGTCAGTTTTTGTTACTGGCTATTAAATAAAGAATATAGATTCGTAATTGAAATACACGAAGAAGAATTGATTAGGGTTGGATTTCGCTAATACTCTAAGCATATTTCCTCATTCTGCTGTTCTACAAAATTCAAATTTTGTTTTAATCAAATACTTCAATCACATGTAAAAGTTACGTAAAGATTGCTATGATTCAATCGTTACAACTTAGAAACGTTATATAATAAAACATCTAATATTAGGTTTGCATAAAACTACCTTTCTGTACGACATAACTCTTTGCTAGAGGCAAAATCATAGCCCTTTTTATTTAATCTCGCTACTTCCAAAACCATTTTTTCCTCTTTATGATTCTGATAACTCCTCCACATCTTCTAAAGAAAATGAGCCAACATTAACGTTAACAACTTGCTATCCTTTTGACTATATGGGCGATGCTCCAAATCGGTACATAATTGAATCATCTCTTCTTTCCATTAGTTGAGGATGGAAGTCTCCAATACATATTATTAAAATTAAGATGGTTCAGGTCAGAGGAAGGCACCTTAAAGTATCTTTTATTTATGAATAAGAGGTACAGCAGAAATAATAGATTATAAGACAGAGAGATAGTCTGAAACTTCCAAACTATCTTTTTATTTCCTTTCGACATAATATGACAATATAAAGATATATAATTTGATATTATTAACGAGGTAATCTTACATTTTACATAATTGGAGGAACAAACGTGGGAAAAATATTTAAGTTTGGATGCCTAGGCATTATAGCTTTATTTGTAATTGGAATAATTGCTATGGTTGCTGGTGGTGGAGATTCAACAGAAAAAACTTCGACAGACACTACAGCAGTATCAAAAGAAGGTGTATCTTCTGATGTAAAAATCGCTGTAGGATCTATGGAAACAGTAGATTCTGTGGGTAATGAATATACAAAGGAACAAGCACAAGGTGTCTTTAAAATTTTAGAAGTTACACTTACTAATAATCAAAAAGATGCCATCACTGTTGATGCTAATAGTTTTAAATTGGTAGATAACAAAGGTCGTGAATTCACATATTCAACACAAGGTCAAACATCTTTTGACTTAACTAATGGTGGGAAAACTGACTTCTTCTTAAAACAATTGAATCCTGGTCTAACACAGACAGGTAAAATTGTATTTGATATACCAAAAGATGCTGAAGGCATTTTCTTAAAAGCTAGTGGCGGTATGACTGGTAAAGAAATTAAGTTAAAAGTTGAATAGTTGAAGGCACTCGAAAGAGTGCTTTTATTCTTTCTCAGTGCCTAAAATTACTTAATGCGTTAAAATAATATTTGGATGGAAGTCCAATACATATTATTAAAGTTAAAGTGGGTTAAATCGCAAGGCACATTTGGGTGTCTTTTCTTTTGTACATTATATCTATTATACACAAAAGGCATTACTGTATTAGTATTACGGTAATGCCTTTTGTGTATAATAAAAGAAGAGATTCGCTAACATCTCTTCTTTTAACTGCTACCGTCAGGGTGATGGTTATTCATTTATTTTTTACGAAACTCACCCTTTTGCTTCCGACAGCGACGAGGAGTGGGGTTTTTGCTGTCTTTTTCTAAAAACATACACAGAAGCTTCACCTACAATGGCTTTCACAAATTCTTTTAGAAGCTCAAACAAAAACTCCATAGGTATATTCCCCCTTTCCTTCCAAATGGAAAGAAGGGATAACCAATCAACCTCACAATATACCGTTAATTCTGTTCTATCATACTAGTACAATCTAACCCATAAAAAAAACCACCATTACTGGCAGTCTTTTAGGTAGTTTTAGAAATAAAATTATAACATATTAATATATAGATAACAAATATACTTTTCCCAAGATACTATAATTTTTTATAATTCTTGATTTCTCAATCTTCATTGCATGATAAATTTTCCTATGACAATTAACAAATAACATTAAAATTATCAATCCATTAGATTATTAGCAAAAACTGGTTATACATATAATATTTTGGTAAAATATAGATATAATTTAAGAAGATAAAGTTAATATAGATCAACTAAGTAATGCAAAGAAAATGTTTTATTGCATAAAAAAAGGCTCCGTTACTGGAGCACTCAAAATAAAATAAACAAACGAATTAAAACAAGAAACAGACAATTTAACTATATAGATAAAATATATTAAAATCTATATATATGCAATATTACATATAAAAATCCTCTACTTATTGATGCTATAATAGGCTTACTTGATGATTATTATATTTTTTATGGTTTTTAAGCAATACAATACCTTCTTAACACCAATTGTACAGGTAAAAGAGGACATCTTAACCATTTTCTTTTTTAGTATAATACTTCTAAACCAATAAGAAAGCCTCCTTATTGGAGGCTTTTGATGATATAGCCTATTTTCCGTTGTAGTAAGAGTCAGATTTATTATCTTTTAAACCACTTTTGTTATACTAAGGTAACAGGAATCAACATATATCAACGTTTTATACATACTTAAAACATATAAAACAATAATATATAAAAGTGTTATTTATACTTGTCTATCCAATCATTTATAGCTCCAGGAATATTTTTTGTAGTACTTTTTACTTCTTCAACAATATAAGACAAAAATTCTGTCCACGAAAATTCTTCTTCATATGGATTATTTTGATTAATAAACTTTATAATCTTTTTTAACTCCTTTAGTCTTCCAGAGTCTAATTGTTCTTGTAAATACATTTTAAAATATTTGTTTATAATGGCTGAGTTTTTTAAACTCACTTCCAGCAATATTGCTGTAGCTTTAGAAGGTGTTACATCTAATGCATAGGCTAAACTGTTTATCTTTTCAGCGATTTCCTGTGTAAAACGAATTGTAATACGATCTGTCAGACCGTCTATCTTTTGACGTTGTAAAGACGTTCTTTCTAGGTCCCCAATATAGCATGTATTTCCGAACACTAAATCTCTTCTAAAGTATTCTGATAAAAGGTCCATTACTTGTTTAGAATATAAACCAATCGAACAAATCTGCTCTGCTACATCTTTTACTGGAGTAGTAGTTATATAGGAAATCCGTGAAATTGTTTCTTTAAGATTAATAGAAACAGTTGGTTTAATGTCCTTTTTTTTATCTGAACGTGTCTTCCTCTGTTTTTCTTCTATTTTCATTTTGCCCTCCATTTTCATACTTTAAGTTTTAACCAGTGTCCTAGTGTCCTAGATTTATTTTATGTATATGTGGTAGGGAAGAGGGGTATGTATAAATTTTTACTAATCTGTTAAACATAGAAATAAATACGGAAGGGGAGAGGATCTTTATGCGATTATCAAAAGAAGAAGCTAAAAAAATCGCAAAGATAGGTATTGAAGCGAGAAAAAAATATAATTTACCAGGAAAGAAAAAAAAGCAAAATAAAATTATTTTAGACAATAAAAAATAATAAAATATTTTATTAAACTTGTGCAAAAAAGAAAATATAGTCCAGCTATAATTTCTCTTTTATTATTTACTAACAAACTCATTAAACTTATAATTAATATATATAAATTATAGGTTTAACGGAGGAGTTTATGAAGAAAAAGATATTCATGGGAGCCTTAATTGTAATCATCATTCTGGGTGTTACTCTTGGTTTCTTAGTAAACAAAGCAAATAATATGAAGAATGAATTCACAGGATTTAGAGAAGAACTTGACAAAGACTTCTTCCCACTACTTAAGGATACTAAAGAACATTTTGAAGCTGTAGTTCAAAAAGGAAACTCCTACGCGTTAGAGAGTTGGTATCTTACAGGAGATGGAATGAATAATACCCTAAAGTATAATGCTAAGATAAAAGAAATAAGGGATAGAATTGTGAATAAAGATGTTAAGAACCAAGATACACTTGAGTTGAAGAAAAATGTTTTAAACTCATTATCTTTAATGGAAACTGCTTTAAAAGACATTAACACTTTTTACAAGAATGAAAACTCTCATTTACTATGGGACATGCTAAGTGAAGACACAGATAAGTTAACAAAGAACATTTCAGAACAAAACAAGATATTAGCTAAGTATTACAAATAAGAATCCATAAATAGGATTTTCATTTAAAAATTCTTTAGATTTGGAAAGCCTAAATGAACAGAAAGGAAACCATATTAATTAATCTTTTTCAAAATGGTTTCCTTTTATTAATTATATCTTATAGGTTTACAAAACATTTTTAATCAAAAAACATTTCAAATCTACAATAGATTTTATTAAAATTACTAATAAAAAAATACATTTGGATATTGCAAATGTCATTATGTTAAGTAAATCTCCCATTATTTATTAATAAATAATGTATCAGATAAAATCTGTGTCTTATGCCTTGAAACGGTTATTTACCATTTTTTAATAATTCAATTGCCTTAGCAGCAGCTTCATTAGTTGAAAGACCTAACTTTTCACCCTCATTATGGAACATTTCATACATTTTAAGTGCATCATGTGCCACTTCAAACATCTTCTTATTGTCTTTAAAAGCATATGTTTTAAGACGAACATGATCTTCTTCTAAAACCTTAGTTGTATGTGTAGCATATATTGCCTTTGACTGTTGCTCACCTTTTGTTAAAGGATTTGATTTTCCAGATCTAAACTCATTTGTGTTAATATCTTTAAAGCTCATTCTTTTCCAATCCTTTCTATTAACTCATTAACTACACTTTGATACATATCTAATACCGCTTTATCATGCATATCTTCATTAGTAATACCATTTTTACTAAACAATTTTATACGTTCACGTTTCATTATTTGTGAATTAAATAAATGATCACTAAATATCTTCTTAGAGTCTTCAAGCACTTCATTATCGACTTTTCCCTTTTTTGTAACCAAATAAGGAATAACTCCAGCTAATTTAATATTCTCATTATAGTCAAGAAGGTCTTTTAAATACTCAATAAACTTTACAGATGATGCAAAGGACTGTTGATGTGTTTGCATAATAAGAGCCACATAATCACTAGCTACAATTGCATTATTGGTAAATTCACTGATTGTTGGCGGAACATCAATAATAATATAATCGTAATCTTCTTTGATTTGATCAATTAGATATTTTAATAGATAAAATCTCTTTGTTTTATCACTAGTTAAGTCATATAAATGTGCTGGAAATCCTACTAAATCCAAATCACTTGGGAAGATATCTAACTCTGAATTTGCTTTAACAACACATTTAAGCAGATCCTCTTCTTGAATTGCTTCAAAAAGACTAGTTTTTACATTTGAATCCATATTGAATGTATTAAACATGATTTCAGTAGCATTAGCTTGTGGATCAAAGTCAATTAATCCAACCTTTTTTCCTTGCTTCTGTAATAAGTATGCTAAGATAGTTGCAAAAGTTGTTTTACCAACTCCACCTTTGAAATTAGAAATTGTAATTACTGTCATTTTTCATTTCTCCTTTTGTGTTATTCTACTTAATTTTACACTTTTACACAAGTAAAAAAGTGTAAAAACCAATTAATAATAATCTTTAATTTCTCCACTAATCTTTTTTCAAGTTCTTCACCATTTAATTGCATGAGAGCATTTAAATGGATTTCATCAATTAAAACAATCCACTCTATAAGATGGAATCTTTCAGTTTCAACCACTTGGTTCATATTTCTACATTATTTTACACTTTGCTATTTTTATACTTTTACACTATATAGTTTTAGAGAATAACTATTTTGTTTTCTCCTTTAAACCTACGCTTTTATCTTAGCAATTCTCTTAATAATGCCTAAATTGAACATAATCCGCTTAATCTCCCTAACCCCTTATGTATTTCATATGCTATTTCAAATTAAATCAAACCAACACTTACTTCTTTAATCATGTTTTAACGTCTTTTTTTACACTTTAGTTATAATAGAAGATAGTCTCAACTCATTTATTCCCCTATACTAAATGTTTTTATACCAAATCTAACTAAACAAATAGAGGTTGCAACTATTAAATCATAAATTTACATTGAAAAGGGTTGGCTTCTATACTTCTTACCCCATAAATAATTTAGCTTTCTTCCAATCATTGACTTGAGATTCACTACTAATAGAACTAATTATTTTTTAAATCCTTTCAAATTAAATGTTTATAAATAAATTAATATGTTAGAAAATAAAAATAATATGATATTATTATTTATGTAATATTCATTCCAAAAAAGGGGGATTTTTCATGTTTAAAAAAGTAATAATTGGAGCATTAGCAACTGGAATTATGTTATCTGGTGCTGGAGGAGTATTTGCGGAAATCCCCACTGATACAAGTGTAAAATTGAAAACAATTGATAATAAAAAAAGTTTTGTTAAAAAACTTGAAAAACAAGACTTCCCTGGCTACAAATCAAAAAAGGAAATACCTGCTGTAAAAGAGTGGAATGGGGTGACTTGGTATTTAAAAGGAGCAACTGAAGTAAGTAAAAATTCATGGACAGGACATTATGAAGGATGGCGAACAAGTAATAATTAAGAAACTTAATTAAGTGTTTTCAAAGAAAATACTTACAAGGTTTATTTTCATTTATACTCAAATAAAAGCAAAAAGACAGCAATAAATCAGCTGTCTTTTCTTTTTTTATCTATAGATATTCTATTTTTTAGGCATCCATGTATGTCCACAATTCATACAACCATTGACAATATTTTTTCTACCAATAAATCCACTGAATAAAGTTATAGGTGCCCCTAGTAGCATAATAAACCAAACAATAAGTATGGCTATACCAAAAAGAGGGGAATCTATAGGGATTATATTATCAATAGAAGCTAGTCCAGCTATAAGTGTAGCTAACATAAGAAACAGAATTAAAAACATCCTTTTAAAATTATAACCACGTTTATTACCAACTATTTGATCAGATTTACATCTCCTACAAACAACCCGCCTAGTTACCTTTTCTTTTTCTACTGTCATGTCCAATCATCCTTTTTAACTATAAATTTTAATAAATTAATTATAAAATATATAAACTACAATAAGATACAAATATTATCAAAATAAGAAATAGAACCCTAAAAATCAGTTTCTTTTTCTTATTTTCCAAAGTAAACTTTTGAATAGAAGTTTACTTTCGGTTATTGTTAAAACAATCACCCCAGCATACCATCAAACATTTTGGAATGGCACCAATAAGGAGGCACTCATGAAAACTATTTTAATAATTATTCGTGGAAACTCAGGATCCGGAAAAAGCACAGTAGCCCGACAACTACAGCTACTCCTAAAAGACGCCCTACTAGTTCCACAAGATGTGGTTCGTAGAGACATGCTTCGTGTAAAAGATGATGTCGGAAACTTATCTGTTGAACTTATCAAACAAATAGCACTGTACGGTATGAATAAAGTAAAATATGTAATTGTAGAAGGCATTCTAAGCAATAGTAAGTACAAAACTATGCTTACAGAACTAATTGATACATTTGAAGAAACTCATGTCTATTACTATGACATTTCTCTCAAAGAAACAATGGTTAGGCATAAAACCAAGCCCAACAAAAACGATTTTGGCCAAGCTGAATTAACCGCTTGGTACATTGCCAAAGATTTTCTAGATTTACCAAACGAGAAAACTATTTCTGAAACTATGTCAGTAGATGAAACTGTCAAAATGATTATCTCTGATATTGAAACTGTTTCTAAAACATCTGAAGCAAATCTTGACGAATAAGCCTCTATAATTAGGCCAATTACGAAAACATTTTCCTACTTAAAACAGAAAGAGTCCTAAATTAATAGGACTCTTTTTTTACTCTTATCAAATGTAAACTTTTAAATATTAGTTTACTTTCATAACCTTGATTTTATTGGTTTTATCGCAACTTACCCATTTCCCTCAAAAATGACTAAAAAAGTATACATTCAAAATGCCATAAATAAAGAATCCAAAAACTCTATAAAAAAACAAACATCTCATTAATATAAAACTGATTCGAAGTAGTTCACATCACTCCGAGGACTATCCAAAGTAATAATGACCTATACTGAAAATAAATATAGACGCTTAGATGAAATGGGTGATCAATATGTATATGCCAATGGAACAAGAGATTAGAGGATATTTAATTAGGGTGTTTTTGCCCAAATCCCCAAAATGGGGGAATTAGCTTAATTTATTAGAAATAAATACATCATGTCAAAAAGTACACTTTATGACATAGCTAGAAATCCTGAATTTTTCATTTCAAAAATACAACTTATACGTATTTGAAATGTGTCAATTAAACTGTATATGTTTTGACATGTTCATTTTTAAAAGAAGTTAAAACTCTTTATTTATAAGGATTTTGTTAATAATTTGCTTGCTATTCCCCTATTTCGAGGGGATGGGCAAAAATATCCTGTAATAACCGTGAGAATAGAGAGCGTAAAAATTCCACCGCTTTTGGTGTTTAACCTAAGATTCAGTCCTTCCGGACTGATAAGGACGCCAGTTTCTGATTCTAAAACACCACATAATCGAGTCAGAGAATAACTCGCAATATCTTGCCCCATTCCAATACATAATAAAGATAGATCTTGTGCCCGAAATTTACTTGTACGTTGAACAAACTGAGCTTGTTTGTTTGGCAAGTTCGGTTAATGCTTTTGGTGAAAAGCTACGTTGTAATTCTTCTGCAAGTAGTCGAAACACTTAAGAGCTAGAAAGTTTTTTCATAGATATTCCTCCACTTTTTCTTCAATTTTATACAATAGAAAGAAAGAGCTGAGAAGATAGCTACCATTTGTGATACGTATAATTTCTACTACATCGTGGGGTTAGAATTCAATGAAGATATATCAGATTTAAGGAAAGCAATCAAAGATTACAAACGACCAGCAAATATTTATGAGAATTGCCCTTGTAACAGTGGTAAGAAATACAAATTTTGTTGTATGAACAAAGAAATTAAGTTGGATATATAAAAACGAGATACTCCCATTTTTTCGGTTTGGGGGTATCTCATTTCCCTTAGCTTGATGACGATGTTGCTGTACCCCCACTAGAGTACCTCAATATACTTAATTCGGAATGACTCAGATGAATCGAACACCCGTCCCCTTAGCGTATTTCAGTGTATTCCCCACCGTATATACGATATGGGCATTGCCGAGATGATCATAAGTCAAGGACGGCATAACGCCGCCGTCAGGATTGACGACTTCAATGACCCATTCGCCGAACCGGTTGCGCGATGCTAATTTGAGTGTATTTTTGTCTCCAAAGGCTATACGATAATTATCACTCCCAGGAGCCCTTGCTAACGAAGGAACAACGGCAAAAACAGTCTCCGCCACAGTCTCTTGGTGTAACTCAGGCAAACTAAGGTCAAAAACAGATGCCTTTAACCTGTTATTCGTAATGTCAGCATACGCTACACACCATTCAGTTTCTGACACGATGGAAGTAGGTCGCACCACTCTGAAATGACCATCTTCGATGAGTGATGTATACCCGATCGTGCCTTCATAGGGGTCGTTAATTCTCGTCGCGAGAACCCTTGTATGTGGTTCAGGCCCTCCCTCATCTCGTTCCTCGGTATACGCAATGAGGAATGTACCTGACGAATCATCGAACGCCATTGAGGGGAACCGACCGACATCGAACCCGCTACGTTCGGCTACTATCATTCTCTTAAATTGCCCATCTACTTTTCTCGTGTAGCCGAGTGCGTCCGACGTTAAGTCGTGAAAAGCAAAGTGTGGAGTGTCGCGAAGTTCGGGAGACAATCGCCCTGCGTGAAGCCTAAAAGCAAAGTGCGAGACGTCACCTGGATTGTTAAAACGGTTCGTCGGGACAGGCGTGAATGTCCATTGCTCGTTCCGCTTAACACCATAGATGAGATGGCCGGTACTATATCCGATATAGGTGACGTGCGGATTACCCTCAGAGTCGATTTCTAGGACAACCGGGTTCTCGTCTGAGCCACGAACGAGCCCTGCACTGAATACTTTCTCAATACTCCATTCACCGTTAGCATCCCTACTGGCCAGCATCAGTTGTAGATCAGAACTGACATAAGAAATATGAGGATTGTTGTTCTTATCAAGCGCCAACCAAGCTTGCCCGTGGACGGTGCCTGGGACGTCCACCGTCTCAAATGTAAACTGTGCCATGGTGATTCCCCCTTATCTTGATTCTAGTTTCCTGATAGTATATTTGACCGTTTATGGTTTAGATGATTGTCTATTCATAATTAGGTTAGTGTCTAACATTTATTCGGAATCCACCGACGATGCTGATTCATCCACGCACATTTAGAAACCTATTTTTTTGATCTAGTTTTGCTAAGACTTTCTTGGATGTAGAAGAAGCAAGGGGAACGAATTCAATAAAGAAAGTACGAGAGATTGATTTAGCCCTACTCAATTACATAGACAAAATTTGATAGATATCATACTCAGATTTTATGTCCACATACTAGCTTTTTTGGGGTTCTGTTGCAAAGATTTATAAACTGAGCTAACCTGTAGAAAAAGTGTGAGCAGGAGAATGATATATGGGATATTTTAAAGAAAAACGACAATAGTAGCCGTCGGCTACTATTGTCGTTTTTCTTTAAGTTATCGAGATGTATCTGAGATCCTCAAGGAACGTGATGTATCGGTTCACCCCACAACCATCATGCGATGGGTTCATGAATATGGCAATCTCATCTATCAAATCTGGAAAAAGAAAAATAAAGCTTCCCAATCATCATGGCATTTGGATGAAACCTATATCAAAGTTAAAGGAGAATGGCGTTATCTCTATCGTGCAATTGATAAAGATGGTCATACACTGGACTTTCAACTTCGAAAAACACGGAATCATCAAGCTGCCTATGCTTTCATGAAAAGATTAGGGAAACATTTTGGAGAACCGTCGGTTCTCATAACAGACCAAGCTCCTGCATTACTTTGTGCTTTCAAAAAGTTGAAGAAAAACGGGTTTTATGACCATACAAAGCATTGTACCATCAAACAGTTCAATAATCTTATTGAACAAGATCATCGTCATGTGAAACGTCGATTTGTTAAATCGTCTGGGTTTCAAAACCTTCGCCATGCTTCTCGCACAATAAAAGGAATCGAGACAATTCAAGCTCTATATAAACAGAAACGAAGTCTTCAATCAGACTCCGTCTTTTCGGCGTACAATGAATTACAGCAATTACTAGCCACTGCATAAATATTGCTGCACATTTATCAACCTGTTTATGCTTTTTTCAAACTTTGCAACAGAATCGAAATTTGTATAAGTATGGAAATCACCCAATTATGTATAGACAATCATCCAAGAAGTATATAGTCAAATAAAATAATAGGGGGAAATTGGTTGCAATAGGAAAGGTTTAATTTGTATAAAAAATTAACTGAAAAACTTTCATTCGTCTATCCATCCCAATATTATAGTATAAGAAATACCCTTCAATATTACAGTTTCTCTAACTACATGATACATTTCCAAACAATAACGAGGAGGGAGAGTAAAAACAATGCCATTTAAATTTAGGAACGAGACTAATTTAACTGTGTGGTTAGCAGCCGCCTGGTATGAACCAACATGTAGAAGCAAATGGAGAAAAAAAGGATGGTTTCACATGGCCCCTGGACAGACGGTAACGTTATGGCCCGGATCGGCTACGTATAGTGATGTTTACTTCTTTGCTAGGGATACAAATGAAACTAGGAAGTGGGAAGGAAATGAATATAATGTTGTCCTCCCTTTAGGACACATGGATTTTTCTAATGGATTAGACTACTATTTCGATCGATGTTGGGGCGATCCCAATACTGAGCCAAATAAGATACGTCGTGGGTTGATTGGAATCAGGGCTACAGCTGATGATTTCACATACCCCATTCGTTAGACGGGATGAAAGATAAAATGCTATCCGTTTATTATTATTCGGTCTATTTTATCAAAGTAAACGTCAAGTAACTTATATATATGTAAGTTAATATAATGTCCTGTTATTGGTATGAAAAAAGGATCTTTGATTGGAAGATCCTTTTAGCTATTATTGAACTCAATTTTTTTTTAGTTGAATTAAAAAAACTGTTATAACAGTCGTTTATTTTAAATTAAAGTGTCTATAGTTTTTAAGTAGACATTTTCAAAATAAATTCTACAATTAACCACAAATATTAGTAGCTCTACTAATTAAGCTCCAAATTCGTGGAATAATTTTGTTTGTTATCTTATCATAATCTGGACCAGTAACAACTACAACTTCGTAAAATCGATATTGATCAATTCTTAAATGCATAATAACAACTGTATGATCATCATCGGTTGTGCAGACAACTGCGCTGCTATGATTAATTACATTTGAATAGTAATACCTTAACTCATTTGCTATGCACTCCTTGTGTCGTTCAATGTCTGAATAACTGTTTATAAGTGCTCTATAATTGATCGATGGATGAGCCAATAATTTTCCTCCTCAGAAATATTTTTTAAATTACTAAGATTGTATTGAATTGTTTATGTTCGTGTATATTGTCTATACATAATTGTGCTATTACCTATAAAAAATGACACTAAAAAAAAGCCCTTTTGGAGCTGTTAGTTTTAATATAAGATTCGATGATATAGGAAGTTAAATGAACTTTTCCTCTTTTTAGTACACTATATAATTTAATAAAATTGTATCATGCAGAATAAATGATTCGTTATAAAAGATGGATTTACAGGATACTTATGGTAGGATTACATAACTCGTAAAAGTATGTATTTTTAAAAAAAGTAATAAAATAAATATTTAATTAGATCTTCTTATTAGGAGAAAGTACGTATAATTTATGAAAATCATTGGTCAAAAGAAGGATTATTTAAGTAATGGTTGGGGGAAATATTATTAGTGAAGTTACTAATATCTGGGCTGATATAATGGAAGGGCTCTTCTAAATGTTGCATACTGATGGTCTGGGTATTGATTTATAGGCTCAGTATAAAGATGAAAATCTCGGTGACGAATGTAACGGTTAGGGTAATTAGATGAACGAAATGAATACTGATTTGGATCTACAAGTCTAGGTTCTAAAATGAAAGTAGAGTCCGCGCGGACTCTTGGTTCTGCTTCTGGATCCAAGGCAGGTCCGTAATAATCAAAAGAGATACGAAAGTTGCTGTCGGGTAAGTGTCGCAAAACCATTAACGGGTTGATGATTAAACGAAGTTGCCCACTCTCCCCATATCTCTAAGCACCTGTCCATTCAAATGAGGCATCCATTCGGTCACCTTCAGTTTGAATTGTAGTAAGTTCCCCCCAACCACCACTGTCACGGATATACATATTTTGATAGTTATTGGAATATAGAGAAAGATAAGTCATATTTTCCCTCCTTGATATGATAAAGTTTTATTGCAGTACCTTTTCTTTTTTAACTTTAAGAAATTAGAGTTAAAAAGTTTAGTTTAGGTAATCAAAATTTGTTAAAAATATACAGTGTTAATATATGTGAAAAACATATGTTAAGAACTAATAATTTACTGTATATTTTATTCGTGTTCAGTTAACATAACGCATCATTATAAGAAGTTATCCTCACCAACAATTCCCGACTTATAAACACCTTGTGAAATATCCTCTTCACCTATGTATGCAGTTTCTTATTCATCTCATTATATTTTAGTGGTTAAAAGCAATCATTGTCTTTATTTCTTTTACTCCATATGTATAAAAGTTCGCATAAATAAAAGGCCAACTTAAAGGTAAAGTGACAGAACAAATGCTCATCTATATAAAAATAGTAGAAGTGTAGATTTGAGGGGTTCACACACCTCTACTAAATCATGTAATCAATCCATTATATGCGGCATATAATTTCTTACAAATTAAACAATCTCTGAATTAAGGATTTCTTTGGAGCTGGAATCTCTTTCTTATCTTCTTGTAGTAGTGTTATAGCTTTATCTAACTTATTTTGTAGCAATTTAATTTCTTGGTCCTTTTCTTCTGCTATGGATCGTTCCTGTATTAATAGATCTATAATGGTTTGGTTTTGCTGGACTATTTTATCCTGTTGTTCAAACATGTGTACAAACCGTTCTTTCATCATAGAACTCTCTTCCTGTGAACGTTCAGCCTCTAACAGCGTTATCAGATTCGTGAACGCTAACCGTTTCCGTTGCGTTTATCCCCTCATATAGCTTATTCTCTGCATCCTGAGGGCTATTCGCTGTATTGTCTTTAAATGTCTCAGGAGCTGCAATGTCTTCATTACTAACAGTGGCAGCGGCTTCGTCTAGTTTCCAATTTTGCTTTAGATATATTTTCATCTGTCTCAGTATCTCTATATCTTTTTGATAATATATTCGCTGGTTGCGATCATTACGTTCAAATGTGTAATCCATCTTTTCTAATTCAATGGACCACCTACGAAGTGTATTGGCGTTTATTTCTAATTGCTTTGCTACTTCTTGAGCAAAATAACCATATTCCAAGCGTTACACCTCTGTTTTTCTACAGACTATATTAGTTATATATATCTTTTATATACATAATAGGCCGAACCCTTTGTCTTCCCTTAGTTTCCCCAAAAGTAGTCAAAAATCGCTAAATTTATTAATTATTAGTATAAAAAATTTAAAATTTTAATTGAATAATAGTTTAATTTTATCGGGTTCATTTTTATATACATATTACAAATAAATGTAAAGTTATCATTTTTAAAAATAAAAATTGAAACAATAATAAATAACTAATTCAAATAAATATAAAGAGCAAAGGGAAATAGCGTGAAAGCCTTGAGGCTCTAAGTGTAATAGAATTATTAAAAATGTTTAAATGTAGAATAAACAATTTAACAAGAAGTCTACTAAATAATTAACAATTAACAAGAAAACTATTCAATAATTAACAATTCAACAAGTTTTTTATCGTATTATCACATATACACAAGTCTTGAATCGTAATAGAGAAAATAGAAGAAGAACACAAGAATAGGAGAGTTGATGTTTAAAACTTACTTTTCCTGGTGTTCTTTTTTGTTTCCTTTATAGTTTTCCATGACTAACAGCCTTATGCTTTATTTTTTAAAATAAAGCATAAGGCTGAAATAAAGTAGATTTTTAATTTTTTATTTTATGCCTTTAAGGCATCTGGTACAGGAATATTATTAGTTGTTAGAGCCAGCACTAGATCATGCCTCATATCGCTATAAGAATCATCTGGTATATATTTAGTCCTCCAGGACAGAATAGATTCACGGAATTTAGCACGCATAAACGCTCCTAAAACGCTTACTTTGTTACCAGATTTCACAAAATTCTCTAGCTCATCTAACGCATATGTCATTGTATATGTCATAAATCTCTTAATATCTTTTGTATGTTTTAGAAATTGAGCAATTGTGGAGATTTCATTTTTAAATGCAACAATAAGATCATTGTCTTCTTTCATAGACAATGGTAATTTTAAAGACTTCAAGCGATCCTTTGCTTCTTTTCTCATATGTGCTTCTTGTTGTCTTAAAACTTTATTTTGTGATTCAATTACACATTCAGCAGAAATGTGAACGTTAAATTTTGTGATGAAAATTTGTTCAACATACTCTTTGATACGAGTAAGCCTACCCATATTAGGTTTACGCACTTCTGTATTTGAAGCTGTAAAAGGGAAAATAGGTCTAATAATATTTAAGTATTCACGTACTTTTTTAGCATTACGTCCTAGTTTTTCTTTTAGGTAACTCATCGTGCGTTGTGTAATGAATTTTTCAATTTGATTTTTATTCTCTAGGCCTATTTTTCTAGTAAATGTATTACATAAGTCTAAAAGTAATAGAATACCTTTTGAGTCACGGTGAGAAACTAATTGTTTTAAAACTTTAGAATCTAGTAAATGGTTAGGAATTCGGAAATAAGAGAGCTTTCCAATGTCTTGTTTAGTTGTTTCTTTATATGTACGGTTTAATCTAGCATAGTTACAAATTTCATAAATTGAGATTCCGTTAATAAAAACTTCTCGAACCATTCCAGATTCTAATAATGCTTGAAATCCTGTATGTACAGTCGTATATGCAATACCAGAAGCATTGGAAATAATAGATAATTTAAAATCACGAGGTAATAAACCTACATCATTTACATAAAAATGTAAGTAAATATAGGTTGCTAAGGCTGATGAAGGAAGTGCATATTTGCCTAGCTCGTTATTTTTAAGTAGATAATGGCGTGTTTCATCAAACATTTTTACTCCACGCATGAGGAACTTTGATGATATGTTGCTTGTGGTATCTAATTTTATATTTGTAAGTTCATTGATATCAAAATCATTGTTTGTGAACATGAAAAAGCCTCCCTAAATTTCCCACCTAAATATAAGAGAATTAGAGAGTTTTGTATTCACAAACCTTTATAACTTATGATATAATTTAGTCATAAATAATTTTGTGATTAAAACTCTGCTAATGGGAGTTTTTAATTGATTCAAAGTTTGCCGACCTAGATCAATTAAAAACTGAGGTGGAGTTTTATTTTTTTGTGATTTTTTATTATATAAATGTGTTTCTTTAGATTATTTATCTGTAATTACTTTTTATTCTATAACGTTTTCCCAATAATTACAATATACTTAAAGTGTATGTTGTATACTTTTGGAGAATAGTAATAATTTCATATAAATAATTATACCATAAAGAAGAACTATAGTTCTGAAATTTTGGAATTTTTATACACTAAAAACAAATTATAATTAAAATAAAAGGCTTGAGGGAGAAATTCCTCAAGCCTTTTATTTTTAAAAATTTTATGTATAATTACTAACCTATTTCCCTTCACATATAAGGAAAATATTAAATTCGAAATAAGAAAACATTGCTATATAAAATAAAACGAAACTGGAATATAAAAGTTGTCATTGGAAAAGAATTCATGTTATTCTATGAAATGTTTTTTTACTAAGTCTGTATAATCAAGCAGTGAGTCAAGAATAATTTTTTGTTTTTCTAATGGTAAAGTACTAATTTTGTCTTTTATTTCTTCAAGTTGTACATCTGTATCACATTTTCTCCCAACTAATGTATCAAGTGATATACCAAGATAATCTGAAATCTTTATTAAAGTTGAGAGATCGGGTTCAGTCCTATTTGCTTCCCAATTTGTGTATGTTGGACGAGCGACATTAAGGTAACTTGCGATTTCATATTGTGTTAATCCCCGTTTTTTGCGAAAATACATTAAATGCTCTCCTACCGTCGCCATATACACCATCCTTTCGAATCTTCGAACATTATACTTGAAGTAATAATAAGGATGGAATATATTTGGATAGAACGTTCTCAAACTAAACCTTTGGTGCGCAAATGGTAACGGTTTGAAACCTGTTTGAGCTTAAAAGTAGAACAGACGTTCTATCCCGTGGTAGAATATGTTATATTCATGTTGTTATATGTGGTTAATATGATTAAAAATTTTTTAAAAACAATATTAAAAAATCTTAATATACATTTAAAAGGTATTTAGAAAGTAGGAACTCTTATGGAACAAACTTTTTTTGTAGATATAGTAAAAGAATGCAAGGAATATACCAACTCCGATACATTAGAAACATTTATAGAATTACTAGATGTCATAGAAAAATATGAAAATCTAGATAACTTAAGTGACTCGTAATTACCTTTCATATCTGACCCTTAATCGTCTGTATTATTTTCATTTTTTAAATTAGCTTCTAATTTTAAAAGATCAGCATAACGAATTAACTCACGTTCTACCTCGGGTTTATATTTATCTGGGACGCTCATAAATCGATCATATAGAAGACGAGCTAAACGTTCAATAGGTTCTTCCCCAGTTTCATTCCGTAAATCCTCGTCACGAATATTATGTGTAAGTAAATATGCCTCTGTTACATTGAAGTAAGAAGCAATTTGAGAGATTTTATTTAGTCTTGGCTTCTTTTCTCCCTTTTCCCAGCTGGAGACAGCACTAACAGAAACCGACATTGCTTTAGCAAACTCAGTTTGATTAACGCCCTTAATTGCTCTTAATTTTCTTATGTTTTTTCCTAAAACTTCTTGGTTCATATAATCAAACACCTTTCTTTTTCACTTAAAGTATAATTTTTAATCTTTCAGAGTTGACTTTAATCTTTTAGAACTATACAATATTTTCAGGGGGTGAGAATATGGATAATATTTCTACTCGAATTACCATGCGAAATATTCGCAAATCCAAAAATCTTTCTCTAGCAGAAGTATCAAAGGAATTAAATTTATCATTAGGCGTTCTAAGAGAGATTGAGATTGGGAGTAAAAGTACAACACTCTCTAGAGCTGAACGAATTTCAGAATTTTATGGAGTTCCGATTGAAAAATTATTTCTTCCAAAGTATTTTACTGCTTTAACAGACGAAAATGATCCCAAAATATAAAACCATTTATATTTTGTTTAAGTAATTCTTCTTATATTATAAACAAAATTGCACTAAAAGATAAAAAAGTACTATAGGATTTGCTTATTTCTAAAATTCCCAATATTGAATTAACAATTTTCATATATAAATTTCAAAACATTTTAAACTTAAGAATTTTACTTTAAGTGAAATTGTAGGAGGTGATTTGGTTGGTATTGCTGGTTGAACCGACTAAAAAACAGGAAAAGAAAATTATTAAACTTGTTCTTAAAGAATTCAAAAAGTATCATTTGTATGTTTGGTCATTGGAAGAGAAACAACAACCAAAGATTACAGCATCGTACACTTTGAACGAATCAACTACAGTAAACAACACGTTTCATTCTTCTACAGAAAGTACGGCTCTTAAAAATGTTGAGGCATGTGAGTTTACTACTTCTCTATTACGTAAGGTTAGTCGTTTGGAGTTAACCCAAAGGCAATTGGTTATTCATTACTATATTAAGAAAGATAAAAGTGTAGTGCAGCTTTGTAATCAATTTCATATTTCAGAATCCCAATTTCATAGGATAAGAAATCGGGCATTGATGACTTTAGCATATGCACTTGGATTAGCAAGAGAAGAGCTGATTGATATCGACTAAAAAGTTAAATTTCGAATAGTCAACTACCATATAAAATGTTATATTTTAATATGGTTAAATAATAATTAGTTGATATTGAGCATTATCCTAGTGCTATATATAGGGAGGAAGCTATTACTAAATTAGGATAACTCAACAATTTGAGTGTTTAGTGATAGATTACACACATGTTTAAAAAGACTACTACTAAAAAAACTGCTGCTGGTATTATGACAATTGGTATTGCATTATCTACAACAATGATTTTTAGTCCAACAAAGGCGTTAGCATGGTATACACCAGATGATCCAGCATATGATGAAATTGTTATTTATTCACATAATACGCTTCAAGATCCTGCACGCCCGAAAGGGGATTTAAATTATTATGTTAAAGGTTATGTTGCTCCAAGTGGAAAAGTAATTTTAATCGGACCGTATACTGGAGAAGTATTTGATGGACAAGAAATTGAAGTTGTGGAGCCGTTCAAAGGAAACTATAAGTTGAAGATTAAAGTGGCTACATCTGAAAAGCCAGAACCAAAACCTGAGCCGAAGCCAGAACCAAAACCTGAACCGAAGCCAGAGCCAAAACCTGAGCCGAAACCTGAACCGAAGCCAGAACCAAAACCTGAGCCGAAGCCAGAGCCAAAACCTGAGCCGAAGCCAGAACCAAAACCTGAGCCGAAGCCAGAGCCAAAACCTGAGCCGAAACCTGAACCGAAGCCAGAACCAAAACCTGAGCCGAAGCCAGAACCAAAACCTGAGCCGAAGCCAGAACCAAAACCTGAGCCGAAGCCAGAGCCAAAACCTGAGCCGAAACCTGAACCGAAGCCAGAGAAACCAACAGAAAAACCAGAGGGTAATAAAATTCCAGAGAAACCAATTGAAAAACCTACTACAAAACCAAACTTCTTTATTCCTAAACAAGAAGTAGTTCCAGAAGCTAAATATGTAGTAGTAGAGGATAAAAAGGAAACTTCAAGTCCAGTGGATTTACCTAAACAAGACAATAAACCAAAAGCTGAAAGTATTGCCAAAGGTGAAATTAAATTTGTAGAGAATAATGGCGTAGTAGTTCCAATGAAGAATAAAGAAGATGATGTTGCTTTATCTGTGAATACTACCCTTAAAGATCTTGCAGATAATAAAGGTAACAAGGAAAAATTAAATACTTCCGATGAACAAGTTAAACAGGAAGAAGAAAATAAACCAGAAGAAGTAAAACCAGAAGAAGCAAAACCAGAAGAAGCAAAACCAGAGGATAAAAAAGAAGAGAAAAAAGGTACGGATAAAGATAAAGCCTCTAAGCAAAAAGAAAAAAACTCTGAGGTGAAAGATGAACAAGGTGGCTTATCACCAATTGCGGTAGCTGGTGGAGTTGCTGCAGCTGGAGCTGTAGGTGTTGGTGCTGCGGCTGGAGTTAGTCCAACATTTAGAAGATCCATTCAAAATGGTTTAAGAAGACTGAAGGACCTTTTTAGAAAATAATTATTTAAAAAGACTAGGATAAAAAATCCTAGTCTTTTTTTATGCTTTTTTAAAGCAAAAGAATTTGGGAGTTTTATGAAAGTATCTTGAAAGTTTCTTGGCAGGGAGGAGATTGGAATTGGCGATATGATATTACCAGAAGCAAAACATGTGTGGAGAAGCGTCTACCTCCCTTATCAATGACGAACCGTGTATAGGTAAAAGATGTTTCGAAAAGTGTAACCATAAGAGAGGACACTTGGGTTCTGGATCGCACTAGTTTGCGACTACTTATATGGGGGATTTGGACTATTACTTTTAATGATTTTACTAGGTTCGGTTTTTATCCTCTCTATCTTAGTGATTTAATAAACCATTAGTTTTATTCTTTTTTGAATTAATGATTTTTTATTTAGCGATGGATAATAAACATTTATGCAAGATATTTAATCGTTAATTGAAAGAGGTGTAGGACTAGTAAAGTAATACATCCATTGTTAGTTTTTTGCATCCATTATGGATGTTTTTTTATTGAATTTTTAAGAGGGGGTGAAAAGAGTGGGTGAACAAAAAGGAGCTATTTTAATTATTGTAGTATGTCTTGTGATTTTTGGATTATGCGTAGGATTTGCAACAGGTGTGATCCAACCATTATTAAGTCAAATTGGTACAGGAATGAGCAACATGGTAAACAATGTATTTAAAGCTATTCCAACGGCTGGTAAGTAGGAAATAGCAAGAAAGAATTTAAAGGAGGTGAAAAGAGTGGGTGAACAAAAAGGAGCTATTTTAATTATTGTAGTATGTCTTGTGATTTTTGGATTATGCGTAGGATTTGCAACAGGTGTAATCCAACCATTATTAAATCAAATTGGTACAGGAATGAGTAATATGGTAAGCAATGTATTCAAAGCTATTCCAACGGCTGGTAAGTAATTAGTTGTTTTAATATAGGATGTGAAACGAAACATGAAAGTAAAACATTTGCTAATGGTAATTGGTTTTTCGTTTCTTTTTGCTTTAAGTTTTTTTAGCAACCCTACATATGGGGCGGCATATTCGCCCTATCCTTCTCATAACGTTTCTCCTGGAGAAGGTGGAGGAAAGGAAGAGGCTTGGAAAAGTGGTAGAAAGTTAGTATACGATGTTTATAGTGGTGTTGATGGAAAACCTAAATGGCAAATCACCAACAGGGATTATGGACGAGGAACGCAACCTTATTTAGAATTTACAGGTTGGAGTGCGCTAGTAGGGTATCATGAGCATAATGCTTCCAATCAAGAAACGTATTTATGGGCGTTGAATAAACGGACTGGTAAAAGTTATATTTATCAAGCTGAAATGACGGATTTAGATGCCTCTAAAGATTTGGAGTACAACCGACAAAACAGTACAGGGGAAATTTATAATGCATGTCCCAAAGATGCTTATAACAAAAGTAACGATGAGTGTAACATGTATTATCATAATGTAGGATTTGTTGCGCACATCCCTTTAAACGAACTATTTCCTAATGGAACTACAGAAGATACATGGAATCTAAGGATTATTAAAAAGGTAGAAAATAATGTTGTTTGGGACTATTTAAAAGTACCATTTCAATTTAGTGATTTAGATTTCAGTCTTGGTAAAATTTCATTAGATTCTGGTTTAAATGCTGGAAACTTAGTTATGGCGAATGATGGAGTAGTAAGAAGGAATTATCCCCGTCAAACAGGTTGGTCTGGTGGAAGATACTTTACTATAAATGAAACGTATCAAAGGGTTGCGCAAAATGAATCGAATACCGTTGTATGGTATGGAGTAAGCTCTCCAGAAGAAGCTGGACAAACAAGATGGGCTGGTAGTGCGTATTGGATATTTGGAGGCCAACCAGCTGAATTATCCTATAAAATTGGTCAAAAAACTTGTCCAGACGGTTCAATTGTAAACTTGGACCAAACTTGCTCTATTAAAGTAGACATAAAGCATGTAGATGCTAAGTCTAATAAAATTTTAAGAGAAGATCATCATAAGATGAAGATAGGTTCAGATTATAGTTATACTCCAGAAAATAAAGGAGTATTTAAGGATTCACAAAATAATCCTTATGTTGCTGCACCTTTAAACCAGCAATATAAAGGAAAAGCTCCAGAAAACAACTTGAGTTTTACATTTACGTATAAGAGTTCTCTCACTGATCCAACTAGGATTGTAGAAATAGAAGGATCTACAGAAGGAATGGCAAAAGGTGACTATTTATGGGAGCTTAGACGTGTAGATCCAGCTAAACCGAGTCAAATATATGCAAGTAGTAATTTTGAAATTACAGGTAAACATTATTCGGTTAGAAATGTCTTAAATCGTATAAGTACGAATGGTGTTTTTTCGGAGCAAAGTGATAAACCGATGGCACTTTTATTAGATTTGAAAAACCTACAAAATAAAAATATACAATATGATTCTTCTTATGAATATACGAATCATTACAGTGAAAATTATATGTGTAAAGATCAACAAGGTAGTGATTGCTTTGATTGGGTCTATAAGGATACAACAGCCGTTTGGTCCGAACCATATAAAAAAGTATTTGATTTAGTTAAACATTATGGTGAAAGCCTCCGACTTTTAGTAGACCCAAGTTTTGAAAAAATGTTCAATGTGACTGGCGCTAAAGATTTACAAAATATCACTGGCAACGGAGCATCTGGTGAAAAGGGTGGCAATCTAATTGTAGGTAAAAAGAAAGCAATTGATATGAGCAAGGATAAAACGAAAGTAGTCTTTAATAAAAATTACTACGAAAGATTTAAACAAGCTGCAACTTCAAAGGTTAAAGATGATAATAATTTACCTACGCAATCATGGATTGATATTTCACCAGGAACGATGGAATATGAAGTAGAATTACCCACTGATTCCCAAAAATCTAAGTCTTTCATGTATCAACGTAAAAATGGAGCGAATAGCTATTATTACGCTGTTGATGTTGATAAGAGTTTAAGAAGTACATATCAAAATCAAAGTCCATATGCGTATACGAAGTATGCATTACCTCTTCAACTAGAGAATATGAAGGATAAAGGCTTAGTGAATGATACAAAACGTAGCTATACTTTAAATTGGACTTCTGATTATTTCTTTGTCGGAAAACAAACAGGATTTATTCAGCCGTTTCCTTATACAAAGTATTTGCGAGATATGGAACAGGGTAAAGGAAAGTTACCATCAGCTGACGAAATTAAGAACATTGTAAATCAAGAAGCTAAAAAGAATTATGAACAGCAAACAGGACAGAAATTCAATGATACACTCTTACATGCAGATTCTAATAGCAAGGAAGGTTTGTATGGATTGAGAACAAACCTAAATCGTTACTACCTTCCTATTTCATCTGATTCAGCTTTAAAAGCCAAACAACCGTATGAGAATAAGGTTTTGTTAGCAAATATGGGCTTAAATGATGCCACTTTAATATTTGGACAAAAATTTAATTTCGAACGCTATTTAGTGGGGAGTGTCGTTGACGATGCTTATGTAGTAGAGCAACATGATCCAACGGTAGAAATTGCATCATATCCCCATCAAGTGAATGTAAAGAATGATCAGCAACCTAAGATTAATGCGATTACAAAGGCTCACTCAGCAGAAAAATTGTTTGAGTTTAGAAAGACTGATACTTTAAGTTTGTATGATCAATTGAAGAAAGTAATTAATTTAGGTATATAACTAAATTTATGTGTAAAAGGCCATTTTCCTTAGGAAAACGGTCTTTTTTTATGAATTCATTGAAAGGAGGTGATATGAGTGACGGAATATCAAAACCACAACACTCCAATTCAAGAAGAAACACAGGTAAAAAAGCCGAAAGTACAAAAGCCACCAACATTTAAAAAAATGGAAATTGCTACGAAAAATATTTTGGCAGCAAAGGGTATTAATTACTATGATTGGCTCCATGAAGCACATGAGAAGCTAGTTCAAGAAACAATGCTTGCAAATGTGGACTCAATTGGTTCACTAGTAAAATCTTAAAAAAAGGTAGGAAAATTCTATGAATGAATTTATTTCAACGATTGGTAATTTTACAAACACAATTAAACCAGTTGCGCCAGCGTTAGCAGGTTTAATTTTAGTTATTATTGGTATTATTTACATGGTTTCAAAAGATCCGCAGCGAAAAGAACAATGTACAGGCTGGATGATCAATGTAGTAAAAGGATTTTGTATTGTATATCTTGGAATCGCTATTGTTTCTTGGTTATCAGGACAAGTAGTAGGATTCGGTTGATAAAGAGGTCGTATGACCTCTTTATATTTTTTTTACAAAAAAACGGGGGTGTCCAACTTATGTGTTTAGAAAATGGATTAAAAATTGATTTTTATCCCAATCATAGTATGGGTAAAGGATTGATTGAAATTGTACAAATTAAAGCAAATGGTGAAAAAAAACCATATACATATCATTTATGTAGTAATAAAGATGCACAAGAGTTTATTCGAGATGTTAGAGAGAAAAGAAGAAGCTTCTTAATTGCTGAAGATGCTGGAACAAAAAGCTTCGAATTACTTGTAGGTGAAGAAGGTAATATAACATTCAGATACCCAGAGTGGAATACCATTAAAGAAATGGAAACACGTTTATTAAGTGTACATTGTAAAGTTAAATTTAAATTATTACCAGAATTGAATTTCAGAGAAATAGTGAAAAAATACGTAGATACTGAATCCAATAGATTGTTTGGGGGAGAAAAAATTTTTTTCCAAGAACGAGAAATTACGAAAGACAGTATTTTCAATTCTTATTTTGAGGATTTATATAAAGAAGAGAACTTGCAAGAGGATACTTATGATTTTCTTACATTAGAAGAGTGGATATATCAAAAAAATTTAATTAATGGGTGTGAAAAGTAAAGGAGGGAGTGATTTTGAGAGAGATAATTATAAAATTCTCAACGGAAGGTGAACGTTTTAGGGAACTTGATGAATCAAAAAGCTACTTTTTACAAGAAGCTGAGGATATTATTTTTCAATTGCGGCATAAAGTAAAGAGTAGATCACAAGAGATTCAGCCGAAACGATTTGGATTATATTTAAACGGGAAGTTTCTGTTGGATTCTAAGATTTCCTTTTCTGATAAGAACTCAATAGAGCAACAAATTAAAGATACCTTTCAGCGTACCGATGTATGGACGGATGATATAAAAAAGCAATATATAAAAATTCTAGGCGATTATGCAAAGGAAGAAAAACAGGCATTTCTTAATCAAGAATTTCGTTCGTTTATCTTTTTGAAGCGGGATTTATTTGAGAAAAAGGCAGATTTTTTATTTTCATTAAAACAATCGGAAAGGTTGTTCCAAAGCGTATATGCAAAGATTTCAAATGGTTTTTTCTCACAACTTGAGGATATTGTATCTTCTATGTTTGATTCTTACGAGTATATTGTACATTATTATAATTTACTAAATGGAAGCTATGAGGAAGTTGTAAAAAATAAAGAAGAATGGTTTGGAAGTGTAGAAAATTTCGAGAAATTTGTTCGTTTTGTAACAGCAAATTATTTTTCTATAAATCGTTCCAGATTAAAAGTAATACAAGCTAATAACCCAGTATATCATTCATTTCAAGATTATTTATTTGAATGGCGTGCTAAAACTGATTTTCAAGAATCACTAAAAGTCCATGAAAATATTAATCAAAAATTACAAAATAAATGGACAGAAGTACTTCTTAATGGTTCAACTTTTGTAAATGCCGATAGTGTGGAAAAGTGGGTTGTTGAGAAGGTATTAAGGGAATTCTTTCAAGAAGAAGCAAAACGTGAAGGTTTATCAGAAGAGGAAAAACAATTTTGTGAGATAGCTGCTGGAACAGAAACTAGGTTTTAGGAGGTAAATCTTGGTGGCACGTTCAGAAGTAACGACTTATTCATATCAAAATGTCGAGGAAGCTTTAGCTGCTGTTAACGCTCAAAATCGCGGGCGTTATTTTTTATGCACTTGTCCAGAATGTAAACAACCCGAAGCCTTTATTTATAAAAATAATCCCCAATTTTTACAATGTAACCGTGAAAACGTGTGTGGTTCATCTATTGTGTTTGAATATGAAGAAAACAAAAAGGTGAATGTTTGGAAAGGGAAACAAGATGTTAAAGATTCTGAGATTACACCAGAACAAAGAAAAGAAATAGATTTGGTAACTAAGTTATTAAAGCATATTCAATATAATACAGAAAATAAGAGTCTTGAGAAATTTAGGGGAATGAGCAGAAACACGACACAAGCCTTTATCTTAGACTTGGAGCAAGAAAAGCTTGTGAAGAAAATGTTCGAAATCGCTCCTAATATTTTTTACTCGAAGAAGACGATGCAAAATGAAGGCAAAAAGATAAATTATTCCACCATTCCAGATATGGTTAAAAGAAATATTGTTCTTCCAATCTATGGTGATGACGGCATGATTGACAGAATTTTATTACGGTCAACAATCGATCCGAATTTAGCTAAAAAGGAAATTCAATTACAAGTAAATCCAAAATCAAATGCAAAGGATTATTTTAAAGATATTCCAGAGAAGGCATCACATATCGTAATTGGTGAATCTCCAATAGATGCATATTCCTTTCGTGAAATAGATTCTGGTGTTGGTATATACGCTCTTACAGGATCAAGAAAGTGGAGAAAGGTAATAGAAGATATAAAAAGTAATAAAGAATCCTTGCAAGAAAAAATATTCATTATAGCGACAGATAATGATAAAGCTGGTATCGAGGCTAATGAGAATATAAAGAAGGCATTGGAAGAGGAAAGCCTAAACTATAGAACTTTTGAATATCAAATAGAAGATATAAAAGATACAAATGAATATTTGCAGAAAAATAAGCAGGGGTTTCAACAAGCTTATGAAGCCATTAAACATAATATGTGGGATAAGAATTTAATTGATGCCCCAAAATTAGAACAAAGGTTGGTTATTAACCGTTTATATCGCTCGGAACAAGAAAAAATTGATCGTACGCAATTTAAAGTTAGTTATGAAGGTTTATCACTTCATAATATAGCAATTGACAATCCACCAGGAAGTGTGACAATTCCTGGGCTAAAGGCTAAGGCACCTACTGTAATAGTAGGTAAAAGAATGGAAGATTTTCTAAAACATATTGCTCAAAAAGCACCTAAAGATCAAGATTACCAGGATATAGTGATTCCTACTAAAAATAATATACCTGCACAACTAAAGATAATTTCTCATAAAAAGGAAGATGATACGACAAAGAAAGTATCGTTTCAAATCGGAGAGATTACTATTAGGGATGTAGAAATCAATTCTTTACCAGATGGTAGAGATCCGATGGTATTTTATCCTCGACATTCTAATAGAACTACCTTAGTAACGGGAACTGAAGAATTTAATGAGAATTTAATTAAAATTTTGAAGCAATATGAAAAAAATATGGACAAACAGCTAATAGTGAAACAACGCTTTAACGAGAGTACTTTGGAGCGTTAGAAAGATAGGGGATGAAATACTATGGCAGTGCCATTTAAATACTTTTTCGTAATCGTAAGTGTTGCATGTATTATTTTAGCAGCCTCCATATTTGGTTTAAATCAAAACAGTAATACCAGGACCATTACAGAAGTAAAATCATTACTTTCAACCATGGCAGTGGGTCAATTAAGAGAATCACAAAAAATTGAACAAGATCCAAAAGAACTAGTCACTAATTTAGTATCAGAAGTAATTAAAGTTCAAAAGAATCATGGTAATGATATTCGAATTAGTTATGTATTTTTAAATCATGCTGAAAAACCAACCGAGAAGTCGCATGAGATTGAAAGTGTTCAATTTAAAATTGAGCAATTAAATGAAGATAAAGAAGTCCGTTCACAAGCCGAACAGAGATTATCTTTAAATAAGGTATCTAATTAGTGAGGCAGAAAGGAGTTGTGACATGGGGGAACTGAAAGGTTTTATTCTTTCATTGCTTTTATTCATATCTATTTTCTTACCCTTTCAATTGTTTTTAAGCATCCAATCTATTCATCAAAATGCTTTTATGAAAGTAACCACTGAGATTCAGCAAATGGTTGATTCAGAAGGTGGCGTAACTCCAAAAATTCAAGGGGTAGCTAATAGATTACGTTCTAAAGGGTATGAACTGAATTTTAAAAATCAGAAGGGTGCTAATGTTTCTGGAAAACAGCCCGTTGGTACTGTTATCGAAATTCAGTATCGTTACAAATATATAAATGTATATCGTGAGCAAACGCTAGAAACGTCCAATTATGTTTCAGTTTTAAGAAGATAGGAAAGGAGGACGCTTGTGAAACAGTCAATAAATAAATTAGCCGAAACCAAAGTATTAATGCTTATTAGTATTTTAGTTTTATTTTTTAATTTTTTCTTTGCTAATTTCTTATTAGCATTTTTACAAAATATATTAGTGGTCTTTAAAGAATTTGCTCATCAAAATATGCAAGCAATGGATTTATTCCACCTTTCGTTGGAGGATTGTTTCAATTTTCAACGTGACATCATGACCTTCTATATAGGTGCATATGCACTTACTCTCTTTGGATTATTAAAATTTTGCTACAGCATGAAAACAAATTACGCAACAATGAATGAGAACCAGCATGGTAGTGCAGAGTTTGAAGATCCAAAAGAATTAATGAAGCAATATAAGGTTGTACCAGGAAGTGACAAAGAGTACAAAGGGGGAAGTGGTGTAATTGTTTCTGCTCTCCAAAGAGGAAAGAAATATCAACTTATGCTAGATACTGGCCCAGTACATACAGCGGTTATCGGTATATCCCGTTCAGGTAAAGGGGAACGATACGTTTTTCCATCAGTTGATGTAATTTCTCGTGCAGAAGAAAAAGACTCCATGATCGTTAATGATCCTAAAGGTGAAATTGCTGCAGCTAGCTATGAAACATTAAAAAAGCGTGGTTATGAAGTTTATATCTTTAACTTAATGCAACAAAAAAAATCAATGGGATTTAATCCCCTGCAGTTAGTCATTGAAGCTTATAAAAAAGGCGACACTGCTTTGGCTCAACAGTATGCTAATAGCGTAGCTTTCTCTTTATATCATGATCCAAACGCTAAAGATCCCTTCTGGAATAACTCTGCAAAATCTTTAGTAACAGCAATTATTTTAGCTATTACTAAAGATTCTTTAAAAGTTGGAAAAGAAGAAAGAGTAAATATGTATTCTGTAGCCAACTTTCTTGCCACAAAAGGAAGTGATAACAATGAGGAAACAGGGGAAAATGCACTAGATATGTTTTTCCGAGCACGAGATGAAAATGACCCAGCACGTATGATGTATGCAACGAGTAACTTTGCCGCCGGTAATACACGTTCTGGTATTTTCAGTAATGCAATGGATAAACTGCAAATTTTTACATTAACACCAAATGCTAAATTGACATCTTATAATTCTTTAGATTTAACAGAGATTGGATTTGGAGATAAGCCAGTAGCAATCTTTATGGTGACACCTGATTATGACAAGTCAAATCATGTATTAGCCTCGATTTTTGTGAGTCAGGCATATCGTGTCAATGCTGAAAAAGCGACAATGAGTGCAAGTGGAAAAATGAAAAGAAAAGTACAGGTATTACTTGATGAATTCGGAAATATGCCAGCCATTGATGGTATGGACGGTATGATTACGGTTGGTGCTGGTAAAGGTTTCCGCTTCCATTTAGTTTTACAAGCATATTCACAAGTTAAGAGTTTATATGGGGATGAAGCTGACACTATTATTGGTAACTGTTCGAACCAAATTTATATCTTAACAATGGATAAATCTACAGCGGAGCACTATGCTGCCTTAATAGGGAAACAGACGATTCAAGACTATACTCGAAGTGGTAAATTCTTATCTATGGATAAGAGTACAAGTGAAAGTACAAAAGAACGTTATTTATTAATGCCTGATGAATTAATGCGATTACAGGAGGGTGAAAGTGTAGTCGTACGTGTAAATAAAAGGCAAGATAATAAGTTTGGAAAAATTGTACCAAAGCCAATTTATAATCGTAATGAAACTGCAGCTAAAGCTCGTTACGAGTATTTAAGTCAAGATTTTGATAATTCAAAGTCAGTATTGAATTTACCAATTATTTCAGAACATGAAAATATTATCTTAGAAAATATCGTATATACTGCAAAATCAGAGACTGATAGTTATGTATTAATGAAGGATTTAATGCCTAAAGATGCCATTTTAGAGATAAAAGACACTATTAGGACGGAGTTAGGGGACTTTATTCATGATCGAGCAGATATTGCTTTAAGTATTGTAGAAACTCATTTTGATGAATTCACATTCCAACAATGTTTATCGTTCATTGTATATGCTTCCTATTTATCTTTAAAAACAAAAGTAGAACTAGTAGGTCAATTAAATGAGTATTTACCTAAATCGGTAATTGAATTATGGCGAGAAAGAGCAAAAAAATCTGATTGTTATAAACCGACGGCGGAGGGAGCATTTATTCAAGTAGAGTCATCTGCAGAATATGAGGAACGTGAAGAAAATGCAGAGTATGACGAAATTGATGTAAGGGATCAGTGGGCTACTGTTGCAAGCGATGGTTGGGATAACGTTTCAAATGATGATTAATATAAACAAGGGATATAGATATGAATATTAAAAAGAAATTACAAACAGAAAAAAATAGTTTGGAAATGGCGAGATAGGAAGGGATAATTCCCTTCCTTTTATTATTTATGGATTAAAAAGGAGTGAAAGAAGATGTTTGGAGAGATTTTGCGTGAAAAACATTTAGAAATGTATTTAGAATACTTTAATTTAAATAAAAAAGCATATCTGATTACAAAATGGATGTTAACTGTAGTAATTTTTATGGTGTATACATTAGTTGTAATGCTCACACAAAAATATGTATTTTTCTTAGGATTACCAATAGTCGTAATAGCTGCCAATAAATATAACTATTTTAGTTTAGTGCTGCGTAATACAAATGCCAATATAGAGAAAACCTTTTTGTTTCCAGAGTTTTTGAGATATTTTTTAGGTTCATTAGGTACCTCCGGGAATGTTTATACAACATTAAAAGAAACAGCTCCCTATTTAAAAGGACCGATGCAAGCGCAATTAAATTTATTAGTTGAAAAGATAGAAATGAGTAATGATCGGGAGCATTATATAGAATTTGCTGACTTTGTTGGGACAAGTGAAGCAAATATGGTTATGAGTATTATTTATGAATTTAGTGAGTACGGGGTAAAGAAAGAAGCTTTACAAGAGTTAGAAATGTTTATTGATCGTATTCAAGAAAATAAAGTTAATGAGCTAGTTGATAAAAAGGTCGAAGCAATGGATATATTTTCTGTGCCCGCATTATTTTTAGCTGTAGGTTTTGTTGCTGGATTTGCAGGGATAATTTTTATCTATTATATGAATCAAATTTCAAATGCCATTACATTTTAATTGAAGGGAAATGAGAATTATGAATATCCAAATGCAAAAACAGCAAAGGGTAGAAAAAATTTTAGCAGAAAGTTTTTTAAAAGTATATCTGAAGGATAAAGATATTACGGATATGAAATGGAATGGTTCTTTCTTAGTAATAGAGAATCGAATGACTGGAAGATATAGGCCTAAAGAGCAACCAACGCAAGAAGAAGTGAAAAGTTTGATAAAACAAATTGCTGATATTCAAGGTGATGAATTTACAGAAAGTAATCCAATATTAGATACTGCCTTTGGGAATTTGCGAGTGAATGCAATACATCCAGTTTGTGCGAACGGTGGTACATTCGCTATACGTGTGAGTAAACCACATTTAGCAATTCCTGATTTATCAGGACTAGTTAATAAGGATGTAGCAGTACTCTTAGAATTATTAATGAAGGCAAGGGGTAATGTCACAATTAGTGGTGCAACGGGTACGGGGAAAACAGAATTACAAAAGCTATTGGTAGGATTTATGAATGATGATGATGCGATTTTTTTAATTGAGGATACGCCAGATAGTCACTTGAAAGAATTGTATCCACATAAAGACATTAGTAGTTTAATAACCCTAACTGGTGATGATAGGGAAAAAAAGATAGATATATGGGATTTAAATAAAGCTGGTCTACGTAATAACCCAGATTGGATTTTAATTTCAGAAACTCGTGGCGTTGAGGCTGCTGGAGTATTAGATAGTGTCAAAACGAGTCATTCTATCATTACAACTCTCCATGCCAAGAGTGCAGCAGCTATTCCGAGTCGATATATTCCAATGATGAAACAAGCTCCATCGTATGCTAAATCGGATGATCTTACAATTGCAAGGGATATTGTGGAATTATTGCCATATGGAATCCAAATGAGCAAAGAAAATGTAAATGGTAGTGTTGTACGTGAGATAAAGGAATTCGTGGAGTTCCTAGAATATAATGATAAAGGCCTTGTATATCGACACATATACCAGAGAGAAAATGAATGGAATCCAGAATTAGAAGAGTATGAAACCATTGAAAAGATACAACCCATTTCAGAACGGACGATAAAGTTGTTGAGAGATGCTAAACTCTATCATTTACTTCCAGATGTATTTAAGGAGAAAGTTGAAAAATAGGAGTTTCCTGAGAGTTTTATGACATTATCCTGAAAGTTTGTTGATAGGATTGGGATGAAAAAAGCTGATAACATGTTAATATCAAATAATTTAGGTGGGATAAATGATGAAAAGATTGGTCTTCATGTTATCAGCTATTATTATAGTTTTTAGTGCTTTTATGGCTTTTGATACATATAGAAGTGCACAAAAAGAAAAAGCAAGTCCATACGGAAACAAACAAGTGTCTATGCAAACTTTAGAGCAAGCAGAGAAAGATCCGTTTTACCAAAATATAATTTTGCCTGAGCAATTGAAGGAGAATAAAAAAAATGGGCAGAATGAAGTGGTTTATTTTTTTAGCCCAGTCTGTTCATATTGTGAGGCGCTAGAGCCTAACTTAAAGGATGCAGTAAAAAAACACGCTAACACGAAATTTAGCTTATACAATGCTTATGAGTTCCAAGAAGGATGGCATGATTATGATTTACAGGGAACGCCTACATTGATTCATTTTAAGGATGGTAGAGAGGTAAATAGGTTAGTAGGATATCAATCTAAAGAGGCTGTAAATCAATTCTTTGATGCAATTAAATGAGAATAAGTCTAGTATATGCAGCTGTAAATTTAGTAAACTATACTTATGTGGATTTATAAATATACAGTTGGAGTGATTGAGTTGAAAATCATGAAATCAAATTGGATTATTGCGCTTGTAATTCTATCTATAATGGTTGTAAGTGGCTGTTCTAAAAATACAGATGGAACAGGTAGTCAATCTAATAAGAATGAGAAATCTATTAGTGCTGGTGTAGTGGAAATCTCTTATGATGAATTAATGAAATTAGTTAAAAAAGAAGAACCTGTATTTATAATGATGGCTCATAATGATGACCTTCAAAATACAAATGCAAAACAAGTTTTAGATTATGATGCAAAGCAATTAGATAAAAAAGTGTATCTCTTTTCTTGGGAAGATGCACCAAAAGATTTAAATTGGAGTTCCTATGTGGCAAGTAAGACAAGAAATGAATTAGAGAGTATAGGTATAACAGAGCCAAAAAGTACTTATTTAGCTTTTAAGAAGGGAAAAATAGTTGAAGGTTCAAGTTCTATTTTTAGTGGAAAAACAAGGCTTTATGAAAATGGGGATTTCAGCTACTCAATTAAGATGGGGCTAGAAAAATAATTATTTTAAGGACTTATTCTAAAGAATAGGTTCTTTTTTTATTAAAGGAGGTTTATAAAAGTGGCAAAATCAAAAAAGAAAAAAATATCTTTGTGGCAAGAAGCAAGGTTGCTATTTAGTGGATGGGCAATAGTAGGATGGTTAGCATTTTTATTTATGATACATACGGGCTATGTATACATAATTTTGAAGGATATTCCCTTGAGTATAGTTGCAGGTGCTTTTGGTGCAGTAATATGGTTCTCCGCCTTTACTGTTGCAAATAAGAAAGTTAAAGTTTATCAATTTCAATTAAATGAGCTATTAAAGTATGCAACGAATATGTCTTTCTTTATGCAGTCGGGGAAAAATCCATATTATAGCTTAATAGAAACAAAGAAAACATTAGATATTTCTATTCAAAAAGAAATTGATAAAACACTAGCTAAATTGGAAGAAGAGGCAAAATTAGATACAAAACACTTTGAAAAATATAATTTCCCAGCTTTGAACCAATTTCATAAAATTTTAAAGATTAAAGATGAAAAAGGTGGTTCAGCAAGGGAAATGTTTGGCCGAGTTATTAAAAGTATGAACTTTGAAATCTCAAAGCGTGATGATCTACACCGTAAGAAGAAAGGTAAAGCAAAAACAATTTATATGATTATTGGTATGGTTGGCGCAATGCCAGTTATGCTAGATTTCATGACAGCTAATATATACGAACAGTTTTTATCAGTGAAAGGACCAGCTACTATACTGCTCCTTCTTTTTTATATAGTTATACTTTTCACTTGTAAATTCGCACAAAAAAATAAAAATGATATTTCAATTCGATTATAGAAAGAGGTGAATGCATTGAGTAAGGAAGAAATACTAACTCAATATCAAGATATATTAGATATAAACGGGATTGCGAGTAATATATTTCGTTGGTTAGGTCAGAAACTTCTATTTATACTTCTTTATATAAATGAGGTTGTAGAAAAGGTAGTAATGCAAGTTATTACAGGTAATGATTTCTTTCAGTATTCGGGAATTAATGATCTAAGGAACGGAATGAGTATGGTAATATGGGCACTTTTGACCGTTACCATAATAGCGGTTGGTTACCAATTGATGTTCAATAAAATAGAAAAAAGAACAAATGTTATATTAAACGGATTACTTTCAATATTGTTTCTTGTGGGTGGACCGATTTTAATGGACAATCTGAATAAAATAGCGAGTGCTGGTGTAAAAGACTTACATGCAGCTCCTGGTTCATTAGGTGTGAGTATTGTAAAAAGTAATTTAGCGGACCTTAACTTTTATGCTAAAGAAAATTTTCAATTACCGAAGCCAAATGAAAAAAGAATTAATGGTGTATCGGAAGAAAATATTAAATATATTGATTTTAATGAAACAGTAAATATGGACGATGCTAGGGATGAAGGAAAAAAGGCTTTAAACAGTAGATTAGTTCTTTCATATGATAATAAACTTAAAACAGAAGATTTAGATAACGGTTGGTTTGATGTATTTAAAGAGGCTTATTATAGATGGGATATAAATTGGGGATCAGTATTAATCTCCCTCATTGTTACTGCATTTGCTTTACTAATTAGTATAGTGAAAGTGGGACGAATTATCTATGAATTGGCTTTTCATAATATATTTGGAGCACTAGTAGCCGCAACTGATATTAGCAGTGGTCAGAGATTAAAAAAGATAATAAATGAAATTTTTAGCTGCTATGCAGTCATTTTTTGTATGGCGTTACTTTTAAAAATATATTCCCTTTATATAGGGTGGCTAGCTACAAAAGATTTTGGCTTTATGGGTTGGGGAAATGCACTACTCCTTCTTGCTGGATCTTGGGCTGTAATAGATGGGCCAAATATTGTTGAACGTATACTTGGCATTGATGCAGGCTTACAAAGTGGCTGGAAGACCATGATGGGCGGTATGATGGCTGCCAAGGCTGGATTTGATGTTGCAAAAGCGACAGGGAAAATGATGAAAAAAGGTGCAACAGGAACAGCGGGTATGATTAATAAGCTTAGAGGGAAAGAAGAGCCAGCAGGTCCACGGATGCCAGGTGTTGGAGATAATGATTTAAACAACTTTGATATGAAAAATGGTAATGATGATACTGGTGAGGATGGAGATGACGGTCCTCCACCTTCTGACGATGGGGGTGCTATTGATAGCCCTGACGATTCAGAAGAGAAAGATAAGACAAACCCAAAAGGTCGAGGTGGTGCAGAAGCAATACCAGGTACATCTTCAATCGGCAGCGGAAATAATAAAGACGTAAAAGGAAAGAATGGTTCCAACGTTAATCCTGGTGGCTTTTCAACAAATGAGGAATCGTTATTTGATGGAGGGAAGTCTAATATTCCATTACCAATACCGGTTAAATCAAATATAGGTCCAAAATCAGCAGGATCAAAGGCAGGGGTTAAGAAACCTGCAAAGAACGGTGAAAAATCAATTGATAAGATTACACCAATGAAAAACCAATATGACGGACCGATAGGACCACATCCAGCAGGACCAAAAGCAGGAGTGGGACAGTCCACAATGAACGGAGAAAAAGCGGAGAGTAAGATTACTCCAATGGAAAATCAATATGATGGACCGATAGGACCACATCCAGCAGGACCAAAAGCGGGAGTGGAACAGTCTACAATGAACGGACCAAAAGCAAATGGATCACAACCAACGATTCCAGGAACAGAACAAGGAGTTGCGGACGGACCAAAAGCAAATGGATCACAACCAGTGATTCCAGCAACGGGACAAGGAGTTGCGGACGGACCAAAAGCAAATGGATTACAACCAGCGATTCCAGCAGCAGGACAAGGAGTTGCGGACGGACCAAAAGCAAATGGATCACAACCAGCGATTCCAGCAGCAGGACAAGGAGTTGCGGACGG
>NZ_JBQAHZ010000041.1:0-38502 GCF_051917185.1 Bacillus cereus group sp. MYBK108-1
TGGACCTCAAGGTGCTCAAGGTAACACAGGTGCTACGGGTGCCACTGGCGCTACTGGACCTCAAGGTGCTCAAGGTAACACAGGTGCTACGGGTGCCACTGGCGCTACTGGCGCTACTGGACCTCAAGGTGTTCAAGGTAACACAGGTGCTACTGGCGCTACCGGTGCCACTGGACCTCAAGGTGTTCAAGGTAACACAGGTGCTACTGGTGCCACTGGCGCTACTGGACCTCAAGGTGTTCAAGGTAACACGGGTGCTACCGGACCTCAAGGCGTTCAAGGACCAACGGGTGCTACCGGCGCTACTGGCATAGGAGTTACTGGACCTACTGGACCTTCTGGTGGACCTACCGGACCTACTGGGCCTACTGGACCTAGCTTCCCTATAGCAACAATTGTTGTAACAAACAATATTCAGCAAACAGTACTGCAATTTAATAACTTTATTTTTAGTACTGCAATTAACGTAAACAATATTATCTTCAACGGCACAGATACAGTTACTGTTATTAACGGTGGTATTTATGTAATTAGCGTATCCATTTCTACAACTGCGCCAGGATGCGCTCCACTCGGAGTAGGAATTTCAATTAATGGAGCAGTCGCAACTGATAATTTCTCTTCAAATTTAATAGGCGACTCACTTTCATTTACTACAATCGAAACATTAGCAGCTGGTGCAAGAATTTCTGTTCAATCTACTCTTAATGAGATTACGATCCCTGCGACAGGAAATACTAACATCCGCCTTACTGTATTTAGAATCGCTTAAATTTCATGATATATTGTTTATGACAAATAAAAAAAGAGCGAGGAAACTCGCTCTTTTTTTGTTATGTACAATAATTCATTACTATTCTAATTCAATTGAAACATTTTTTTGTGGTACAAATGTGGAAATTGCATGTTTATAAATAAGCTGTTGCTTACCTTCTGTTTCCAGCAGGACTGTAAAATTATCAAATCCTTTAATTAGTCCACGAAGCTGGAAACCATTTAATAAGTACAGCGTAACAAACGTATTTTCTTTACGGAGTTGATTTAAAAACTGATCTTGAATATTGATTGATTGCTTCATGTCGAATCCTCCTCTTTTTCTCTACTTACTATTATTCGACTTTACTTGTAACTTTCCTTCTATGTATCGTAAAATTTCTGACGTTTTTTCACCGTCTGTAACATCAAACCACGTGACATCCATTTTATTACGGAACCACGTTAATTGACGTTTTGCATAACGACGCGAATTCGTCTTTAATTGTGACACCGCATCTTCTAAAGAGGCTCGATTCTCAAAATAATCATAGATTTCTTTATATCCAATCGCTTGAATAGATTGACAATCTCGTATCCCTCTATTATACAGCCCTTCTACTTCCTCTAATAGGCCTTGTTCCATCATCAAATCCACTCGTAAGTTAATGCGATCGTATAGCATTTCTCGATCCATTGTCAAGCCAATTAATGAAACATCATAGAGTAACTCTTTTTCTTGTTTCTCAATTTGTTCACTCATTTTTTCACCCGTCGTGTGGAAAATTTCTAACGCCCGAATGACACGTCGTACATTATTTGCATGAATACGCTCCGCACTTTCTGGATCTACTTCTTGCAATTTTTTATGTACATATTCCACACCGCGTTCTAAAGCTAACTTTTCCATTTGCTCTCGGTATATCACATCACCAGCATCATCTGTAAACTGATAATCGAATAAAACAGATTGTATATAAAGACCGGTCCCACCAACTATAATTGGTAATTTACCACGTTCTGTAATTTCTCGAATATGCTTGCGAACACGTTCTTGAAATTCCGCGACAGAAAATGAATCTTCCGGATTTTTTATATCGATCATATAATGTGGAATTCCGTCCATCTCTGCTTTTGTTACCTTTGCGGTTCCAATATCCATCGTTCGATAGATCTGCATGGAATCACCACTAATAATTTCACCGTTCAACGCTTTGGCAAGATCGATACTTAACTTCGTCTTTCCAACAGCAGTTGGTCCAATGATGACAGCAACTTTTTCACGTTGCACTTCTCCCATATCATTCAACTCTCTTTATGTAATATACTCCATCTATTGATTATACCCAATCTTACCAATTTTAACGGCATGATTGCAAGTTCTTTCATTTCGGTACATGAAATTATACAGAAAAAAGAACATAGTTTGTCCAATTCTGCATATACATGATAAAAATAGTTTCGAGAGGATGAGTTAACTATGAAACAATCCACCATCAATTTTTCATCTTTGACAAAAGACCTCATTTTAGCCACTTCTACAAAAGAACAAAATTGTTCACAAGAGGAATTATACTTCGCCCTAAATTGTTTACTACGGGCTTTTCATTCTACTCTCCATGAAACAACATTACATCCAGAAAATAAAAATACAGAATATATACAAACGCAATTTTGCAGTGCATATAAAATTATTACAGGTAAAACTATTTATCCATTTCAATAATCCATAAAAAGCGGCTGCTTACATAGTTTCAAGCAACCGCTTTTTATATTAATATCGATAACCTATTGTATAACTTTCACTTTTACAGATTTGCGCCCCCAGCTATTAGCACTACCATCTGAACCGACTAATACATCAATACGATTTCCTTTAATCGCACCACCGGTGTCTCCAGCAATCGCTTCTCCATATCCTTCTACCCATACTTTTGATCCAAGCGGAATTACTTTCGGATCAACAGCAATTACTTTCATATTTGGATTTGCTGTTAAATCATGCCCCATTGCAGTTAATACACGACCACCATACGAACCATTCTCACTCGGATCTGCTGTATATGCCGTCGCTTCTACTGTAATTTCACGACCACCAGTAGGCGCACTTGTTTCAGTAGATTTTGCAACTGGTTTTGCAGCCGGTTTTTCTTTTACCACAGGTTTACTTGATTCTACATTCTTAATAGAATCGTTACTCTTAACAGACTCTTTATTCTTAACTACTGTATTATTTTTAACTGGCGTATTTGTTTTAACTGGCGTATTTGTTCTAGCTGGCGCTTCTTCTTGAGCTACAACCTCTTTCTTTTCGATTACAGGTGCTGTTCCTGTTAAAAATGGCACGTGAACATATCCAACTTTTCCATTGTAGTCGAATTGTAACCATTCATTTTGAACTTGATTCGTCGTTTCAATCACATCATTTTTATTAAGTTTACCTAAAATTTCAGAATCAGTATTCGCTCCAGCACGAACATTTAATACGCCCGCCGTTACATAATATGTGCTCTTTGTAAAATCGGCACTTACAAACACTTCCTTACCGTTCAACTTAATTTTTGTCCATCCATTTTCTGTATTTATAACATCTAGTGTATTCCCACTGAACACTTTACCTACAAGCTTTGACTCTACATTTGGGTTTTCTCTAACATTTAATACGTCTGTTGTTACAATTGTTTCCGCTTTAGCAGAACCCGCAAAAATCCCAAGACCAAAAACTGCTGCTGTTGCTATACCTAATAATTTTTTCATGAATAGCCTCCATTTGCTTTGTTTTCGTATTTTCATTATAGCAACAGATTTTTAGAATTTTTAGAAATCACACAATTACAAAGCATTCGTAATATACGATTAACGAGTTGTAACATAAATTTCCATATTAATAAAATGCATTTCTAATACAATCTCCAGTGGTTTTCATATATTTTTCATATACGAGCACAAGAACTTTTTTCCAAAAAAAATTACAGTGTTACTTTTTTGTTACAAAAAATTCACAATTCGTTACATCTTTTACCAAAAAACATCAATATTCAATTGTTAACCTATTTTTTTGTAATAAAAAGAGAGCAGCTACTAAAAACTGCTCTCTTTTTATTTGTTATTGAACTTTCTTTTTCCAAACACCTAGCATAACAGCCGAGACAATTGTTCCAATTAATATAGAGAAAATATATAGTAACGGTTTATTTACTAACGCTATTACAAATAATCCACCATGCGGTGCCGGTAATGTAATTTGGAATAACATAGATAACGCACCTGCAATACTTGAACCAACAACACAACTTACGATTACTCGAACCGGATCTGCAGCTGCAAACGGAATCGCACCTTCTGTAATGAACGACGCTCCCATAATATAATTTGTTAAACCAGATTTACGTTCCGCTTCTGTAAACTTTGATTTAAAGAATGTAGTTGCGAATGCAATCGCAAGTGGTGGTACCATCCCACCAGCCATAACTGCTGAGTGCACTCCAAAATTCTGCGCTTCTATTGCAGCAATACCAAAGGTAAATGCCGCTTTATTAATTGGCCCCCCCATATCAATTGCCATCATACCACCTAAAATAAGACCTAGTAATATAGCATTCGTACCGTTTAAACCATTTAACCACCCTGTCAACATTTCATTTAATGCTACTACAGGCGGAATTACTACTTTTTGCATTACAACTCCTGTAATCAATAATCCAAAGACTGGATATAACAATACAGGTTTAATTCCTTCTAATTGTACTGGTAGTCCTGAAAATAATCTTTTCAACCCTAAAACAACATATCCAGCTAAGAAACCAGCAATTAATCCACCTAAAAATCCAGCATTCGCATTCGCCGCTAAAAATCCACCTACAACACCAGGCATAAAACCAGGACGATCAGCAATAGAACTTGCAATAAATCCAGCTAAAATTGGTACAAGGAATAAAAACGCACCTGTTTTTCCTCCACCAATTGACATGAACAATTCAGCTAAAGGACCTTCCGCCTTTATACCACCAAACGAAAACGCTAGCGCTATTAAAATCCCGCCACCAACAACGAATGGAAGCATATTACTTACACCGCTCATTAAATGCTTATAAATTCCTAATCCTTTTTCTCCCTCAATACTTTCTGATTTCCCGTCCTCTTTTACACCTTTAAAGATTGGTGCATCTTGTTTGACAGCTCGCTTAAGCAAATTTTCCGTTTTTCGAATCCCATCAGCAACTGGCACTTGAATGACATGTTTACCAGCAAAACGATTCATTTCTACTTGTTTATCCGCCGCAACAATAATAGCTGTTGCACGTTCAATATCCTCTTTCGTTAAACCGTTTTTAATACCTGTTGATCCGTTTGTTTCAACTTTAATCGCTATTCCTAACTCTGTCGCTTTTGCTTTTAAGCTATCCGCTGCCATATATGTGTGAGCGATTCCAGTTGGACAAGCTGTAACAGCAAGTACGTACGGTTCATTTCCTTCTGGTTTTGCGACTTCAATCTCTTCTTCTTTTTCATTCTCTTTTTCATCAAATAGTTGAAGAAGCTCACTTTCATCCTTTGCTTCTAATAGTTGCTTGCGAAATCCTTCATCCATTAATAATGTCGATAAACGAGACAACGTTTCTAAATGAGTATTATTCGCTCCTTCACTTGCAGCAATCATAAAGAATAAGTGTGCTGGCTGTCCGTCAAGCGACTCATAATTGATACCGCTTACACTTCTACCAAAACAAATCGATGGTTGTTTAACAGCCTTTGTCTTCGCATGAGGTATTGCAATACCTTCCCCTATTCCAGTCGTACTTTGGGCCTCCCGCTTTAAAATAGCTTCTTTAAATTCCGTTTTACTATTTAAACGATTTGCCCCGTTTAATTTCTCAACTAATTCATCTATGACAGCTTCTTTATTTGAAGCTGTCAAATCCATAATGACTGTATCCCTTTTTAATAGTTCTGTAATTTTCATATGTTGCTTCCCCCTATCGCTTAGCTACAATTACTTGCGACAATAATTCTTCTACTTTTTCCTTCTTACATAAATCAGCTGAAAATGCTGTTGCACTCCCTGTTGCAACGCCGTATTGAAATGCCTTTTCAATATCTTTTGTCTGTTCATATTTGCCTACAAACCCTGCAACAAGAGAATCCCCGGCCCCAACTGAATTAATTACAACACCTTTTGGAACAGTCGCTTCATATATACCTTCTGCCGTAAATAATAAAGCTCCCTCTCCAGCCATCGATACGATAACGTGTTTTACACCTTGTTCAATTAATTTTCTTCCATAAGGTAAAACGTCCTCTACTGTTGAAAGCTCCACTCCAAACAACTCACCAAGTTCATGGTGGTTTGGCTTAATTAAAAATGGCTTATTTTTAATTACATGTTGCAGTGCACTTCCACTTGCATCTACTACTACACGAATACCTTTTTCAGCTCCAAACGCAGCAATTGATTCGTAAAAGGTACTTGGAATAGAAACTGGTACACTCCCAGCAAGTACAACACAATCTCCAGGTTGCATACTCTCAATTTTTTTCATTAACTGTTCGAACTGCTCTTTTGTTACAATAGGACCTTGGCCATTTAATTCTGTTTCTTCTTCCCCTTTTATTTTCACATTAATGCGAGTATCTTCATCTACTTGGACGAAGTTTGTTGTTACACCTTCCGTCTGTAATACCTCTTTAATAAATTGACCAGTAAATCCACCAGTAAATCCAAGTGCTATATTTTTAACACCTAAACGCTGAAGAACACGAGAAACATTAATTCCTTTTCCTCCAGGAAACTTCATATCTTTTTCCGCTCGATTTATTGTTCCTAAATCAAAGGAAGAAACTTGCACTACATAATCAATAGATGGGTTTAAAGTAACTGTATAGATCATTGTTTATCAGCCTCAATTACATTGGTTTGTTGTTTATATTTTTCTAAATCAATTTCTAAATGGTTTGTAATAATATTTGCATCTTCAACATTTGCAATTCTCGCAAACGCAACTTCTGAAAACTTACTTTCATCAATTAAGAAATATCCTTCGTTTGCTAATGTTAATGCCATTTGTTTTAAGAGCGCTTCTTCTGGATCTGGCGTTGTAAAGCCAAGCTGTTCATGTACACCATTTGCACCTAAAAAACATTTATCAAAACGATACTTCTGCATACTTTCCTGTGCCATAGCACCGATTAAAGCTTTCGTCCTACTCTTCATCATTCCGCCTAGTAAATACGCACGAATATTATTTTCAACTAAAGCTTCAATATGCATAAGTCCATTCGTAACGACAGTAACATCTTTATTTATTAAAAATGGAATCATTTCAAATGTTGTACTTCCTGCATCTAAATAAATACAATCACCTTGTTCAATAACGCTAGCCGCATACTTAGCAATTTGTTGTTTTATTTGAATGTTTTTGGATGATTTTTCGACCATCGTTGGTTCTTGCCCTTTTCCTGTTAAAACAGCGGCACCACCATGAACTCTTTTTAATAACCTTTGCTTTTCCAATTGTGCTAAATCACGGCGAATTGTCGACTCAGAGCTTTCTGTTCTTTCAACTAATTGCTGTAATTTTACAACTTTCTGTTCTTTTACAAGTTGCAATATCATTTGATGACGTTCAGGAGTTAACATTTTATTCACCTCTTCTTTGATTACAGTATAATGAAAACGGTCACAAAAATCAACCATAAACAATCAAAAAAAATCAAAAACATCCACAAACATTTATAAACAGCAAAAAAAAGAAACCTATTCGATCAAACAATCAAATAGATTTCTTTTCTAAATTCACTTATAAAGAAGCTTTATATATACTTAAAACATCATCTTTATTTAATTTTTTAAAGTTACCAAATTCACCATACGCCATCGCTTTATCCGCCATTAAATCAATTTCATTTTCTCCAATAGCGTAATCAGATAATGTTACTGGCGCCTCAATTGAAGTCCAAAATTGACGTAACGCCTGAATTCCTTCTAACGCAATTTCTCGATCAGTCTTTCCATCTGTTTCTACATTGAATACTCGAATAGCAAACTGTTTAAAACGACTTACATTTCCCTCTACAACATGCTTCATCCAGTTCGGGAATAAAATCGCAAGGCCACCCCCGTGTGGTATATCATGAACAGCAGAAACTGCATGCTCAATATTATGAGTCGCCCAATCTCCTTTTACTCCCATTGCTAAAATGCCGTTTAACGCCATAGTACCACAATATAAAATAGTTTCTCTATGCTCATAATTTTCTAAATCACTTAAAAGCTTAGGAGCTGTCTCAATTACTGTTTTTAAAACAGCTTCACAATAACGATCTTGTAGTTCTGTATTCGTTCCATGATGGAAATATTGTTCTAATACGTGCGACATAATATCTACCATACCGTAAATTGTTTGATCTTTCGGTACAGAAGTAGTATGAACTGGATCTAAAATCGAAAACTGCGGGAAAGTAACCGGGCTACCCCATCCATACTTTTCATTCGTTTCCCAGTTTGTAATTACCGAGCCTGCATTCATTTCAGATCCTGTTGCTGCAAGAGTAAGTACAGTACCAAATGGTAATGCCTCATTAGCAAATGTTTTTTTCGTTACAATATCCCATACATCTCCATCGTACTTACTACCAGCTGCAATTGCCTTCGTACAGTCGATTACACTTCCTCCACCAACTGCTAAAATAAATTCAACACCATTCTCTTTACAAATTTGAATCCCTTTCTTTACAGTTGATACACGTGGATTCGGTTCAACACCTGTTAATTCAAATACTTCTGCATTAATATCCTTTAAAATAGAAATTACATTATCATAAATACCGTTTCTTTTAATGCTGCCTCCCCCGTATACGAGAAGAACTTTTTTACCGAACTGTGGAATTTCAGTTTTTAACTGTTCTAATTGACCTTTACCGAAAATAAGTTTCGTTGGATTACGAAATACAAAATTTTGCATATTTCTTTACCATCCCTTCTATATGAAAAGCAACTATACTTTTGTATACCATATTTTTTTCATTTCACAAAAATATTTGCTTAATAAAAAAATCCCAGCCTACAGGCTGAGATTTTTTTATTGGTAATAAGGTGAGATCATTAAGTAAACAATAACACCAGATAAACTTACATATAACCAAATCGGCATCGTCCAACGTACAATTTTACGGTGACGTGTTAATTGATTTGTAAAACCAAATACAAGCGCAAACAATGCAAGTGGTACGATAATTGCTGCTAGGATAATATGTGTAATTAAAATGATGAAATACACATATTTAATGAATCCTTCTCCGCCAAAATGTGTTGCCGGTGCTAAGTAATGATACGATAAATACGACACACAAAATAGTAAAGTTGTCGTAAATGCTGCAAGGATAAAACCACGATGCATTTTCACATTCTTTTTAATAATAGAGAATAACGCTGCTAATAAAAATACGAACGTAAAGCTATTAAAAATCGCGTTTAACATTGGTAAAATCGTTACATCAAAATGTACTTCTCCTTCATAGCCAACAGGTCCAAAGAACAAAAATAAAATAATCGCATTTACAATTACAGAAAGCGTTATCACAATAGGAGCATAGCTTTTCTGATTTGTTGATTGATCCACCAAAATGGTCACTCCCTCTTCCTTCAAGTATGTATACATAACCTCACTATTTTAACATATTATTCACAGTGTAAATGTGACAATAGTTTGACACAGCAAGACCAGACAAAGAAAAAAATCCTTCTTAATAAAACTTCTTAAGAAGGATTTTATCGCTTTATTATTCAAATAGCAATGCGATTAGTTTTTGTTAAAAAATGTATCGCTATATGCTTGAAAAATTTCAGACACTTGATATCCCATTAATGAAATTGCTGTTAATGAAAAGAAACCAATCATAAGAAATCGAAACCACATATAAATCTCCTCCTTGTATTTAGCTTAAAAAACGTTAGCTACCTTACAAGTTGCGTGGCACTCTTCATCATCACTTTCCTTTTTCCTTACAATTGCTGTAATAAATCGAATCATAAAGAAAACTACAAAAGGAAATTGTTCGTAATTCACATTGGCATAGTTTAGCAACGGCTCGCGCTGCACATCGAACGGAGATGAGAAGGAATAGAACATACCTTGCTCTTCCATATATACAATTACAATTTTCATGCAAAATACGATTCCTAGAAACGAAACAATATCTTGCCATTCTGTCGTATATAACAGGTTATACAGCTCTAATACGTACTCTTCCATCATCATCCCCCCTTCCTTTTTTACCATTTTGCTCGCCTTCGTATAAAAAGTCAAGAAAAAAGTTTATATCCACTATGACAATAGTAATTACTTGTTTCTATGATTATATATGATTCTTTTATAGCAATGACTAGGTGTAACTCTCTTCGAAAATAAGAAAATTAGAATCGAACAGATTCCTCATTCTTACTTTTAGGATGCAAAACTGTGCTATTTTTATTTCTATTAAAAATAAAATAAGAAAGTATGATAAGAACTGTAACAAACATTGTTAAAAGTGCTTGTGAACGTAAAGTATCAATTGCGAACATCGCAACTAAAACTGCTATAATAGCAGCAATTGTAACATACGTTACATACGGAAAAAGCCACATTTTCACTTTCAAATTTTGTTGTTCTACTTTCCCCATTTTTTTACGCATCTTTAAATGCGAAACTGCAATAACGAGATAAACTAGTAACGCAATCCCGCCAGATGCATTCACTAAAAACAAAAAGACTTTATCTGGAGAAATGTAACTAAAAACAACTCCAATATAAGCGAAGAAAGTTCCAAATAAAACCGCTCGAACAGGAACACCACTACTGTTCAATTTTAAAAATGACTTTGGCGCATCTCCTCTTTCTGCCATTGAAAAAAGCATTCTTGAATTTGTATATAAGCCTGAATTTAAGCAAGAAAGTACAGCTGTTAAAACGATAAAATTCATAATTTGTGCTGCCGCTGGTATTCCTATATGTTCAAGTACAGCTACAAATGGACTTTTTAATATGTTTGCTGAATTCCATGGCAGTAGCGTAACAACTACCGCTATAGACCCAATAAAAAATACAAGAATACGCCAAATCACACTGTTTGTTGCTGTTTTTACTGCTTTTACAGGTTCTGCAGATTCACCAGCCGCTACTGCTACAATCTCTGATCCCATAAATGAAAATATAACAACAGTAATTCCAAGCAAGACCGAACTTATACCGTTTGGCATAAACCCACCTTGTCCAATTAAATTCGAAGTGCCGGGTGCTTCTGTTCCTGGAACAAATCCTAAAATAACAGCAAGACCTAGACAAAGGAACAAAACAATACTTATTACTTTAATAAAAGAAAACCAATATTCAAACTCTCCAAATGATTTCACCGAAAAAACGTTCGTCAGCGTTAATAAAATTGTTAATATTAAACTTAATAACCAAAGCGGTATTTGTGGAATCCAATATTGGATAATACCAGCACCTGCTGTGGCTTCTATTGCAATAACAATTACCCAAAAAAACCAGTATAACCAGCCTATTGTATAACCCGCCCAAGGACCAACCACTTCTCTTGCATACGTTGCAAATGAACCACTTGTCGGATTAACAGCTGCCATTTCTCCTAGCATTCTCATGACGAAAATGACTAGAAGTCCTGCTAATGCATATGAAACGATAGAACCTGGTCCTGCCGAATGTACAACTGCACCACTTCCAACAAACAAACCAGCCCCTATTACGCCGCCAATTGAAATCATTGTAATGTGGCGTATTTTGAGGTCTTTCTTTAGATTTTTATCCAAATCTTGTACATCCCCTTCCAAACTAAATTTTGAAACTTATGTAAGAGTACTGTGCGAAAGATTTTGTCCTATACTTTAAAATATATCAAAATATTCTGAATTCAACAATTACAATTCAACCTTCTTCAAAAATTATTACATTAGGTTTAATACTTTCCCATACACAATTGTTGAGAAAATTATAGTCCCCTTACAAAAGAAAGAATTTTCAGATATTATTAAATAAACAAGATTATACATCTAGACAACTTTTTGTATAGGAGTGTTGATATGTTAAACAAGTTCAAATTTTTTTGTTGTATTTTAGTAATATTCTTACTTCTACCGCTATCCCCTTTCCAAGCACAAGCAGCAAACAATTTAGGTTCAAAATTACTCGTTGGATATTGGCATAACTTTGATAACGGTACTGGCATTATTAAATTAAAAGACGTTTCACCAAAATGGGATGTAATCAATGTATCTTTTGGTGAAACTGGTGGTGATCGTTCCACTGTTGAATTTTCTCCTGTGTATGGTACAGATGCAGACTTCAAATCAGATATTTCTTATTTAAAAAGTAAAGGAAAGAAAGTAGTTCTTTCAATAGGTGGACAAAATGGAGTCGTTTTACTTCCTGACAATGCCGCTAAGGATCGTTTTATTAATTCCATACAGTCTCTAATCGATAAATACGGTTTTGATGGAATAGATATTGACCTTGAATCAGGTATTTACTTAAACGGAAATGATACTAATTTCAAAAATCCAACTACTCCCCAAATCGTAAATCTTATATCAGCTATTCGAACAATCTCAGATCATTATGGTCCAGATTTTCTATTAAGCATGGCTCCTGAAACAGCTTATGTTCAAGGCGGTTATAGCGCATATGGAAGCATATGGGGTGCATATTTACCAATTATTTACGGAGTGAAAGATAAACTAACATACATTCATGTTCAACACTACAACGCTGGTAGCGGGATTGGAATGGACGGTAATAACTACAATCAAGGTACTGCAGACTACGAGGTCGCTATGGCAGATATGCTCTTACATGGTTTTCCTGTAGGTGGTAATGCAAATAACATTTTCCCAGCTCTTCGTTCAGATCAAGTCATGATTGGGCTTCCAGCAGCACCAGCGGCAGCTCCAAGTGGTGGATACATTTCGCCAACTGAAATGAAAAAAGCTTTAAATTATATCATTAAAGGAGTTCCGTTCGGAGGAAAGTATAAACTTTCTAACCAGAGTGGCTATCCTGCATTCCGCGGCCTAATGTCTTGGTCTATTAATTGGGATGCAAAAAACAACTTCGAATTCTCAAATAACTATAGAACATATTTTGATGGTCTTTCCTTGCAAAAATAACAAAGTAAAACTATAATTAGCCCCCATCAATCGGACATTTATGGGCAATCAATGCAGGATAAAAACAACAATAGGACCCTTTATAGGTCCTATTGTTGTTTTTTATTTATGAAAATTACTTTGTCACATCTAAAGTTTTAAGAAACTGTTTTCCATCGCCCAACATCGCACGTTCCTCCGAATCATATTGTTAAATATTCTAGTCACTCTTTTGCTTCAACACAAAAACTGAAAGTTCAGGTACACTACAAAATCTAACAGGCATCCTAGTAGTCCCAATACCACGATTTACATATAAATATGACTGCTTACTCTTCCCCTTCACTTCATACATACCTTCAACATAACTCTCAGCTAGTTTGGTAGTAATTAACGGACCTACAAAAGGGATTTGGACTTGTCCTCCGTGACTATGTCCTGACAGTTGAAGATCAACTGGGTAACGATTTATTTTGGTTACAACATCCGGCTCATGTACTAATAACATGTTGAAATCATTTTGTTTCAAGTTTTTTAAAGTTGAATCTATTTTCGGCTTCCCTAATAGAAAATCATCCAAACCTGATATTGTAATATATTTGCCGTTTTCCACTTTAATTTTCTGCACTTCATTTACTAATACAGAAAAACCAGCTTCCTCCATATATTTTTTGTAAAATAAACTACCGCCCCCGCCCCTATCATGATTCCCAAACACAGCATATTTCCCTAAGGGAGCATAAATTTTCTGCAAAATAGCCTTCGCTTCCTCTCTTTCTGCACTATAAGAACCAAATTTATCTATTAAATCTCCGGTAAAAACTACTATATCTGGATGTAATTCATTCATCTTCTCCACCAAATGTTCAAGTTGCTTCAATGTAAACTCTGGCCCTAAATGTACATCTGAAAACTGTAATATTTTTTTATTATTAAATTCTTTAGGAATTGCAGAAGCTTCTATTTCATTCCATGTAACTGTTACTAGTTTTCGTTCTATTTCTGTCGCATAATAATACAAACTTACTAGTATCATTAATATACTTATAAAACTAATAATAAATATCTTTACGATTGATTTTTTTCGTTCTTTTTTTACATGATTTGTATTCATGTTTTCACCTCTAGAAACACTTTAAATCCTTATTGTTACATTAATGTGACAACATGAACTATGTTATTAATATGTAATTTCCTCCCTATTCACTTTGACAATTTTATACAGAAGTCATACCATATTTTTATAATACATATATTTTCGAATCTTTTTCTATTCATTCCATCATTTTATTACGGAGGGGTTATTCATGTCTGTATTTACACCAGAAGAAATTACGGAACTTGCTGCGAATTCCGGAAGGAAAAAAGCTCATTTATCATTACTCCCTATGCTAATTCTCGGTTTTTTTGGCGGTGCTTTTATCGCATTAGGGTATTTACTCGATATTCATGTTATTGGAACAATGCCAAAATATTGGGGATCATTTACTAGTTTTCTAGGCGCTGCTGTATTCCCTATCGGTCTTATTCTCGTTATTCTTGCAGGCGGTGAACTAGTAACTGGTAACATGATGACAGTTTCTATGGCTTGGCTTCAAAAGAAAATTACTTTATTTCATTTCATACGAAATTTAGTTATTGTTACGTTTAGCAATTTCATAGGGGCTGTATTTGTAGCCTACTTTTTCGGCCATATCGTTGGCTTAACTGAAGGAGCTTTTTTAGCGAAAACTATTTCTATCGCTCAAGCGAAACTACAAGATACACCATTGCAAGCATTTATTTCTGCAATCGGATGTAATTGGCTCGTTTGTTTAGCTGTTTGGCTCAGTATGGGAAGTAAAGAATTTATCGGAAAGATTATCGGTATTTGGTTCCCAGTTATGACTTTTGTTGCGATTGGATTTCAACACGTTGTAGCAAATATGTTTGTCATCCCAGCCGCAATTTTTGCCGGTCATTTCACTTGGGCTGAATATTTTCCAAACTTTATTTTTGTTTTCTTTGGAAATTTAGTAGGAGGTATGTTATTTGTAGCACTACCTTACTTCATATCTTATAATAAGAAACTATCTTCTTATCAAGAGAAGACTGAAATGAAGAACAAATCTCTGTCGGCTTAAATAGAATGTCTATAAAGAACCCTAAAAATATTACAAATTTCATTTTTTTTGCGAATATATGTACGTACACTTGTTCTCGAATGTTTTATACGTTATAATAACAACTTAAATAGCATTATTTACATATGAGGTGAAAAACATGAACAAAACAGAATTAATTAAAAACGTAGCACAAAATGCTGAGATTTCTCAAAAAGAAGCTACTGTAGTTGTACAAACTGTAGTAGAATCAATCACTAACACTTTAGCTGCTGGTGAAAAAGTACAACTTATCGGATTCGGTACATTCGAAGTTCGCGAAAGAGCTGCTCGTACAGGCCGTAACCCACAAACTGGTGAAGAAATGCAAATCGCAGCTTCTAAAGTACCTGCTTTCAAAGCTGGTAAAGAACTAAAAGAAGCTGTAAAATAATGAAAAAATATCCTTCTCATTTATGAGAAGGATATTTTTTCATAACATAATTAATAAAAATCTGACCATTATGCTGTTTCTTTTGTTCTTTTATGCAAATAAAATCTTTACTTTCAAAAAAAGGTTTTGCGGTAATGCTCGCCTCTGTATATATCTCCCTATGTCCCAAGTTCACTGCTTCTTTTTCTAACTTCTGTAGTATGTATGAAGCGACTCTTTTTCCTTGATAATCTTTATGCGTAAATAAACGATCTACGTAACGATCATCGTTATAATCCCCAAACCCCACAATCATACCTTTATGATCCGCTACATAGCTAATATTCTTTTCTAAAGACTGTAACCAATTTTCTCTATCTAGTCGCTCCGGTGCCCACGCCTGTAGCTGTAACTCATTATAATCTTTTGCATTAACCGTATGAACTGTTTCATAGAACAATTGTAATACTTGATCTAAATCTTTTTTCTGGAATGTTCTAATTATAATATCTTTTAACATATATAAGTCTCCTTACCAAACTACCTCTTAACTTTTCTACTACATACGATTCTATATTTCTGCTTTATTATATCGTTTTAATTTCTATACGAACAAAAAAACAATACTTATTCAAGTATTGTTTTTTAATTCTATTCAATTACTTAATGTAGCTTTTTAAGGTTTTAATTTAACTCTTTGTAATCGTAATGCATTTAATACAACGGATACAGAACTAAATGCCATCGCTGCCCCAGCAACCCAAGGGGCTAAGAAACCTAATGCCGCAATTGGAATTCCTAACGCGTTATAAGCTAATGCCCAGAATAAATTTTGTTTAATATTTCTTATCGTCATTTTACTCATAAATATCGCATCAGCAATACTATTTAAGTCACCGCGGATTAACGTTATATCCGCTGCTTCCATCGCTACATCCGTTCCCGTTCCAATTGCCATACCAATGTTCGCTGTAGCAAGAGCAGGAGCATCATTTATCCCGTCTCCAACCATCGCTACTTTCTTACCATTTGCTTGCAGTTTTTTCACTTCTTCTGCTTTTCCTTCTGGCAATACTTCTGCAATTACGTGATCAATACCAACTTGCTTTGCAATTGCCTGAGCAGTTTGTGTATTATCTCCTGTAATCATCACAACGTCTAGACCCATTTTTTTCAGTCTTGCGATAGCTGCTTTTGAAGTATCTTTCACAGTATCTGCAACGGCAACTATACCAGCATATTCTTTATCGATTGCAATAAGCATTGCTGTTTTTCCTTCTCGTTCTAGCGCTTCCATTGATTTAGAAACTTCTTCAATATCAATATTGAATTTCTTCATTAATCGACGTGTACCAATTAATAAGTGTTTTCCTTCTACAACTGATTCGATACCAAATCCCGGAATCGCTTCAAACGTTTCTGAACTTGGGATATCAATTTTCTTTTCTTTAATTCCTTCTACAATCGCTTCTGCAAGCGGATGTTCAGAATTTCTTTCTGCTGCCCCTACTAATCTAAGCAGTTCATTTTCATTGAATCCATCTGCTACAATTACATCTGTTAATACCGGCTTCCCATTTGTCACTGTACCCGTTTTATCTAGAATAACCGTATCTAATCGGTGCGTTGCTTCTAAATGCTCTCCACCTTTAAATAAAATACCATACTCAGCCGATCTTCCTGATCCTGCCATAATAGATGTAGGCGTTGCAAGACCTAATGCACATGGACAAGCAATAACAAGTACTGCTATCATTTTCTCAAGTGCTCCGCCAAAATCACCAGGTGTAACAAATATCATCCATACTGCAAAGGTGATAATCGCAATCACAACTACAACCGGTACGAAAATACCTGAAATTTGATCTGCTACCCTTTGAATAGGAGCTTTTGAACCTTGTGCCTCTTCTACTACTTTAATAATTTGAGCTAATGCAGTATCTCTTCCTACCTTAGTTGCTTTCACTTTTAAAAATCCATTTTTATTTATTGTCGAACCTATTACTACATCCCCAATTGACTTATCAACAGGAATACTTTCACCCGTTAACATCGATTCATCAATTGCTGACTTTCCTTCTACAATCTCACCATCTACTGGTATTTTTTCACCAGGCTTTACATAGACGATATCACCAGCTACTACTTCTTCAATCAAAATTTTTATTTCTGTTCCATCTCGCACAACTGTAGCTGTCTTCGCTTGTAAACCCATCAATTTTTTAATTGTTTCTGATGAGCGCCCTTTTGCTTTCGCTTCAAATAATTTACCTAAAATAATTAATGTAATAAGTACCGCACTCGTTTCAAAATATAAATCTGTCATATGTTCCGAAGAACCAATAGATTGAATACTTAAATATACACTATAGAAGTACGCGGCCGACGTTCCAAGCGCCACGAGAACATCCATATTAGCACTTTTATTGCGTAACGCTTTATAAGCCCCAACATAAAACTGTCCACCAATGATAAATTGAACAGGAGTTGCAAGTGCTAGTTGCACCCAAGGGTTCATTAACATATCCGGTAAATAAATAAATGACGTAAATGAGAAATGACTAACCATTGCCCACAATAATGGGAAAGATAAAATAAACGAAATAATAAACTTCTTCTTTTGTCTTTCAATTTCTTGTAATCGATGATCAGTTGATGCATCTTGATCATCTGGTTTCACTTCTAATTTATATCCTAGCTTCGTAATCGCGCTCTTCATTTCATTTACATTAACTTCATCAGGGTTAAAGTCTACTGTGGCTGATTCTAAAGCAAAATTTACTGTCGCCTTGTTCACACCATCTAACTTATTTAAACGCTTTTCAACTCTATTTGCACATGCTGCACATGTCATTCCTGAAACAGTAAATTCAGCTTTATCACTTACAATTCCATATCCTAATGATTCAACTTTTTCTTTAAATTGTTGCGGATTTGTTTTAGTTGGATCGTACATTATTTTTGTTTTTTCAAGCGCAAAATTTACATTTGCCTCATGAACACCTTCTACTTTTTTTAGACCTTTTTCAATTCTATTTGCACATGCCGCACATGTCATTCCTAATATTTGAAGATTGGCCTCTTTTTTTTCATTCATGTCTCTCACCTCTATATACCCTTATGAGGTATAATGATTAGCAAAATAAATCGTACTTCATTTAAAGTACGATTTATTTCCATATCTAAAAATAATTATTGAACATCGTATCCTTGATCTTCGATTACAGCAACGATATCTTTTAATGTTACAGCAGACGAGTCGATAGTAACTTCAACAGTTCCTTCTGCTAATTGAACCTTCACTTGTTCAACACCGTTTAGCTCTTTCACACTGCTTTCGATAGCATTTACACAATGTCCACAAGACATACCTTCAACCTGTAATGTTAACTGTTCCATTTAAAATCCTCCTCTTGTTTATTCATTGTTTGTTAATCACAATTACATCTTACCATACCCCCCTAAGGTAATCAATGGTTTTGTATCATGATTTTTCAATTATTTTCTAAAAGTTTATTTTACACACACTTTTTCACTACAATACACCCAAATCCAATATGAGGGTAAACAAAAAAACAAGCCAGTTAAATACTAGCTTGTTTTTACGCTTTTGAAAAACGTTCAAATACTGTCATTAATTCTTCAATTGCTTCGTCACCATTTCCATTTTTAATAGCTCCTGAAACACAATGACTCGTATGATTTTTGAGAACGCCCATTCCTACTTTTTTCATCGCTGCATTAATCGCTGAAATTTGCACTAAAATATCTACGCAATAACGATCATTTTCAATCATGTTTTGAATACCGCGGACCTGTCCTTCAATTCTCTTTAATCTATTTATAATCTGTTCTTTTTCTTTTTCTGATCTATGTGTTACTGCTTCATGCTCTTTATGATCCATATTATCACCTTCTTAAAGTTTCTCTTCATCCAATAAAACAATTGTTTTTTATGAGTATATCAATTATAGCATTAAATATCTACGCATGATACCCCATAAGAGTATATTTACACTTTATGATTATTCTTAACAACGCATTAGCTTCTTAATCTCAATTTTCAGTATACCCTTTCCTTTTTGTCAAAAAATCATTATATCTCTCATCAAAATTCAATAAAGTGAAACAAGAATAAGCGGGGATTACCCGCCCCCGCTTATTCTTCGTCTATAATGTTTTAATTTAAATTTTCAGATATTTAACCTGAGAATTTTTTCTTTCCATATATAATTATTGCTGATCACATACTTTTGTATCATTCACTACTGAAGTTCCTTCAACGGTTACCGTATGAAAACAGTCATTTACTCGAACTGTCACAACATTATCTTGCCGATCAATGATATGATATTCATTAAAATTTTTATTTAGAGCACTGCGAATTTGTTCTCCTTCATAAATTGGAATGCCATGTGATAGAACCCAAATAAGTCCAGCGATAGCAAGAATAGTTTTCATACGATCTACCTCCTTGGGAATATAGTGAACTTTTCATCCATACTTTTTCAGCTCTACAAATCATGATCGGAATAAACCAAGCCTTTTTGGAAATAAGTTCATTTCGTCTATTTTATGTTTATGCTAATTGTGACCGATTTGTGACAACTTTTTGTCTCTTTAGACGAAAAGTTGAAACAAAACTTTCGAAAAGGACAATTCTACATATTAAAAAAGGTTATGGAATGTTTCATCCATAACCTTTTTTCCTATACGTAACTAATAAACCTCAATCCTTTACTTAAAGACGTCGGCACAACAGATGCATGATTCTCCCCTTCAGCTTCATAAAACTTAAATTTAAGTTTATCGTGGTTTACTTGGAGAAGGCGCTCTGATAATTCATTTGCACCTACAACCATATGCTCTCGTTCAAGTGATCCAACTGTAAGGAACACTCCTGTTTCAAACTTAGCATTGTTTAATTCATGTATAAGGTTCTCTTCTTTTTCAAGAACGGATTTATTATTCCACCATATAGATGGACTACTAATAAAATAATTTTGAAAAGCGTTTAAGTTTGTAAATAGTATATGCAAAGCAAATAGTCCACCTAAAGAATGTCCAAATAACGTCTGCTTACTTTTATCAATCTCAAAATTCTTTTCAATTTGTGGTTTCAGTTCTTCTTCAATAAAAGTAAAGAAATTATGTGCTCCTCCTGTTTTAGGCCACGGTCTACCGTCTGGTTTTAAAGGGGCATCTTTTGAAATTACGCTAGGCGTAAAATCATAGCACCTTTCTTCCCCTGAAAATGCGCCTTCAATCGGATAACCCACTCCAACTATAACAGCTGGTGAAACACCAGTTTTTTCCGCTCTTACTGATTGTATTTTAACTGCTTCATGAAATGTTTGAAAAAAGGCATTGCCATCTAATACGTAAATAACGGGATATCCTGAATCCGGTGCTGGTTGCCTCGGCTTTGAAATATGAATTTGATATTCCTTACCTTCTAATTTTGAATACATTTTCCACTGCTCTGTATTAGATGTTATAATCTGCTGTTTTTCAATTGTAGTATTCACCCTATCCCCCCCTTTTAACTTGTTACATATATTTCGATTTTTTCTTCTTGAGATACAACGCTATCATAACCGAAACAAACAGGAGCCCCATTATGCGGATCAATCATGACACGCGCATCAATATGAAATACTTCTTTTAACACTTCATTTGTAATGATTTCTTCTGGGCTACCAGTTGTAACAATTTCTCCTTCCTTCATTGCAATAATTTCATCTGAAAACCTTGATGCATGGTTAATATCATGTAATACCATAACAACCGTACAATTATGTTCTTTATTTAACTTCTCCACAATTTGTAATACATCTAATTGATGAGACATATCAAGGTATGTAGTTGGCTCATCTAATAGCAACACTTCTGTCTCTTGTGCTAATGCCATCGCTAGCCATACCTTTTGTCTTTGACCACCTGATAAATTTGCAATTTGTCTCGTTCGAAATTCAGAAGTTTTCGTTATATCTAATGCCCAATCAATCATTTCTTTATCTTTTGTCGTTAACTTATTTACGTTATTTCGATGTGGATAGCGTCCATAAGAAATTAATTCTTCCACTTTAAGCTCACCTGGTGCAATTGGAGTTTGCGGGAGTAAAGCTAACTGCTTCGCAATTTCTTTCGTTGGAATTGTATGTAAATCCTGTCCTTGCAAATATACTTTACCGCTTTTTTGTTTTAAAATTCTTCCCATTGTTTTTAACAATGTCGATTTACCGCAACCGTTTGGACCTATAATTGTCGTTACTTTTCCTTCTTGTATTTCCACATTTAAATCGCGAAACACTGTAAGCTTTTCATAACTTGTTTCTAAATTTTTTGCACTTAAAATACTCACTTTTATTCCTCCTCTTACGCTTTCGCCTTATAAAGTAAATATAAGAAATACGGTACACCGACAATAGAAATAACGATTCCAACTGGTAGCTCTACAGGTGTAAAAACTGTTTTCGCAATAAAGTCTGAAGCAATTACAAGAAACATTCCGATTACGCCGCACGTAGGAATTATATACTTATGTTGAATACCGACAAGCCTTTTCGCTATATGCGGTGCCATTAAGCCAATAAAACCGATACTCCCTGAAACAGCAACACATGCGCTCACAAGCCCGATACTACTTAATAGTAAAATCGATTTCTCTCTTTCTACTGAAACACCTAAACTTGTAATACTCGTTTCTTCCAATTGAAATAAATCTAATAAATAAGCTTTCTTTTGTATAAGCGGAATTAAGATAATAAGCCATGGTAACATAGCCACAATATACTTCCAGTTTGCACTATATATGCTTCCAGACACCCACACTGCGGCCATTTCAAAATCAGTTGACTTCATTTTGAGTGATAAGTACATAGAAAAGGCTCCAAATCCTGATCCAATTGCAATCCCTGTTAATAAAAGTCGCTGCGAATCTAATTTACCGTTTTTCCAAGAAAACAGATAAATGATGATAGCTGCACCTAATCCGCCTACTAAACCAAACATTGGCATCATCATAATAGAAACCCAGTCTGTGCTTTTTAATTGCCCTTGAAAGAAAAACATAAAAATGACAATCGCTGTTCCTGCTCCGGCATTTACGCCTAAAATACCTGGGTCCGCCAACCCATTTCTCGTAATCCCTTGAATAACGGCACCCGCAACACCAAGGCCTAATCCTACTAATCCAGCAATTACGATGCGCGGAAGGCGAAACTCAAAAATAACTAAATCATGTTCTGGTACTGGATCAATTCTAAACAGTGTTTTAAATACATCTGTAATCGTAATGTCGAACGTACCATTTGTTAAACTAATATAAATAGCACATAGTATTAAAAATATAATAATCCCCATCGTCATTCCGAAACGTTGACTTGAACTTTTAAGCATGTCTCTCTCCTCCTCTAGTACGGATTAAATAAAGGAAGAAAGGAATTCCAATTAAAGAGGTAACGACTCCAATAGGTGTTTCAAATGGATAGTTTACAAATCTACTCAAAACGTCACATAACGCTAAGAAAACGCCACCAATAACACCTGCACATGGCAAAATCCACTTATAATCTACCCCAATTATAAAGCGCGTAATGTGCGGAATAATTAAACCTACAAAACCAACTTTCCCCACTAAAGCAACTGCTGTTCCTGTTAAGAAAATTACCGATAAAATTGCCATCGCTTTAACTAGTTTTGTACGTTGCCCTAAATTAATAGAAACCTCTTCGCCTAATGAAAGAATGGTAATAGATTTTGATATTAACAATGCTAAAATTATTCCAATTATCCCAAACGGTATCGTGATTTTAATGATATTAAGATCTACTTGATCTAACTTTGCATTAAACCAAAAACTAACATTTTGAGAAATTTGGAAATACGAAGCCATTGCAGCCGATACACTACTTAAAAATGTTCCAATAACTGTTCCTATAATCGCTAACCTAACTGGTGATAAGCCATTTTGAAGGAGCGAACCAAAACCAAACACGATACCGGCTCCTAGTGCAGAACCAATCATTGAACATACAACCATACCAATTGATGACATTCCTGGAAGAAAAATCATGCTAAGTGTAATAACAAAGGCAGCGCCATCCGTCACACCCATAATAGAAGGGGATGCAAGATAGTTTCTTGTCATCCCCTGCATAAGTGCTCCTGATATGGCTAGAAATGCTCCGACTAAAAGAGCTGCAACTACCCTTGGTAAACGTGAAGTAATAATAATATTATGATTTACATCGCTTGAATCAAAATGAAATAATGCGTTCCACACTGTTTCAGCGTCAATACTTTTTGCCCCATACAAAATCGAAAGTATAATTGTAAATAAGATGAGTATGGGTGCTATACATAATATAGTTACTGGTACTGCATTTGTTTTCTGCATATCATTCAACGCACCTTACTTATTGTATTATTTAGATAAATTTTTCACGGCTTCTTTTAAGAATGCTGTTTTACTCCAAGCTGTACCACCTTGTGCCATTGGATCTACAACATTTACAAATACTTTCTTTTCCTTCGCAGCATTCATACTTTGCCAAATTGGATTACTTTCAATTTCTTCTAACACTTTCGGGTTTTTATTTTCACTTGCCTCATATTGTAAGAAAATATAATCTGGGTTAAGTTCAGCAAGTTTTTCAAATGAAATTTTCTCTTGTGCTTTTACAGTTTTCAATTGTTCTGGAGCAGTTAGTCCAAGATCTTTATAAATTACAGGGTTGAAGTATACTCCTTCTGGATATAGGAATAATTCGTTTGCTCTTAGTCTTATGACAAGTACTTTTTTATCTTTTAACTTATCTCCTAGTTTTGCTTTTGCTTTTTCAGCGTCCGAATTGTAATCCTTAATAATTTTTTCTGCTTTATCTTTTTTACCAGTTAATTCTCCCATTAACTTTAAGTTATCTTCCCAATTTGTTGAAACGTGTGATACCGGGAATGTAGGAGCTACTTTCGTAAACTTTTCAGCTGTTTCTGCTGGGAATTTCGTACTCGATGTAATAACATCTGGTTTTAATTGTAGTAATGTTTCGAAATTGGGTTGCATTTTCTCACCAACAGATTTAGCACCTTCTAACTCTTTTTCAAGATATTTTGGTAATTTACCACCTACAGTAATGGCACCAACTGGTTTAATTCCAAGTACTGCCGCATCTTCCATTGACTCTAAACTAGCTGTCGCAATTTTATCTACTTTTGCTGGCACTGTATACTCTTTACCTAAATATGTGATTTTTCGTTTTTCATCTTTTTTCGTTTCCGTAGCTTTTGTCTGTTGTTTTTGCTCGCCTGAAGTTTTATCCGCACTATTACATGCCGCTAAACCTACACTTAAAACTGTAACCATCCCTAAAGTAAATAATTTCTTGTTCATCTTTATATGTCTCCTCTCGAATTTTCAAACTATATTCTCAATAAAATTTAACTATATGAACTTTGTCCCATATATATATTTCATTAGATTAATAATTTTATCCAGAACTCATTCCCGTTCACTTCCCCTAGACTATAATTCTTTTACGCCTTCATCACTTGATAATCATTTTCACTGATAATGATTATCGTTACTAAGTATATATTTAATATGAAATTATTTCAAGAATGATTTGAAAAATTTTAACAAACTGAATTAAAAAAGAAGTATCTCCCTAATATTAGGGAGATACTTCTTTTTTTAGAAATTTATATGTAATTCAACTGGACAATGGTCTGACCCCATTACTTCACTATTAATTTTCGCTTCTGTTATTTGGTCTTTCATTCTTTCCGAAACAACAAAATAATCTAAACGCCATCCGATATTTTTCGCTCTCGCGCCCATACGATACGACCACCACGAGTATGCACCTTCTTGATTAGGATAAAGGTAACGATATGTATCAATAAATCCTTCTTCTAAAATACATGAAAATTTCTCTCGTTCCTCATCAGAGAATCCAGGATTTTTACGATTACTTTTCGGATTTTTCAAATCGATTTCTTTATGAGCAACATTTAAGTCTCCACAAAAAATAACTGGTTTCTTCTCATCTAATCGTTTGATATAGGACCTGAAATCATCTTCCCATTTCATTCTGTAATCTAATCGTTCTAATCCACGTTTTGAATTTGGTGTATATAACGTTATCATGTAAAAATCTTCGAATTCTAAAGTAATAAGTCGCCCTTCTTGATCATGCTCTTCAATGCCTAAACCATATGTAACTGAAAGCGGTTCTTTTTTCGAAAAAATAGCAGTTCCTGAATATCCTTTTTTCACAGCATAATTCCAGTATGTATAATATCCCTCTAAATTTAAATCAATTTGCCCTTCTTGTAATTTAATCTCTTGTAGACAAAATATGTCAGCACTTGATTCCTCAAGATATTCCAAAAATCCACCTTTTGCGATAACAGCTCGCAAACCATTTACATTCCATGAAATTAACTTCATCTATAGTCCTCCTCTTGATGTTTATTTCCAAATTTCATGCTATCACAAAATAGAAAACAATCATATTTTCACCTTTGTAATCTTGCTCTTACATTTATGAATACATACATACGCACTTTATTCAGGTTATACTAATTTCAGAGGTGATGTTCTATGCACAATGAAGGAGTTACATTAACAAATGAGTATTGGCAAGCAATTATTCATAATGATTCTTCCTATGATAGCAAATTCTTTTATGCTGTGAAATCAACTGGAATCTTTTGCAGACCATCATGCAAATCAAGAATACCGAATAGAAACAATGTACGAATTTTTCATCATGCAGAGCAAGCATTAAGTGAGAACTTTCGCCCGTGCAAACGTTGTAAGCCAAATGGGATCACTTTACCTAATGAAGAGTGGGTAGAACAAATTAAAGACTATATCGAAAAGCATTATGACGAATCCTTAACTCTCGACATGCTTGCGGAAATGTGTCACGGTAGCCCTTTTCATTTACAACGTACTTTCAAAAGAATAATAGGGTTAACTCCTATAGAATATATACAACAATTCAGGGTTCTTAAAGCAACCGAATACCTTTTACACACAAATCAATCTATTAAAGAAATTAGTACTGCTGTCGGGATAGAAAACCCAGAGTATTTCGCAACTTTATTTAAAAAGAAAACCGGATTTACTCCTACTGAATATCGAAAAAAGAACGAAATGAAAGAGGGATACGATAATGAATTCCTACAAAAATAATTATATATATTGGACGCTACTTACACATAAAAATTGGCGATTTCATATTGCTGCAACTGAAAATGGACTATGTTTCATTGGATCACAAGACGAAAACTTTGAAGAATTAAATATATGGGCTAGAAAAAAACTGCCCCAACATATATTGACCCATAGTCCAGATTACTTGCAAATATATACGCAAGAAGTTATCGAGTATTTAGAAAACAAGCGAGAAACTTTTACATTTCCTATCGATGCTTATGGAACTAATTTTCAATTATCTGTTTGGAATACGGTACGTGAAATTCCTTATGGAAAGACATATTCTTATACAGAAATTGCTGAAAGAATTCAAAAACCTAAAGCTGTGCGCGCCGTTGCTTCTGCTATTGCTGCTAACCCTCTTCTTATTACCATTCCTTGTCACCGCGTTATTGGGAAGAATGGGAAACTAACCGGATTTAGGGGTGGATTAGAAATGAAGAAAAAATTGCTTACATTAGAAAAGTTGCAGGTGGAATTCATATGACAGCAGAATATAATAGCGCATTATCTATAGCAGTTCCAAAAGAATTTTGTTTCCAAGAAAATTTACGTTATCTATCACGCTCTAACAATGAATGTATGTTCCATATTGAAGATAACAAAATTTATAAAGTTATCCCTGTTCAAGATGTAAATCCTTTAGTTGAAATTAGTGTGAATACAGATGGGAATATTCAAATACGTTGTTTAGAAGAACCATATACATCTGAAAAATCGATACGTGAAGCTGTAGTTAACTATGTAAAAGAATGGTTTGATTTAACTACTGATTTAGCCCCATTTTATACATTAGCTAAACATGATTTACTCCTTCAAGGACCAATTGAACAATATTATGGCCTTCGTACTTTAGGCATTCCAGACTTATTTGAGGCACTTTCCTGGGGAATTATCGGTCAACAAATTAACCTAACATATGCTTATACACTAAAAAGGAGATTAGTTGAGCAATTTGGAAGTTATGTAGAATGGGACGGTAGAAAACATTGGATATTCCCATCACCTGAAACAATTGCAAATCTACATGTAGAAAATCTTCAACAATTAAAAATGACGACTAGAAAATGTGAATATTTAATCGGTATTGCGAAGCTTATTACAGAGAGAAAATTATCAAAAGAGGATTTACTGCAAACACAAGATGTAAAGGTTGCTGAGAAACAATTAACTGCTATCCATGGTATAGGACCATGGACTGCCAACTATGTTTTAATGCGTTGTTTAAGATTTCCTTCGGCTTTTCCAATTGATGATGTTGGTCTGCATAATGCAATTAAATTTATAACAGGTTCCGAAAATAAACCGACAAAAAATGAAATAAAAGATTTCGCGGCAAACTGGGCTAATTGGGAGTCTTATGCGACTTTTTATTTGTGGCGAGTACTATATTAAAAGAACCAAGTAGCACATTCGTACTACTTGGTTCTTTTTTAAGCTTGCTCCTCAAAACGTCTTGCAATTTCCACAATAACTTGAACGGCTTTTTCCATAGTATCTACCGAAACATACTCAAATTTACCGTGATAGTTTTCACCACCAGTGAAAATATTCGGCGTCGGTAATCCCATATATGATAATTGTGATCCATCTGTGCCTCCGCGAATCGGATGAATATTTGGTTCAATGTCTAAACTTTTCATTGCTTCATATGCAATATCAACAATTTCTCTTACCGGTTCAATTTTTTCAAGCATGTTATAGTATTGATCATTCATTTCTAAAACGACTGCATCTTCGCCATATTTTTCTTGCATAGTCTTCACAATATTTTTAACGTTATTTTTACGTGCCTCAAAATTTTCACGATCAAAGTCTCGAATAATATAATATGCTTTACTTTGCTCAACATCACCATTTAAAGAAAGTAAATGATAGAATCCTTCATAGCCTTCTGTATATTCTGGCGCATCTTCTACTGGTAAATACCCATTAAACTCAATAGCAAGTTTAGTAGCATTGCGCATTTTATTTTTTGCTGTTCCAGGATGTGTATTCGTTCCGTTAAACGTTAACTTAGCACCTGCAGCATTAAAACTTTCATACTCTAAACCACCTAATGGACCTCCATCCATCGTATAAGCGAATGATGCACCAAACGCTTCTACATCAAAATGCGCTGGCCCACGACCAATTTCTTCATCCGGTGTAAATGCTACTCTTATTTTCCCGTGCTTAATTTGCGGATTATGTATTAAATGGTTCATTGCAACCATAATTTCTGTAAGACCAGCTTTATCATCTGCTCCTAGAAGTGTTGTACCATCAGTTGTAATAATGGTATGTCCTTTATATGATGGTAATTCCGGAAACTGCTCTGGTGTTAACACAACATTTAGCTCTTCATTTAACGTAATTGCATTACCATCAAAATTTTCATGAATTTGTGGTTTGACGTTTTTCCCTGTAAAGTCTGTTGCCGTATCTAAATGGGCTAAAAATCCGATTACAGGAACATCCTTGTCCGTATTAGCTGGAAGTGTTGCCATTACATAGCCATTATCATCCATCGTTACTTCTGTTAAACCAATTTCTTTTAGCTCTTCCACTAATAACTTACCAAACTCAATTTGTCCTGGTGTTGTTGGTACTGTATGACTTTCTTCATTTGATTGCGTATCAATTTTTACATATCTCGTAAATCTTTCAATAAGTTCTTGTTTCAAGTTCATTCACTCCCTTTTATGTTCCTCCCTCCATTATAATCCTTAAAACGAAATATTTTAACTTTTTTGACTGTGAAGATGTATATTTCATTTACATTGTTAACACTTTTACATAACAAAAAGAAAATTAGTGAACATATTTAAAGTACAGCTTAATACAAATAAATTCACCCTATTTACGACTCTCATCGCAAATAGGGTGTTTCTGTTTTTATCTCGCAATTTAAGAATATATACTACTCATTTACAATAAAAGTATATACATCATCATAAATACAGCCATTTACTTTAATCACATACTTCCCAGGTTTATTAAAACTAATTGTGTATTTATTTAACTGAATTGCTTCTTTATCTCCAGAAAGAATATCAATGCTTCTGCCACTTAATACATACAATTCATTTAGATTCATCGTTACATCAATTGTATTGAAATTTTCTACTTTCACTTGCTGTGCTTCCGCAACGCTTACACTTGGTTCTAAAAACAGTAATCCACTTAATCCAATCGTCCCCGCTAAAGCAACTCCCGCAAACTTTTTAATCTGTTTCATTACAATGACCTCCTTATAGATTTTACGTAAAGGCAATGTCCTCCCTTACACCACAAAGCCTATATGTAATGAAATGAAAAGTAAACGGGGACTGTAAGACAAAATTCTACATCTTTTTCTCCTATTGAATATAAATCCAACGTTTGGAATTTTGACACATTTAAAATTGTTTCCCTAAACCAATTTCTCCATAATTTATTCAAAGACTGAATAATTACTTATTTATTTAACATTCTAACAATAGTTGATAAAGATGCTTTCTATTCAAAAAAAGACTTTGCTATAAAAGTAACTTTTACAACAAAATCCATGCAACTAATTTTATTCAGCTTTCCATAATCTCTCTACATTCATTAATTGTTCTTCTTTAAATTCCATCTTATATATATCCGGTTTTGACGTATTCATTAAAAATTCAAAACCATATTGTTTATCAAAATAGTTCATCATTAATGTCATGACAAGCCCATGTGTACCAATTACAATTTTGCATCCTCGAAAATCCATTAAGATTTCTTTTAATACTTTCACTACTCTTCTCTGGCAATCTGCATATGACTCTCCTTCCGTTCGTGCAAAGTCCGGATTAGAGAACATCTTCTGTACAAGTGGATACACCTCTTTGTCTGATATAACCTGATCCTCACTTGAAAACATACACTCTTTAAGATTTTCATATACTACTATTTCTTTTTCATGGAAATTAGCTGACTCCTCTATCGTTAGCATAGCCCGATTATAAGGACTGGAAATAAAAGTATCAATCCTCTCCGCTTTTAATATGTCAGTTACTCTACGGGCATCCATATGTCCCCTCTCAGTTAATCCACGCATTCTTTCATTTCCTTCTAGTTTTGGTGATTCACCATGTCTAACCATATAAATATATGTGCTCATAATTTCTCCTTAAAATTTTTTATAAAGTGAAACTTTAATCAGCCCTCACTAATCGGGCTGCCCGGCAAATAGCGAGATAAGTTAATAAATCACGTTCATTTATCCCATTTCAACACTTAGGGGTAATACTAAAATACTTTATAAACTGTGCTGATTTGTTCGTCTAATCCATTCTCCTACTAAACTCTCAAATAATTCAGGCTGCTCAATTTGCAAATTATGCCCTGCCATATCTAACACTGCTAATGTTGCCCTTGGATATTCTTCAATAATTTCTATAATATTTTGATAACCTACTGATATATCTTGTCTTCCAGTCAGTAAAAGAACGGGATTTTCATATTTTTCATGCTGAAAATCCATAGTAAGAGAGTAATTCTTTTGCAACCTTTCAATAAATTCATAATTAGCAACATCTAACCCAGGCTTAATTTCTTCTTTAAATCGCTTATATGTATATTCATTTGCTATTACAGCTAACTCACAAAACTCCTCTCTTTCTGTGGAAGTGAGCGTATTTAAAAATTCCTCATCTTGTACAATTACCTGTTTATCTGGAAGAATCCTTTTTTCTGGCTCCGCTACAACAACAGGACATACTAATAGTAATCCGCTAACTCTCTCAAACATCTTTGCAAGTATACCTTTGGCTAAATAGCCTCCATATGATTCTCCTACCAATAAAAATTTTTCAGTAGAAATGATTTCCTCAATAAATGTGATAAGCACTTCTACTATACGATCTGAACTATTTATCCAATTTGGAGCATTCGATTTTCCCATTCCAGGTAAATCAATATATATTCGCTTATAACCTTCATATTTCTGAAATACTGATTCCATACATTTCATCATTAACCTATGGTCAGGGGCGCAGCCATGTATGATAATGACCGGTTTACCCTCTCCCACAATTTCATAGTATATTTCTGCATCTTTAATTCGATATATCATAAAAAAGCCTCCCTATTTAGTGGCAATACTATTCCACTCTGTAAGAATACACGTTCTTATTTTATATCTTTTCTCAACATTTTCACAAATATTAATCTTCAGATTAAAAATAAAAAGCTCACCAAAAAAAGATACTCATCATTTTATATGCAATTTTGCATCTCCACTTACAAATCACTAAAAAAACTTTACAATTCAAAGGATGACTAAATATACAATTTCTATTTAAAGTCTTGATACCGTCTATACTATCAACCGCAATATTTTTTCAACCTTAAGAATACTTACACTCTTTAACACTTTCCTTATAAACATGATTTTTATAAGGAAATCTGATACAATTCTTAAATAATATTATTATGTATAGATATAACGAACATAGTGCATAATTAAAGAAGGTGATTTCATTGAAATTAAATAAAAATTTACAATTATGTATATTAATCGGAACATTAATATGCTATTCAATCTATTTTATGTTTTTCTATCTGTTCCCTACTCATTTTTCAAATTCAGATGTACGCTTCGCTTCACTTGTCGTTGAAGCCATTACATTTGTATCACTGATTTACTCTATATATTCTAAAAAAGTCAGTTCAAATCCGTTTTGGATATGTATTACAATAGCAATTGGTAGTTTTTTATTAGGGAAAATAGTATATACATATCAAGATAGCTTCTTCGAAATTCCAATACATCGTTTTACGGTTTCTGATGTATTTTACATGTTTTTTCTATTTTTCTGTCTTATCGCTTTCTGCTATAAAATCTTAAAGGAATGCAATAAATGGGAAAAAGCGTTCTTTATTTGTGATATATGCATAGTGCTTACTTCCATATTTACATTAGAATGGTATTTATTTAATCAACCAAATTTAAATATATTCGCTCTTTCACTAGGAGATGTTTTCCTTTCATTTTTATACCCAATTGCAGATTTATTATTTCTACTGCTAGGTGTTAGTCTCTTTTTCCGTCCAACAATTTTTAATTCCAAACGGAAAATTTATATCTTTATTTTTGTATTAATAAGTTCTGCAACTTTTAACTATATTTATTTTTACTTAAATAATCACTTATCAACTGAAACGATAATATTATTACGTCTTTTATATAGAATACCTATATTACTTATTGCAATAGCTGGCTCTATTTCAGAAGATCATAATAGCCATAAAAATTATTTCCTTGTAAACCCTATAATAGGAAAAAAAGCTTTAGTTGTATTTCCCTATCTTGCTGTTGCAATACTAATCGGGTTTACATTAAAAGAACAAACATCATCTTCAACTCTCATTACAGGAAATTGTATTACTTTTATTTTCGTACTCATTCGTCATTCTATCGTACGTATGCAAAACAATTCCTTAACAAAACGTTTGCAGGCATTTAATGCCCAACTAGAAGAAAAAGTTACTTTACGGACTTCTGATTTAGTTCATAAATCAGAGGCTCTTTCTCAAAAACAACAAAAATTCAAATCATTATATGAATATCATCCTGACCCTATTTTCACCATTGATTTAAATGGAATATTCTTAAATGTAAATAAGGCTGGGAGTGTACTACTTGGAGCACCAACAGATGAGTTACTCGGTGAAACTTGTTTTTCGATTATTTTAGATGAAGATAAGCATAAGCTAGCATTGGCGTTAGAGAAAGTGAAACAACAAGAATCGGCATCCTTACAACTTAGTTCTCAATATAAAGATGGCTTTACTTATTTTTTATACGTTACAATCATTCCTATTATAATAGACGGACAAATTTCAGGAAGCTATATTATGGTGAAAGATATTACTGCACTAAAAAAACAGCAAGAAGAAATAAAATATTTAGCATTCCATGACACTGTAACGAAAATTGGTAACCGTGCCTTTTTCCATAAGAAATTAAAGAGAGTTATAAAAAATGCTGAAATAACAGAAAGCGAGTTTGCATTATTATATTTAGATTTAGATCGCTTTAAAGCAATTAACGATACACTTGGACATTCATCAGGAGACTACATATTAGAAGAAGTAGCAAAGCGCTTCCAATCATGTCTTCCATCACATACTCATCTTTCAAGAATCGGTGGCGATGAATTTACAATCATAATTGAAAACTATACTGACGAAGATTACTTATTCCAACTATGTAACCAATTATTTAAATGCATGAAAAAGTCATTTATCATACATGAGCATAAATTAACTTTATCACTAAGTATCGGCATCGCTATTTATCCACATTCCGGAATCGATACCGCTACACTTCTGAAAAACGCTAATGTTGCAATGTATGATGCAAAAGCAAAAGAACTTAACTCTGTATCTATTTATGACGATGTAATCGCTAAAAAAATTGAAAGACGATTGCGATTAGAAAAAGATTTACCAAACGCACTACAAAATGAAGAATTGTTCCTTTTGTATCAACCTCAAGTTGATAGTGAATCTAATAAAATTATCGGTGCAGAAGCTTTAATTAGGTGGAATCATCCTGAATTAGGTATTATTTCTCCATACGAGTTTATTCCGATTGCAGAAGAAACACTACAAATTATTTCAATAGGTAAATGGACATTAGAGCAGGCTTGTAAACAAATGAAACGTTGGCACGCACTCGGATATTCACATTTAAAAATAGGTGTAAATTTATCTGCTAAGGAATTTGAACAAGAGGATTTTGTAAAATCTATTTCTTCTACTTTAACAAATACAGGTTTACCAGCAAGCTCTCTTGATCTTGAATTAACAGAGCGAATTGCAATGATGGATGAGCGAGAAACATTGATAAAACTGCGTACACTAAAAAGTTTAGGGATTCACATTTCTATCGACGATTTTGGTACAGGTTATTCTTCGCTAGCCTACTTACCTTTGTATCCAATTGATACGTTAAAAATCCCGAGAGAATTTATTACAATGTCTGAAACATGTGATGATGGAATGGAAATTATTAAAACGATCATCACATTAGCAAATACATTAGGAATGTCTGTCATTGCTGAAGGTGTAGAAACGAAAGAGCACGTAAATTTCCTCCAAAAAAATAAATGTCAGTTTATTCAAGGTTATTATTACAGTAAACCTATTCATATTCATGCATTTACTGAGCTATTAGAAAACGGCATTCACCGATAGTACATAACTAATTAGAACAAATATAGCAAAAAGGAAAGAAGATACCTTCTTTCCTTTTGTTTTTCTATTTACATTTCTATTACTTCACCACTTCATTTATTATATCTATTATTTGATGAATTCCCTCATCATTTGTTTTCTTATATCCATTCATGTTTTGAATATATTTCTCCTTATTTGTATACAACTTATTTACTGCATGTATAAATGTATTCGTACTTACTCTGTCTTGGAGTATAACTTCCGCATATCCTTGCCGTGAAAAATATTCAGCATTTAAAACTTGATCTCCCCTACTGGAACTGTTAGTTAACGGGATAAGCAACATCGGTTTCTTCAAAAATAACAATTCAGAAATAGCAGTAGAACCCGCTCTAGAAACTACAACACTTGCCATATTTAGTATATGCGGCAACTCGTCGCCTATATATTCAAATTGCATATATCCCTCCATGCCAATAGATGGGTCTACCTTCCCTTTACCACATATATGAATAATATTAAAGTTTAATAGTATTGTATCTAAACATTCCCTTACCATATCATTTATCCACTTAGCACCTTGACTCCCACCCATAATTAATAATACTGGTTTATCTTGCTGAAATTCACAATATCTTCTTCCTCGTAATACGTTACCCTTCTCAATTTCTTCCCTTACAATTGGTCCTACATAAACCTTCTTCTCATTACTTACATTTTCTCCTGTCTGAGGAAATGTTGTGCATAGCTTTGTAGCAAAAGGTAATGCTATTTTATTGGCAAGCCCTAATGTGCTATCTGGTTCACGTATAATTATAGGCACACGATTTAACCATGCTCCTATAGCTACAGGAACTGAAACAAATCCTCCTGCTGAAAAGATAACGTCAGGCTTTGTTTTCTTAATTAAATTATAACTTTGTAAACAACCGCGTATAATTTTAAAAGGATCTTTAAAATTATCCCAATCCCAATATCTCCTAAGCTTTCCCGTTGAAACACTATTGTATTTAACATTTTGCACTAATGATTTTTCAATTCCATTTTTGGATCCAATATACTCGACTCTCCAGCCTTTCTCTATAAATTTAGGAATTAATACAATATTAATCATAACGTGTCCGGCTGTACCGCCCCCAGTAAAAAGAATCGTTTTGCTCATAACTTATACCCACCTTTATTATTAAAAATCTAGCTTTCTCTTTACCTTTTAAATGTAAATAAACTTATTATTTTTTATATAAATCTTTAACTCCACCTCTATATCTTGTAAAAGATCGTTAATGAGTTCATAAAAATCATTTCCATACTCACTACACTCGTATTGAGCAAAGATTTGAATCACATATCTAGTTTCCGTCTCTAATGCTGACTTTATTCGATTAACCCTTTTTTCTTCTACATACGCTTGATATTTATGTATTGCCTCATAAATAAGCAATACATGCGCTTCTTCATCTCTCCAGTCCAGCGTATCAACAATTGAAAGAAATAGCGTATTTTGATTATCTATTACTTCATAACCATTCATATATTTCTTACACCCTTTTTTGTTTTTCATTGCATGCAGATGTCACTACACTTCGCATACTCAAGTACATCTTTTAATGATTGATGAAATTCAATTTCTGGGATCCAACCTAAATTTTTTATTTCCTCTGTTGCTAAACTCTCATTTGAGTCGCTCCCACTTTTCTCTGTTTCCTCTATAAAAAAATTTAGCTGTGTTAATTCTTTATATTGTTCTAGTACATCTAATAAAGATCGTTTTACTCCTGATCCGATATTATATTGTTTTCCATTTATTCCATCTCGTAATAACACATGATACGCTTTGACCGCATCACGTACATCTAGAAAATCTCTACTATCTTTCAAACTGTTTACTTCGATAATAGCCTTACTTCTACCTGATTCTATATCTATTATTTTCTTTGCGAGAATCGAACAAATACCATTCGATACCCCTGGACCAATTAAGTTTGAGGGCTTTGCAATGATAATATTTGAATCCATTAATCCTCCCCAAGCCTCTGCAATAATGACTTGCATCGTTTTACTTAAACTATATGGATTTGAAATTTTCATTTCGTTCATACTATCTGCTTGCAAAGCAGATCCTATAACTAATGTTCTACAATGCGAGGCTTCTTGCTTAATTGCTTCTAATAAATATAACGTTCCTATTACATTAATCTCTATATACTCAAGAGCAGCTGTCCAAGATTCTATAACCGAATTCCTTCCTGCTAAATGCAATACGTAGTCTGGCTTTATTTGTTTCATTACCTTCATTACTTCGCTCTTATTAGTTAAATTACACGTAATACCATTTCTAATTTTTTCTCTATGTGCACGATTTTGAAACATAGGAATTACATGAAAGCCCTGCTCTAAAAAATAGTGGCAAGCATGGCGGCCTGTGAAACCATTTGCACCAGTTATTAAAAGGCTCGCATTTTTTTTCATCGCAAAAACCCTCCTTTTAATAGCATTTGTTTCACCTCATGTTTTGCAAGTAAATCTTGTTGAGAACTAAAACTCTTCACATCCACTAGCGGATAGCTAGAATAATATTCTTGAAGTCCTTCGATAGGAATCGTCGGTAGTACCACAAAATAATTTTGATTAAAACTTATACTTGTTTTACTCTCTACCTCAGATAGAAGCATTTCACTTAATTTTTCACCCGGTCTTATCCCTACCTCTTTCACCTTAATATTTTCTTTTTTTGAATCTTCAATTAATATTTCCGCTAAATCTGTTATTTTACATGCCGGCATTTTCATAACAAAGATTTCCCCGCCTCTACCTTGATATACGGCTTTAAATAACAATCCAACAGCATCTTCAACTGTTAAGAAAAATCTAGTCATATTCGCATCGGTAATCCCTACTTCTGAAGATCTTTTAATTTGTTGTTTAAAAAGCGGTACTACACTTCCACTCGTTCCTAAAACATTTCCACCACGAACACAAATGAATTTTGTTTTCTTCGTTTGTATATTCGCATGAACCATTAATTTTTCACCAATTGCTTTTGTCATCCCATACGTATTTGATGGATCAGCTGCTTTATCCGTTGAAACATATATAACTTTTTCAACTTGCATCTGTGTAGAGGCTTCAATTACATTTTGCGTACCATGTATGTTAGTTTTTATAGCTTCATAAGGATAATACTCACATACTGGAACGTGTTTTAAAGCTGCAAGATGGAATACATAATGTACACCTTGGCATGCATAGACTAGTTGATCTTTATCACGAATATCTCCAATAATAAATTTTAGCCTATCATCATTTATAAACTGTTGCTGCATTTCAAACTGAACCGTTTCATTTCTTGAAAAAACTCTAATTTCTTTCGGTGATTTTTCTAATAGTTGTTTTATAAGTTCATGCCCCCACGAACCTGTACCACCAGTAATTAAAATTATTTTATTTAACATTCCTTTTCCTCCTACGAAACATCTCAATTTAAATAATATTTATTGAATTATTTTCAATTGATTCAAATCATAATCGTCGTTTGTTACATTTAATTGACAAAATAAAAAAACAGAAACTATTAAACTGAACTGACCCCATAAAGTTAGACAGGTCGTTTCATTAGGCAGCCTTTAGGGCATGAGTTCGATATTGTACCGGACTCATGCCTTTTAGTTTTGCCTTAATTCTTTTGTGA
>NZ_JBQAHZ010000042.1:0-33587 GCF_051917185.1 Bacillus cereus group sp. MYBK108-1
ATACAAAACGGATAAAGGCAAAATTAAAAATGAGCCCGGTGCAATACCGGACTCATTTTTATCAAGCTGCCTAATGAAATAACCGTGTCTAACTTTTAGGGGTCACTTCACTTATAGTCAGCTTTTTATATATTAACACGTAAAGGTTTAAACAGACATATAAGCAGTCACGCTTTGTCATCACCTTGTTGTTGTAAATTAGTATTTCTACATTGAATAGACATTCCATAATATCGTATTTTGATTAAAACTAAAAAACATACTTAACACTAATAGTAAAATTTTTCTTCTTCATCAAATTCACTTCTTTTCTTTTTATAAACATAAAAAAAGGATCTCTATTTATATAGAGATCCTTTCTAACTTTATAATTTACTAGACTGTAACCCCTGAATAAACGGAACTACTTCAGGATTTACAAGCGATGATAAATCACCTAATTCTTTTCCTAAGTAAGCTGCTTTAATAACACGGCGCATTACTTTAGAATTACGTGTTTTCGGTAAATCTTCTACAACGTGGATGTCTTTAGGACACAACGCTTTTCCAATATGAGAGTTTACTAAACTCATTAATTCTTTCTTTAATTCTCCTGTGAATGTTACATGATCTCTTAACACTACAAAACAATGACAAACTTCACCTTTTACTTCGTCAGGTACACCAATTGCAGCAGCTTCGATTACATCGTTATGTTTCACAAGAATAGATTCATATTCAGCAGGTCCAATACGTTTACCTGCAATATTTAACGTATCGTCTGAACGCCCTGTGATGATATATTGTTCACCATCGTAAATGACCCAGTCACCGTGGACCCATCTATTTTCAAAACGCGACCAATATGTGTTTACGTAACGTTCATCATCTTCCCAGAAGCTTTTCGTCATACCTACCCAAGGTTTCTCTAAGCATAATTCTCCGACTTCATCTCGAATTGGTTTACCTTGATCATCCAGTACGACAGCTGCCATTCCTGGTAAAGATGCGTTAAAACTAATCGGTGCTATTGGCTTAATAAGAACATTACCGAAAATCCCACCAGAGATTTCAGTTCCGCCTGAGTAGTTACAGATTGGGACATTTCCTTTTCCAACTGTTTCAAACAGCCACATCCATGGATCAGGATTCCAAGGTTCTCCTGTTGATGCGAATACTTCCAAACTCTTTAAAGAATGTTTATTGACATACTCATCACCTTTTGCCATCAATGCTCGGATTAACGTTGGCGAAATACCTAGATGAGTAATCTCATATTTATCAACTGTCTCCCATAACCGGTCTGCTTCTGGGAAGTCTGGAACACCTTCGTACATAACCATCGTTGCTCCATTAATGAGTGAACCGAATAATAGAAACGGCCCCATCATCCAGCCCATATCAGTTACCCATAATACACGATCACCTTGTTTAATATTCATTCCAAATCCTGCATCAAAAGCTGCTTTCAAAGGAAACCCTGCATGCGTGTGTACTGTTCCTTTCGGCTTACCAGTCGTTCCTGATGTATAAATGAGCATTAATGGATCATCACTTTGCATTTCCTCGGCATGTATGAATGGTTTTTCTTTTTCTAGCGTACTCCACGAAAAGTCATAGTTATGTGGTGTAAAATCATTTCCTGCATGACGAACGATAACAACTTTTTCAACAGTTGGGCAATGTTCACAAGCTTTATCTACTTCATCTTTTAAAGAAACAATTTTACCTCGGCGTGAAAATCCATCTGCGGTAATAATCATTTTTGAACCTGCCGCTTGCACACGTGTCATGACTGCATCAGACGCAAAGCCTGAGAATATTGGTGAAATAATTGCTCCGATTTTCATTACAGCTAGCATCGCAACAACTGTTTCTGGAATCATCGGCATATAAATTGTTACACGGTCACCTTTCTCAATACCCGCGTGTTTCAAACCATTTGCAACACGACTTACCCAGTTGTCAAGCTCTTCATATGTAAATGATTTTGAAGTTCCATTTTCCCCTTCGTACTGAAGTGCTGGCTGTATTCTCGTCTCTTCATCCGCAAGCCAGCGGGATAAAGCTGATTCTACAACGTTACATGTTCCGCCATTATACCACTGTGCAAACGGTGTACCATTTTCTAAATCTAACACGTCTGTATAAGGTTTCATCCATTGATAGCCTACTGCCTTTTCTGCCTCTCCCCAAAACCAAGCTGTTTCCTCGATAGATTTATTATAAAAAGTTTCATAATCTTCATATCCCAATGATTTCATCCAACCATATAAACGTGTTTTTTCCTTGTACTCTTCTGTTGGAAACCAAACTGCTTGTTTCAATGTTTTCCCCTCCTTAACTTTTTGAGCAAGAAAGCCCTAAATAGGGCTTTTAAACTGGATATACAGGATGTTTACGATCCGTGAATACTTGATATTTACTCATATACATTTCGAAACGTCCTTTTAATTCTTCACGTAAATTGTTTGGATGAACAATACCATCAATCACCATCTCTGATGCTAAATGATAAATATCAATATCTTTCTTATACTCTTCACGTTTTTCAGCAATGAAGCTAGCACGCTCTTCTTCTGGTAAAGCTGCAATTTTATTTGCATATACAGCATTAACCGCAGCTTCTGGACCCATTACCGCAATAGAGGCTGTCGGTAATGCCAGGCAACAATCTGGTTCAAATGCTGGACCTGCCATCGCATATAAACCAGCACCATATGCTTTACGAACAACGATAGAAATCTTCGGTACAGTTGCTTCACTCATTGCAGAAATCATTTTTGCACCATGGCGAATAATACCAGCACGCTCTACTTTTGTTCCAATCATAAATCCTGGTACATCCGCAAGGAATAATAATGGAATATGATATGCATCACATAAATTAATAAACTTAGCAGCTTTATCAGCTGAATCATGGAATAATACGCCGCCCTTCATACGCGGCTGATTTGCAATAATACCAACAGGCTTACCATCAATACGTGCTAAGCCTGTAATTAGCTCTTGAGCAAATAATTTTTTCACTTCATAGAATGAACCTTCATCAATAACTCTATTAATGAGATCTTTCATATTAAAAGGAGCATTTTGATTTTCTGGAATGATTTGTTCTAACGTTTTATCGAATTGTTTCGGTTCTTGAGGTGTAACCAATGGAGTCTTTTCTAAGTAGTTATTTGGAAAATATGAAATGTATTGTCTTGCTTGTGTAATCGCATCTTCTTCTGTCTTGCATAAAACATCTCCGCATCCTGATACAGAGCAATGCATACGAGCTCCGCCCATCTCTTCTAAAGTTACCTTCTCACCGATAACCATCTCAGCCATACGAGGAGATCCTAAATACATAGATGCATTTCCTTCTACCATCATTACAACGTCGCAAAAGGCTGGAATATAGGCACCACCAGCTGCAGAAGGTCCAAATAATAAGCATACTTGAGGAACTTTACCTGATAATTTCACTTGATTATAGAAGATTCTTCCTGCACCACGGCGCCCTGGGAACATTTCTACTTGATCTGTAATGCGCGCTCCAGCAGAGTCGACTAAATAAAATAACGGAACACGTAGTTTTTCAGCTGTTTCTTGAATACGTAAAATCTTTTCAACTGTGCGTGATCCCCATGATCCAGCTTTTACAGTAGAATCATTGGCCATTACACATGCAGTACGACCATGTATTTTACCCGTTGCCGTTACAACGCCGTCCGCAGGTAAGCCTGCTTGTTCACAGTTAGCAAATAATGCATCTTCTACATATTCGCCATTATCAAATAGAAGCGCTAAACGATCTCGAACAAATAATTTTCCTTTTGCTTTATTTTGTTCATGATACTTTGGTGCGCCGCCTTGTTTAATCGTTTCAACTCGTTCTTCAAATGAATTAGATTGTTGTTTTTGATCTAACATATTTACTCCCCCTTATACGTTGGTGTGCGTTTTTCCTTGAATGCTTGTAATCCTTCTAATCTATCTTTCGTATGGATTACACCTTCATACGCTTGTTTTTCCATTTGTAATCCGGTATGTAAATCAACTTGAATACCATTTGAAATTGCCTCTTTTGCTAATCGAACAGCAATAGGTCCATTACTAGCAATTTTCTCTGCTATTTCAATCGCTTTCTCTTCAAGTAAATTAGCTGGTACAACAAATTCTACTAAACCATATTCTTTTGCTTCTTGCGCTGAAATACGTCTACCTGTATAAATTAATTCTTTCGCTCTACCAACACCAATTAATCTCGGTAAGCGCTGTGTACCACCCGCTCCTGGTATAATTGCAAGTGTCGTTTCAGTAAGACCAAGACTTGCAGATTCAGCAGCAATTCTAAAATCACAAGCTAAACTTAATTCCGTACCACCACCAAGTGCGATTCCATTTATAGCAGCAATAACTGGCTGTGGTAATTGTTCAACCATCTCCATAGTCGTGCGAATCATACTAACAGCATGGCGAACTTGTTCCTCATTCATACCAGCACGTTCTTTTAAATCAGCACCAGCACAAAATGCTTTTTCACCAGCACCTGTTAGAATAACTACACGCGTATTGGACTCTTCACTGATTTGAGTTAATATGTTTTGTAACTCTTCTAATAACGCTAAAGATAATGAGTTTGCTTGTCTTTCACGATATAACGAAATCTTTACAACGTGAGGTGTTACATAATCAACTGAAATGTTTTGTAATTGTAGCATCTTCTCACCTACTTATCGTTTTATGTTGAAGCGCTCTATACACATGACTCGGTAATTGGATATTTAGCTTACTTTGAATAAATTGACTAGCTCGCAATAACTTTTCTTCGTCTATATTCGTTTGAACTCCTAATTTATGGAGCATATGTACTAGGTCATCAGTAGCAACATTACCTGATGCTCCTGGTGCATAAGGGCAGCCCCCGAGTCCACCACAAGAACTATCAAATGTTGTAATACCGTATTCTAATGATTTAACTACATTTGCTAGAGCCATTCCATACGTATTATGAAAATGCATGGCAAACTGCGAAGCATCATACTTCTTTAATAGATGTTCTAATACTTGTTCTACTTGTAATGGATTCGCTACACCGATTGTATCCCCAAGAGAAACTTCATAAATGCCGTATGAAAATAGTTGATTACATAATTCGTCAACTGCTGTGACACTTATATCCCCTTCATAAGGACATCCAAATACAGTAGAAACATAGCCTCTTACCTTTTTCCCTTCGAATAATGCCTGTTTTGTTATATCTTCGATTACAACTAACGCTTCTTTAATCGATTTATTAATATTACTTTTATTATGAGATTCACTTGCTGATAAAAAAACATTCACCTCATCTACATTTTGCAAAAAAGCTCGTTCCAAACCATTTTGGTTCGGAACAAGCGCAGCATATGTAACATTTGGATCCCTTTTCAGCTCAGAAAACACACCATTTGCATCCGCTAATGCTGGGACCCATTTTGGGTGAACGAATGAGGAAACTTCAACATACGACAATCCTGCTTCTGTAAGTAGTTGAATCCATTTTACTTTATCTTTTGTGCCAACAATCTTTTTTTCATTTTGTAAACCATCACGTGGTCCTACTTCTTTAATGACAGCAAAATTAGGTAGTTTCAATTCGCTTCCCCCTATATCTCCCTATTCAATTTCTAATAATACATCTCCTTCATTTACAAAATCGCCTTCTTGCACATTAATTTTCATAACTGTGCCGGCTTCTTCTGAAATGATTGGAATTTCCATTTTCATAGATTCTAAAATGACGACATCCTGCTCTTCCTCTACTGTATCTCCTACTCCTACAACAATCTTCCAAACGTTTCCTGCCATCGATGCGTATACTTTCGTCATCATTTTTTCCCCCTTAATATTGTTAGATCTTATTTTTTAACGAGTTGTTTCGTTACAAAACCCGTTGTATAAATACCCGCTTTGAACACTTCGTCTTCCAAAACTTGCAGTAGCATTGGCGTGTTCGTTTTAATACCTTCTACTTTTAATTCTTCTAGAGCATCATGTAATTTCGAAATTGCTTCTTCACGAGTCTCGCCATGTGCAATGACTTTCGCAATCATTGGATCATAGAAAGGTGTAATCGTTACATGATTTTCTAAGAAGTGATCAATTCGTACATTTGACGGTAATGTTAAATCTGTAATTTTCCCAGGTGACGGGAAGAATGTTTTCGGATCCTCTGCATAAATACGAGCTTCAATGGCATGACCACTACGTTTTACATCATCCTGAGTAAATGATAGTTTCTCTCCACTTGCGATAAGGAGTTGCTGTTCTACAAGGTCTAATCCCGTAATTTCTTCTGTCACTGGATGCTCTACTTGTAATCTCGTATTCATTTCTAAGAAATAGAAATTTTTCTGATTATCTACAAGAAACTCAACTGTACCTGCATTTGTATAGCCAAGTGCTTTGGCAGCTTGTACAGCAACTTCTCCCATCGCCTTTCGTGTACCTTCATCTAAAAATGGTGAAGGTGCTTCTTCGATTACTTTTTGATTTCGGCGCTGTACCGAACATTCACGCTCCCATAAATACACTGTGTTACCATGTGTATCTGCTAAAAGCTGAATTTCAATATGATGCGCATCTGCTATATATCGCTCTAAATACATTTCTCCGTTACCGAAGAAGTTTTGCGCTCTTGTTTTATTACTTTCAAACGCTTTGGTGAGCGTTTGCTCAGTTTCCATCAACTGCATACCAATGCCTCCGCCGCCTGCGGATGCCTTAAGCATTAATGGATAACCAATTTGTTTTGCAATTTCAATTGCTTCTTCAGCAGTTTCAATATTTGTAGTAATACCTGGGACTACTGGGACATCTGCTGCTTGCATTGCGATACGTGATTCAATTTTACTTCCCATCTTCGTAATGATTTCTTCTGAAGGACCGATAAATACGATTCCTTCTTCTTTGCAGCGAACCGGAAAAGACGGATTCTCTGATAATAAACCATAACCCGGATGAATTGCTTCTGCATTTGTCTTCTTAGCTATTTCAATAATTTTTTCAAGATTTAAATAGCTTTCTTGGACACGCGGTCCACCTACTAAGTAAGCTTCATTTGCCATTTTCACATGAAGGGCATTTTCATCTGCTTCAGAATAAATAGCAACAGTGCGAATGCCAAGTTTTTGACAAGTTTTCATAATACGAACAGCGATTTCCCCGCGATTCGCAATTAATATTTTTTGAAACATAGTGATTCCTCCCTTTTATCTACATCCTAAATGTCTAGCAATTACGAGACGTTGAATTTCAGAAGTTCCTTCACCAATTTCTAATAGTTTCGCATCACGAATATGTCGTTCAACTTCATATTCACGCATATAGCCATATCCACCATGAATCTGTACTGCTTGATTCGCAATACGGCTTGCCGCTTCTGATGCAAATAGTTTTGCCATTGCCGCTTCTTTACCGAAAGGTTTATCGTTATCTTTTAACCAAGCTGCTTTATGTACTAAATTGCGTGCTAGCTCTACTTCAGTCGCCATATCAGCTAATTTAAATTGAATCGCTTGGAAATTAGAGATTGACTTTCCAAATTGTTGACGTTCTTTCGCATATTGCAATGCACGTTCAAAGGCTGATTGCGCAATACCAACTGCCAATGCTGCGATTGAAATACGTCCTCCATCAAGTGTATATAAAAATTGTTTAAAACCTTTATTTACATCACCAAGAATATTTTCTTTCGGTACACGAACACCATCAAGTACGATTTCACAAGTATTAGAAGCGCGAACGCCCATTTTATCGTAAGGACTAGAAATCGTTAATCCTTCACTAGTAGTAGGTACGATAAATGCTGAAATGCGTTTTCTACCATTCTCTTCAACACCGTTGACAGCGGTTACAATAATGGTATTTGCATACTCTGCGTTTGTAATCCAACACTTCTCACCACTGATTACATACTCATCGCCATCTAGTACCGCTTTCGTTTGAGTACCACCTGCATCTGATCCAGCATTCGGCTCCGTTAATCCGAAGGCACCTAATGTTTTACCTGACGCCATTGGAACTAAATACTTTTGTTTTTGTTCTTCTGTACCGAAATAATAAATTGGAGAAGCACCTAATGAAATTGTTGCAGCATAGCTTAAACCAGTGCCACCACAAGCGCGACCAATTTCTTCAACTGCTAACGCATACGATACAGTATCGCCACCTGAACCTCCATACTCTTCTGGGAATGGGATGCCTAATAATCCTAGTTCGCCCATTTTTTGAAATGTTTCATATGGAAACTCTGCAGTTTTGTCATAATATACAGCTTTCGGTGCGATTTCCTTTTCAGCAAAGTCACGTACCATTTCTTTAATCATTTGTTTTTCGCGAGTTAGAGTAAATTCCATTCCGCTACACACCCCTTATCGAATATTGAGTTTCGACAGCGTGCGAGTTTCTACTACAAACATAACAACTTAAAAGACAAGAATATTAGTTAGACAATTGCTACAATTCTGTCATAACTTAATTTTAAAACAGATTCTGTACTAATGCACAAAAAAATTCCTACATTGTTCTACAACAACATAGGAGATTTTGTGTCGAATTATGTAATTTATTGTTTAATAATCTCTACCTTTTCCCGAATCAGAAATTTCTACTAATGCTTCAGGGTATGGTTCGAAATACGTTTGTCTTAATAAATACTTTTCATCAAATCGAATAGCCCATGATTTTAATATTGTAAGTAAACTACTAAGTGGTATTTTCTTTTCTGCATACTTTTGTAACAGTTCTATAAAATGATCTTTTTCTTGTTTTTTTAACTTTGTTTTAAAATATCCAAAAATGTGCTCGCATACATTTACATTCGATGTATAACGGGGCGCACGCATAAATAATTCATATAAAGTCTTCTCATAGTTTTCAAATACCACTTCAATCTTTTCATTTTTTTGATTTGCAATTATACGACCTAATTCCTTTTGTTTCACCTGATTATATGCCATAAATAAATATTTATTGTCCGACTGAAACGATACAAGTTCTTTCATATTTTTATTGTGTTTAATCATTTTGTAATATGCGATTGTAAATAACCTTGTAAAGAAATGCTCTCTAATAATAAAATTCGACAATCTACCTTCCTCTTCAATAGGAAGATGCGAAAAATTTTTTACTACTGCTCCGCCGAATAAGCCAGCTCCTTTTCCCTTTGCTGGCGCTTTTTCAAAACCAGAATAAATTTTCACATCACGCGTACCACAACTTGGTGAACGATTCTTTAAAATAAAACCATCCACATCCGGTATCGTTTGTAAAAAGTCATTTGAAAACTGCTCCATTTTTTCAGTTACATCTTCTCGTGTCGACGGTTGCACAAGTCTATTCTCACCATTTTCTTCTACAATTCGTATCGTTTCACGAGGAGTCCCCAATCCAATCTCCACTTCTGGACAAACAGGTATAAATGTAACAAATGGCTGCAAATTTCGTATTGTTACATCTGGAATCATCTCTCCATTATAACGACAAGCATCAAATTCTAAACACTTACTTACGACGATTGTAGGTTTTGCAAATTGTCGCATCTTATTACCTCCTTATTGCTAGCCCGTATAATATAAATTGTACTAAGATTAACATTTTAAGCAAAGTTTGATTCAGTTATTTTTATGAGAAATATATATCCAATGATATATTAACAATCATTCAACTCTATTTTCTATAAATGTGCGCCCTATTAATGAGGGTTTAGATATTGTGAAATGAATAATACACACATGCTTCGGAGAAATTAATGATTAAGAAAGGAGGGATTGTTATGAAAAAGAAATTATCATCTATCTTAAGTGTTTTAGCACTATCTATTATGTTTTTAGGTACATCTACGCAAGCTGAATACGATGGAAATAATATGAATAGAGTTAATAACACTGATATTTCAACTCGAGTAAATGACAATAACTTAGACAGAGTTAATAATGATGTAAGAACTCGAAATGTAAATACAACAAATGATTTAAATGATAATCGTGATAAAAATAATAATTGGGCTTGGCTTGGTTTATTAGGACTAGCAGGATTATTAGGTCTTAGAAGAAGAGACAAAGAAACACGCTGATTTAGAATGTTTTTAGTAAACAAGTACTTATTTATCAAAAATATATAATGAAAATAAATCGCCTTTTTAAAGGCGATTTATTTTTACTTAAAAGTAATGTATGTAATTCACACTTCAACGATTAAAATCGTGGAGTTAATCCATACAATATAAATTGAATCGTATTTTCAATTTCCGCTTCATCATTCCATTTTTCTTCAGGCAATAATAAAAATCGTGTTAATAATAAACCTAATACAGCTGATAAAGTAAGACGTAGTACGGAAGATGGTGGTATCTCAATAATTTCCCCTTCTTCTTGAAATTTCACAATCAACTTTTTGAAATGTGAAAACAGTTCTGTTTCTACTAATTGCTGTATTTCATTTTTCAGTTCTGGTTGGAATGGCACCTCTTGAATTAATATTTTTATCATAGGAAAGTGTTTTTGAGCAAATTTAAACCTATTATGAATTACAACCCTTAAAAGTCCTTCGTATGATTCATAATCCGATTTAAATATTTCTTTTGCAAAGGTTTGTACGAAAAATGGTGCAGCGAACTTAGTTAAAGTTGGCATTACGACCGCTAGTAATAAATCTTTTTTTGTTTTATAGTAGCGGAAGATGGTTCCTTCCGCTACACCAGCACGCTTTGCAATTTCACTTGTTGAAGTTGAAGCGTATCCTTTTTCTCCAAACATATCAACAGCCGCCTCTAATATTCGCATTTGACGTTCATTTCGTTTATCTGTATTAGTTGCAGCTATTAATTCCTCCAGCCAATCCTTCTGCATGTATAAAGCTCCTTTTTGTCATTATTATATTTTGCGATGTTTCTTTAAAGCAAATACATTTCCTACTGCAAATAATAGTGAAAAAAGTAATAATACAGTAAGATCTAATACAATCTCTGTAAACCCTTGATTCCGAATCATCACTTGTCTCATTGCGTCAGCGCCGTATGTGAGTGGAAATACTTTCCCTAACATTTGTAGCCACTTATTCATAGATTCCATTGGAAACAATCCAGAAAAGAAGATTTGTGGCACAATAACAAGCGGTATAAATTGAATCATTTGAAACTCATTATTTGCGTATGCCGATAAAAACGTACCTAATGTTAGTGCAGTCAAAGAGAGCATACATGTAATAAGTAACGTTAGCCATATGGAGCCAGCTACGTATAAATCTAAAATATAAACGGAAAAACTTACGATAATAATGGATTGTATAAAGGCAAAGATTCCAAAACCAATAATATAACCTGCGACTATTTCCCATCTTCTTACTGGGGTGGATAATAACCTTTCTAGCGTACCACTTAAACGTTCTCTTACGAAAGATACACCTGATAATATAAATACAAAGAAAAATGTAAAGAAACCAATTAATACAGGACCAAGCCCATCAAACATCGTAAAGTCTTTAGAGCCATGTAAATAATTTACTTCAGGTTTCATAATCGATACATCATTCTTCTCTGTGCTTTTTTGCAATACTTGAAGTACAGCACGATTTTTTGACGAATCACTACCTTCCAACAGAAGTTTCATTTTTCCATTCTCTATTCGAAATACTGCATCTACCTTTTGTTTTTCCAACTCAAAAATCGCCTTTTCTTTACTGTATTCATAAATTGACGCTTCTTGATTTTTCATCACTTTTACTATTTGAGCGGGCATATCAACAACAGCAATTTGCGGTATATAGTCTTTTTGTGTAAACACTAGCGATAATAGCCAAAGTAATAACATTGGTGCCCCAAACATCATCGCTAACGAACGCTTATCTCGAAAAAATTGGCGAATAATACGAATGATTACACCAGTAACTCTCATGATGACACCACCTCTTCCAACAAAAAGACATCTTCAATCCGTCCAGATGACACGCGTTTTTTCAATTCTTCAGTTGTTCCAACCGCAACTAGTTTCCCTTCTCTAATTAATCCTAGACGCTCACAAAATTCAGCTTCATCCATAATGTGCGTCGTTACAATAATCGTTGTGCCTTTCTTTTTAAGATCATAAAATTTTTCCCAAATCGTTTTTCTAAGAAGTGGATCTATCCCCACTGTAGGCTCGTCTAAAATTAATATTTCTGGTTCGTGAAGGAGTGCTATTGCTAATGATAAGCGTTTTTTCATTCCACCTGAAAATTGTTGTACTTGCTTTTTCATATACTGTGACAATTGTACAAGTTCAAAAACCTCTGCAATTCTTGTCTTTTTACGTTTTCCCTTTAGTCCATACATCGTTGCTATAAAATCTGCATTTTCATATGCTGACAATTCTTCGTATAATGCATCCGCCTGGGCCATATAACCAATTCGTTTCATTTCATTTAAATTAGGCATATTAGTATTATTAACAAGCACTTCACCTTTCGTTGCCTCATTAATACCTGCAATCATTTTAATGAGCGTTGTTTTCCCCGATCCAGAAGGTCCAACCAAACCAAAAATCTCTGCTTTTTCAACTTGCAATGAAAGATTGTGTAACACTTCTTTTTTTCCAAAACTTTTTGATACAGTCCGTAAAATAATTGAAGGTTGTTGCACGTTTCATCCTCCTTTTCCAATAAAAATGAGTGAGTACTCACTTTTATTTTACTCTTGCTTAATTATATGTCAAACTTCGTTGATTAGTATGTATGTTCAATCACCGATATTAAACAATGAAACAGAGTCGACATTAGAATTTCATTTCCTAAAGTCGACTCTGTTTCATTTAAACTATAAATTTCACTTTACGTTTTTAAATTCATATACTTCCGAATTCTAGCAACGTCTAAAGAATATTCGATAACTAATTGCTGTAACGGTAAAATAACTGTGTCAGGATATAAATGTGCATATTGTAATGTTTCTGCATATTTTTCTAACCTTTTTTCTAAATACTTTATTATTTGATCAGGATGACTTACTAATAAACATTTACAATAATAATGGATTTGTTCCTCAATCGCCGTGTATTCTTCAATTTCATATTCTTTATGCATGTGTACACCCCTTTAAGTTTTTTACATGAATTACTTATCACAATTTTCACTCGACAAATTTTAAGTTTTTTGATTATTTACACTATAACAAACACTGAGGGTCAAATTTTGTTACTTTATGTAACGTAGAAAATTTTTAACAAAATTGTAATGTTTACTCCTGCAAAATACAGAAAGCCCCTTTACTCATTTTTGTATAAAAAAAATCGTACAGCTTAATTTAGCTGCACGACTACAATTTCTGGCCTATTTAAAATCCTTTGCGGAATGATACTATTTCCTAATCCTCTACTCACTACCATTGATGTATTTTGTTCTACATATAAACCCGCTGTATATTTAGGTAAAACACCTTGATTTGGCGCAACTAATCCTCCGATAAATGGCAATCTAACTTGCCCTCCATGAGCATGTCCCGATAAAACCAAATCCAACCGCTCATTCGTATATTCCTTTATAAATTCAGGCCGATGGGATAATAATACATTATATTTATCTGGCTGCATTTCAATTTTCGCTTTTTTAATTTCATCTATTATAATATTTCCTTCATCACGGTTTCCAGTACCAAACTCTGGATCATCAATACCTAGCAAGTTTATTTCTTGCTCACCCTTTCGAATGCCTACATGTTCATTCCTTAAAACATTGACACCATATTTCTTCAACTCTTTTTCTAAACTGTTATACTTTCCAGACCATTGTTCATGGTTTCCTGTCACAAAATATACAGGATATTTCTTTACAATTTCTCGTATTAATTGCATACTAACTTCTGCATCGTATGATTTACTGTCAATTAAATCACCCGTAATCGCAATAATATCTGGGTCTATACTTTTTATTTTTTGAATTAACACATCTTGATTATCGCCAAATTTTTTATTGTGTAAGTCTGAAATTTGTAGAATTTTATCCCCTTTAAAAGAGGATGGTATTTTACTAGAGGTTATTTTAACCTCAGTTATACTTATTAAATTGTTCTGTAAATATAAAAAGATTGTAAAACCTACTAATATACAAATAATCATTACAATTCTATTAATCTTCTTTTTCATATTTTCTCCTTTACATTCTCATCAAACACTTCTATATGCTAACTGAATTATATTATACTTTCTTGAAATTTATTTAAATTAATAAAATAATACAGTACATGAAATTTCATATGAGATATGTCATATATATTCGTTATATTTTTACTTTTACCTTTTTAATAATAAGAATACAAAAACGACTCTTATCACACGAAAAGAGTCGTTTTCTAACTTTATACTTTTAATACTTTCATGTTAAAAATGCGAAAACTAAAATACTATTACCTAAGAGCCTTAACTATAACTTTAGTTGCCTCTGCAATGAGTTGATTATCATAAGTTGCCTCTTTCTCATCTTTACTAGATAAAATTGCGATGATAATTGGTGCTCTATTTGGAGGCCAAACGATAGCAATATCATTTCTTGTCCCGTAACTGCCAGCACCTGATTTATCTCCAACTACCCAGTCAGTTGGTACGCCTGCACGAATAAGTTTGTCTCCTGTAGCATTTCCTTTCATCCACTCTGTAAGAATTTTACGTTTTTCAGCAGGAAGTGCATTTCCGACCGTAAAAGCTTTAAGATTCGTAGCAATAGCTTTCGCTGTACTAGTGTCACGAATGTCTCCTGGAATAGCTTCGTTTAATTCTGTTTCAAAGCGATCAGACATAGTAATCCGATCCCCCATATGCCTAAGCGCTTTTTCATATCCTTTAGGTCCTCCTATTTTATTAAATAAAATGTTCCCTGCAGTATTATCACTTGAACGAACAGCTGCCTCAGCAATTTCTCCTAGTTTCATTCCAGTATCTACATGTTTCTCTGTAACAGGTGAATAATCCACTAAGTCTTCTTTCGTATATGTGATTACTTCATTTAATGAATCAATTGAGTTTTGCTGTAGTAATACTCCTGCTGCTAAAGCCTTGTAGGTTGATGCGAAGGCAAATCTTTCGTTAGATCGATAAGAGATTGTTTGATTTGTACCAGTATCAATCGCATATACACCTAATCGAGCATCAAATTTTTTCTCAAGTTGAGAGAACTCTTTATGCGTCGCCTGATTTTTATGTTTCACTTGTCCAGTCTTTTCTTTCGCTTCAACTTGCAGTGCCCCTCCTGTAAAAGCTTCTAGGCTTGTAATACTTAAACCTAATATACCAACGCATATTCCTATTTTTAGCATCCTCTTATTTTTCAAAATCATCATTCCTTCCAAATTTTTAGTACCTTTTTATACGTACACATAATAGACAATCACCGAACCAAATTTGTTCCATAAACTGAAAAAAATTTTATAGCTAGTATGAGAGTTATTAACAAAATAAGAGATAGTAGCTATGATCGCCGCTATCTCTTATTTCACATTTCATTTTTTCTTATAAATGGCTTTATACAAACAGGTTCTCTTCCCTGAGAAAAGTATCTTAATTTTGCTTAGAACTACCTGTACTAGTAGATTCACCATGTATACGTTGCTGTTTCAAATCAAAGTATACATCTAAAACTTCCTTTCCAATTATAGAATTAATTCCATTTTTATCATCATGAAGCCATGGAACTACTACAGAAAATGCTACTTCTGGATTATCATATGGAGCATATCCAATTAACGTTAAGTTGTAACATTCCATACGTTCTCCTTTTGCATTTCTGCCAATCGGGTCATCTCCACCATATACAGTTTGGGCTGTTCCTGTCTTTCCTGCTGGTTTATATGGCGCGTTTTTGAAATACTTCACGCCAGTTCCATCACCTTCTTGGAATACCCATCTAAACCCTTCTTTTATCCAATCAATATGTTCTTTCTTCATATCAATTCGATTTAATACGACAGGCTCTATGGACCGTATAACTTTGCCAACCTCTTCTTTTATTGATTGTTCTCGTATTTCTTGTACAATTTGAGGTTGCATTCTATAACCACCATTCGCAATCGTTGAAATATATTGCGCTAATTGCAACGGCGTATACGTATCATACTGACCGATAGAAAAATCTAGTAAAAAACCAGGTTGACTATCTACTTTTCTCGTTTGTCCAATTATTTCATTCGGTAAATCAATACCTGTTGGGACACCTAAACCAAATTGCTTGAAATAATAGCGCATCGTATCAAATGCTCCTTGTTTAATATCCAATGAGCCATTTGGTACGTAATTAACTCCCGCAATTTTTAAAGCTGTCTGGAACATGTATACATTTGAAGATACTTGTAAAGCTCGTAAATCATTAATATTACCAAATCCGGATACATTCCACGATTTTTTAGCTTGTGTACCTTTAAATTTCATCGGCGCGTCATAAAATTGATCTCCTGGATGTATTACCCCTGTCTCATATCCAGTTAATAAAGTAGCACCTTTTACAGCTGACCCTAGCTCATACGAAGTTGTCATGTTACCTAACGCCAAATCCTCAACCTCTATTTTCCCTTCTTTTTCTACAATCTTTTTGCCTGCCATAGATAAAATTTGTCCGTTATTTGGATTTGTCATGACAACAAAAGCTCGATCGAGCAGTGGCTCTGAACTCTTAAAAGCTCTCAAGTTTTTCTCTATACTTTCTTCCACTTTCTTTTGTAATTCCATATCAATCGTTAATGTTAAACTATTACCACTTTTTCCTTTAGAGATTATTTCTGTGCTAACAATGTTTCCTGATTTATCAGTAATATTTTTCACTTCTTCTTTCGTGCCGTGTAATACATCTTCATATCGTTGTTCAATATAACTTTTTCCAACACGATCATTACGGTTATATCCACGTACTAAATAAGAATCTAAATTTTCTTTCGGTAATCCTTCTTCACTACTCGTAATATTTCCTAATATAGAACGAAATAAATTACCATTTACATAATTACGTTCCCAATCAACAGTGGCATCTACTCCTGGAAAATCTCCAAGATTTTCGCTTATCCGCGCATACTCTTCATCTGTTACATCTTTTTTTATAATTTGTGGTGTTAGTTGATAACCTGAACTCATTTTACTTTTAATAGCTAACACCTTTAAATCTTGTGCTGTTAATTCTGCTAATTCTACCTCTGTAACGCGACCTCGTCTTAAGTCTTCTATTTTTTTATCTAACTCTTTCCCCTCTATACCCTTTTCTTTAAACTTTTCTATATCTTTCTTAGTAATCTTTGTCTCCGCACGTTTCGAATTCAACTGCATCCAAAAATCTTTTTTATCGATATCGGTTAATTTATTTATGTCTTGTTCGGGCATTTCAAGTACTTCCGCCAAGTCTTTTGCTGTTTTTAAAATAGCTTCACTCGTAATCCCCTTTACCCTTGTATACGTAATTGTGCGAAGAGGTTTATTATTAACGACTGTTTTCCCTTCTCGATCTAAAATTTGTCCACGTGGAACTGGAATACTAGTTATTGCATTTTGACTACTTTCCACTTGGTTCCTATAAGCCTCTCCCTCCACAATTTGTACTTTCCCTAGCTGCATAATAATAGCTGAGAATAGTAAAAATATGCAAAGGAACATAATATTTAACCGAATAGATATATATGTCTTCTGTTTCTTTCCTTTTTGTTCTTTCATAAATCCTCCATATAATTCTTCCGGAACTCCTCACTAATACTTAAACGTTCCCTATATATTTGAAACCATTATTCGGTTATAAATAGTGTCTTATCTTTTTTTCTAAATCTTTGTAAGTATTAATTCCTTTTTGTATAGCCGCGTAATTGATAAATCTCCCTTCCTTTTTTCTCACTTGTTTTTTGTCGCTTGCAATGTGACTCATATTATATTTTACACATAGGCTTGCTAGTAACTTTTCATATTGATTATTCCTTTCTTCATGCTGTAATACTTAATAGACAACCTAAACAATACAGTTGTTCCACATTTACAAAAAAAATAATTAAATATAAGATGAAGTAAGCTACATAAGGGAGGGTTATATGTTACATACAAAAAGATGGAGATTATTTGCGGTTCTTTCTATTGTAGGTTTGATTTTACTAATTTTATTAAAAATCAACTTCATTTCAATTACTATCGCAACTTCTTCAGCTGAAAGAGGAAAGATTTTTGATCGAAATGGTGCAATACTAGCTACAAATAAGAAAGCTAAGTCTCTATATTGCACTTCTAATGATGAAAAGCTATCGAAACAAGATACATCAAGCACATTAGCTTTTTTTAATCAATTTTCAAGCGAGTTTCAACATGATATTTCTACAGAGAACATAAAATCTCAATTACAACAATCTTGTAAAAAGCAGACTATGAATGATATACCGTTATACTCTGATATAACTGAGAATGAACTTGCATTCATAAACAAAAACAAACCCAATAATGTAATAATTAAAGATGAATGGATTCGATATTATCCTAAACACGAAATTGGTTCACAAGTAATTGGGTATGTAGAAAATGACCTTAATTCAAAGCATATGGCTGTTGGAAAAAGCGGGATTGAGCTGCAATATGAAAATGATTTAAAAGGAAAACCAGGTAAAACTCTTATTTTTAAATTGAATAATAAAAAGTTCTTATGGAACATTCAAAAAGTACAAAAAGGAAAAGATGTACGGCTAGCTTTAGACTCTGAGTTGCAGCAAAAGGCAGAAGAAGCATTAAGATCGCAAATTAAGAAAACACCTGATGCTAAAGCTGGTTATGCTGTAGTGAGCGATGCAAAAACTGGCGCGATTTTAACTATGGTCAACTCGACAGTTTTTGATCCAAATATATTAAATACACATGTATCTTCTAGAAAAGAAAATATTAAATCTCTTTCGCAAAATAAAGCGATTCAGAAATTAAAGTATGGTGAATCTTATGTAAATATGGCTTCTACTATAAAACCACTTACTATTTTAATTGGATTAAACGAAAAACTTTTTCAACCCGAAGATACTTATTTAGATAAAGGTACTTTTCAGTATGATAATCAAAATAACATTACGAATGCACCTGGAACACCAACAGGTGAGATTACACCGAGGCAGGCTATCATTAATTCATCTAACACATTTATGACAGCAAAAGTAGCTCTGCCCTTATTCAACCAAAATAATGGAAATATAGAAAAAGTGGCACATATATGGACAGATTATTTAATGCAATTCGGCCTACGTTCTAAAACCGGGATTGATTTACCCTTTGAAGAAGACGGTCAGTATGAATTCCATCCTTCTAATAAGTTTGAAAATGGGATTTCTGCTTTATTAAATGCCTCTTGGGGAGGAAATGAAGTGCATACTCCTCTTCAACTCGCTCAATATGCAGCAACATTGGCAAGTAAAGGTGATAAATATAAACCTCAAATCGTAAGTGCGATTATTGGTCAAGATGGTAAGGAAACCAAAAAGTTTAAAACCATTTTAGAAAGTTCAAATCGTTACCCGATGAACTTTTGGAGTGTCGTGCAAGGTGGAATGAGTCAAAATATAGAGGAAATTAAAAAGTTGCCCTTTGACGTCGCAGGTAAAACAGGTATTACAGGTTTTCCAAATGAGCAAGAAAGAATGATAAATCATTCTCTTTTCATTGCATATGCTCCTACTGAAGATCCACAAATTGCCGTTTCTGTCGTTATTCCTGGCAGTAATTCCGAAAAAAACATTGCCGCTCTCGTTACATCAGAAATTTTAGAGTACTGGAATACTCTTCAAAAAGAGAATAAAAACAAAGAGGAAGGTTCATTAAAGTGAACCTTCCTCTTTTACCATATAGAATCTATATTTATTATTTTCCATATACCTTCATTATTCTTTTCGAACATAAATGAATATTTAATATCAGTTAAAATGTACTCTTTCTGTACATATCCAGTATTACCGTTAATTGTCGATATTTTTATATATCCATCATTCTGCACTTTTTCTGGAATCCAAGCTTTTACCATTTCATTAGATACTTCATATAAAACTTGTGATTCTCGCTTTGGTTCTGCTAAAATTTTTGTTTTATTTCCAGTAACAGTTGCATATATAAAATGTGCTTGCTTTGGTTGGTTACTTTCCGTCAATCCACTTGGTACTTTATATACTTGCTTTGTATCATTTCCAAACTCTCCCCCCATTGTAAGGGCGACTTGCAACTCATGAAAAATATCTTCATCAAACTTCAGTTCATCCTTCTTATAACTCTTCCCTTTAAATAGAACTTCATCATTTAACGCTTTGTACAGGTCATTTTCATTTTTTGAGTTCGTACTTTGATATAGTTCATTCATAAATTGTTTTAATGATGGATCTTGAGCAGACTCATCTTTTGTTTTAGGCTTAATTTGAGTACTACTTTGTACTGGTGATTTATTATCATCAAGCCAAGGTTGTTGAACAATGAAAAATAACATTGTACAAACTAAAACAACTACAATAGGTAATGCTTTTTTATGAAATGGTCTTTTATGTTTTACAAAATCCACTTCATTATTTTCGTATATAGACTGCTTTATTTTAGAAATAAATTCTTCTTCATCTTTACGATTCTCCATTGGGCCTTTTTTTATTTTTCTATACCAGTCAGGATTTTGTTTATTGTTCATCACTACTACCCTCCCCTATTAATTTTGAAACCTTACTTCTCGCTCTACTTAATCTCGATTTTACAGTTCCAATGGATACTCCTAATGTTTCAGCCATTTCTTCATATGATAATTCATATTTTGCGTCCAATATAATTATTTCACGGTGCTTTTTAGGTAGTTTTAATACAACCTTCCACACCTCATTCATCTCTTCTTGGTTAAAAAATTCTTGTTCTGCTGACAGGGATTGCTTATCGTCACTAAAAAATCCTATTAAAGATATCCTTTTAAAATAGGAGGATTTCAAATAGTTTATTGCCGTATTTCTTGTGATTTTTAAAATCCACGTTTTAATAGATGACTCCTTTCGAAATGAATTCCAATTTTTAAACACCTTTATAAATACATCTTGCGTGATATCATCTGATAAGTGTGGATCTTTCGTAATAATAAATGAATAATTCCATACATCTTGCCAATAGTCTTTTATAACATAGTCCAGCTCATCATGATTACACTTTTCAATAAACGTCTGTTCCATTTCCACACCTCAAACTTATTTGAATAAACATAAAAACTGCCCTCACTTTTATTATGGTTTCAATATATAGACAAGATACAAGTTTCATTTGTTCCATTGTTTATCTTTTTTCAAGCAGAATAATACTACTAAAAAACAAGTAAAGCATACAATGATAAAATTCTACTCATGAAAATCTGTTTTTTGAATTTAACGTAACACTCCACTTGTCCATTTCAACTTGCTATACTCTTCTATTTACCATTAGCAATGCCAACTTTTCAGAAATGGAAATTAAGATAAGGTATTAACTTTCTAGAGTCGCAGCAAAAAAGCATTCTCGATTAGAAAGAATGCTTTTTTGAAATTTCATTGCTCTATATTTTCCCCAATTTATATCTTTGAGTTAAGCAAACATGTAATAAATGTAGTCAAAAAATTCACCTTATAATTAAGTATTATTTCTGAAATACATGTTTTACTTTTTCACCTGGAACGTTACTTCCCCCTCTTCCTTTTACATCTTCAATCATCATTGTAACAATCATGTCTGGCGCATTTGCATCGAAAGCTGCGAACCATCCCAGTTCTTTTCCGTCTGCTTCTTTCGACTCTTTCAGTTCTGCTGTACCAGTTTTACCAGCAAGCGTTACACCATCAACCTTTGCAATTCTCCCTGCACCATCAGGGTCATTAATGACTTTGATTAATGCACTCTTTAATATTTCTTGATTCTTTTTAGAAACCACATTTTCTTTCCAATTCCCTGCTACTTTTGCTTCTTTTAAAAGATGTGGCGACGGAATATTCCCTTCATTCACAATCGGTGCATATGTTAATGCTAAATGAAGTGGCGTCATTAATACTTGTCCTTGTCCATAACCCGTGTCTGCTAGTTGAATATCGTTTTTTATCCCATCTTTTGCAATGATTGAAATAGGAAATTCGTATTCGATTGGTAATTTTTCATAAAATCCGTACTTTTTAAATTCCTTTACATACTGATCTTTTCCCATTTTCAAAGCTTGTTGAGCAAAATAAATATTATCAGAATACTTCATTGCCTTATCAAAATCAATTGGACTTGCATCCTTTACACGCGTTACATAGTAATTTCCCCAAGATGAATCTTTTGTCCACTTCAATCCTTGAATTTTAAATTCTTCCTTCGGATTTATTGTGTTTGTTTCCAAACCAATTGCACCTGTGATCGTTTTAAATACGGAACCTGGTACAAATGCTTGTGTAAAGCGATTTGTCATTGGTAGTTTCGAGTCGTTACTCCATGCTTCTCGTTGGGCTTTCGATGCTCCTCTAACTATTATATTTGGATTATAAGCAGGGCTACTTACAAGTGCGATTGTTTCACCTGTTTTAGGATTGACCGCTGCACTAGACCCTGCTTCAGTTTTCATCTCATTAAAGATTTTTTCTTGAATTGCAGCATCAATTGTTAACGTAACATTTTCTCCTTCTTTTGCTTCTTTTTTTGCTACGTTTTTAATCTCTTTCCCCTTCTCATCTTCTATAAATATGCGTCCACCCTTTTCACCACGCAATTTATTTTCTAACACTTTCTCTAAACCAGTCTTACCTACTAAATCATCTGCTTGATAACCTTGTTTTTGAAGTGATTTTAACTCCTCCGCATTCACCTTTCCTATATATCCAGTTAAGTGTGCCGCTGCTTCACCTAATGGATACGTACGAATATTTACTGGGTGAGATGAAACTCCTTCTAATTCAATATAATCATTCTGTCTGGTTCCCTCTTTTAAAATGCCAATTGGTACAAAGGAGTCTGGTTTTATCCATTTCGCTGTGAGCTTTTGTTCGACCTCTTCTATAGACATATCAAGTAATTGTGCTACTATTTCTTTCGTTTGCGCTGCTGTTTCGCCTAGTTTCTCTGGAATAATTCCAACCTCAGTCGCTTTACCATTCGTTGCAAGCCCTTTTCCATTTCGATCATATATTTCTCCGCGTTTTCCTTGCTCTATTTGCATACGTACTTTGTAATCTTTTTTCATACCTGGGAAGATGAAGTCTGGTGTCCAATCTATTTCCCAAGACTCTTTATCTTTCACAAGTTTTGCTTCATGGATGAATGAAACTGGTCCTACATCCGTATCCATCTTAACTTCAAAAAGAAAAAGCTCTTTATCTTTCGTATTCTCTCCTTTCATTTTAACTTTTAAATTATTAGCTCCAATCCCCTCATAGATTTTTTGATATTTTTCTGTGAATTCTTTTTTAGAAATCGATTTTTTGGCATGGTCTGATAAATGATCATACATATTTGCAAATTTTCTATCATTCCATAAATTGATATATTCTTCAAATGCTTGTTTTGGTGGTTCGTTTTTATTACATCCTACCAACAAAACTGCGAAACAAACGAAAAGCAGCATCCATAATTTTTTCAATTCAATCTTCTCCCTTAGTTAAAAATGATGATTCCTTTCGTAATTTATTTAATAAAAAATGTTTTAACGCTTAATAGACAGTGTAAGTAATGACATTGTTCCATATTTAAAAAAAAATTAATATCTATGTTCATTTTAATACAAAAAAGGCAGGCATAAATATATGCCTGCCTTCCGTTCCCAAAATCAATTACACCCTAAAACAACGTGTGGTTAACCAAATCCAGATACTCTTCTACACCCTATTTTTTACTTTTCTAAAATAATTCCTGCTATTTCATTAGCATATTTTTTAGAGTCAAATCCATCATAGTTACTTAGTACTACAACAGTCAAATATTCTTTTGGAAACCGCATGAAGTATGAACGATAACCTGCCCAGCTACCTGAATGTTCCAAGTATCGACAGTTAAAACCTTCTGCAAGCCTTAGCCCAAAAGCATAATCTTCATTGTCAATAATCGTTTCCCCAGTTGGAGAAATTTCCGGACCTATTTCGCTCATTCTTTTAACAAGTTCTTTTCCGCCAACGGTACCTGTAGTTAAATTTTCTCCCCACTTTACCAGGTCTTCGACTGTTGCATGAACTGCCCCATCACCTGTATGTTCCCAAGGGCTTTCATAGACCATATATGCTCCTTGTTCATTCTTTGAATACCCCCTAGCAATTGATATAGTAGTTGGGTAGCAATCTACAATTGTTGTGTCTTTCATATTTAAAGAATCAAAAATACGTTCTTTTGCAAACTGACGTAAAGACTTCCCGCTTACCTTCTCTACCACCAATGACAATAAAAAATATCCTGTATTGCTATACTCAAATTTTGTGCCAACAGGGAACCTTGCAATTTGATGACCATTAAGGTGTTTTAGCGATTGTTCCACAGTTAATATATCAGTAAATTTAATATTTTCTGCATGAGCCAATTCCATATAATCAACTAGTCCGCCAGTATGATGAATTAGATGCCTCAATGTTACTGGTTCAGCATATGTTCCTATAGAAGGGACAAACTTTACAATTGAATCATCTAAACTCAATCTTCCCTCTTGTTCTAAGAGTAATATAGAAAACGCTGTAAATTGTTTAGAAACTGAGGCGATATTAAAAACGCTCTTTGTGGTTATCGGTAGATTTTCCTCTATAGAAGCTAAGCCAACTGCACCTTTATACGTTACTCCGCTATCAAAACTGGCCATATATGCAAAGCCAGGAACTTTTGGTGAAAACTTTTTTAATAATTGTTTAATCAATGTATGCGTCTTTTCATTATATGTATTATTCACCTTAATCACATCCCCTTCTCTTTGAATGGTTAGGAATACAATAAAAAATACTATATATATAAAATGTCAAATTCTCCTTTCAAAATTTAAACTTTTTAATGCATTATGCCAAGTACTAAAGGAAAGCAAAAATTATTAAAGAAATTAATAGTCTACCTTAGGATTGCTCTTAACAGGTTAAAAGCTTTTACAAACAAATTTTAGCAAACAATGTCTTCCCCCTCTTTTTTTATGACAGTTTTTTGATTGGAATGAAAGCCAATAGAATTAATTATTGAAATATACAAAAAATCTTAATATAAACAATATTTTACAGCGCTTCTTCTATAACGTAAATATTCATTTTACTTTATTTTCCACATAACAAAATATTCTACTTGAGAAATTATTGTTATGTGGAAATTTTTTCCTTTTCACCAAATGGAAGAAGAATCCTGACTGTTAGCGCTTTTCGTATTACTCAAACCTGATAACAAGCATGCGTTCTCCGTCAAGTGTACTTCAGCAAAAGTACTAAATCCTGGAGTGTCACCTGTATGCCTCCCAATCGGAACACAGGTTGGAAGCTTAGTTTCATCCTTATAAATAAAAAAATAGGGGGAGCCTATCGTGACAGACTCCTCCTAAAATACAACTCTCGTATACATATCGGAAATGAATTTATTTTACTAATAGTGAATATTCACCATTTTTATCATCAAATTTATACACATTCAGATAATATTTCCCTGGTTTCGCTACGAATTTTCCCTTTATAGTATTTCCTTCATCTTCACCACAAGCTACATAATTTTGCATATCTGATTCATGATAAAGTACCCATGTCATCCCAATATTTTGTTCATTTACCACAGAAATCTCTACTTCTTTTGGATCTGTAACATTAAACGTATAAACATCTGTTTGATCAGGAGTAACCAGATTTCCTTTTACAAGCGTATTAAACGGGAGTATCTTCTCTTCTTCAAGGGACCCGCCTGTTTGCGGATCTTGTTTTACAGTAACTTTTGTCTGTTCTATACTTTCTTTTCCTCTACTATCTTTCACAGTTAGTTCCACAGTATATGTTCCTTTTTCTCCATATATGTGGGTAGGATTCGCTTTTGTACTTGTTATACCATCCCCAAAGTTCCATAGATAAGAAATAACTTTTCCATTTTCACTTGTTGTACCATTGCTATGGAATTGAATTTCTTCATTTACTATCCCGCTGTATGGTCCATTCATATTTACTATAGTAGTCGTTTTTTCTTTTTCCTCTGTCGCAACACCATGGAAAACAATATCATATTCAAATTGATTAGCTGCATTCACACGATAGTTTACAAAATAGGCTGTAACTGTTTTATAACCGCTCCACCCTTTTTGGGATAACTGCTCTAAAGTTTGATTTACTTGTTTACTCATCGTTTTCCAATCTTCAGACTCACCTTTTGATATCCCACCAACGTACGTGCCTTCCACGCTAAATGTGTTAAAGAATTGCGACTCATGTTTTGTAATTTTTGCATCTTTTATATTTGCTACATCTACAATTTCGTTTTTCACTTCAGCTAACGGCTTTGGTGCGTGTTGAATTAAATAATCATTTGTTACTTGAGGTACATTATATTTATCTTGATTATCAGTCAACTGCTGCATATATGCTTGATATTCTGCATTCAATTGTGTATTTTTGCTTAATAATTCACGATACGCATCATAATTTTTCACATCGTTTGCACGGATTAAATCTTGAAGCTTATCAAATGTATCAAATTGATGATTATACAAATAAGACTGTAGTGCAAAGGAATACTTATAAAAGTCCCAAGATCCATATTTGGCGAACAAAGTTTGCTTTGCTGTATAACGGCTTGCTGGATCAGATGATAAGCCACTTATTATACTTTTACGTGGAACAACATTGTTTGTACGTGTAGATCCTGCAAAAAATTCTGCATTCCCTTCTTGGAACCAAGTTAACCGTTCATTTTGATACATTTCTCCGCTTCCAAATAAACCAGGAACCTCATATCTTCCTTGTAAATAATGAGTGAATTCATGACGGAACAACTCTTCTAAACTATAAATACTCTGCTTTGGCGTACGCTCATATGTAAAGAAAGTCCCCTTCTCTTCAATATAAATTCCACCGTTGTTTGTTTCATATCCATATAATTGTCTATTTAATTGATATTCATCTGGATTATTATAAATTACTATTGTTAGTACATCATCAGCATTACCCGGTTCTAGTGCTTTATCATTTCCAATTACACGGTGATATTGTGCTTTTACTTCCTTGGCTGCCCAATATAATCTCTTAATTTTTTCTTCTGTTACTTTATCTCCCGTCTTAAAGACAATAGATCCGTCATCAAATATAATTTTTTTCAAATACGTAGAAATATGGTTTAACCAGTAATCAATGATCAGATCTTCTTAACTTAAGTAAACCTAAATCTATTTATCTCCATACAGAAAGAGATAAATAGTTTTGTTCCTATTCATGAAATAGTACAATATATGCAAAATTACATATCTAATTAATTGCTTTTAATGTTATATTTTAATAGCGATGAATGCTATTATTTCATAAGTTGTCAACAAGCGTTATGTATGTATGAGAAAAAGGAAGGAGCCAAATAGGCCCCTTCCTTTTTCTACTAATTAACTAAATTACTCTCTGGTAAAAATTTAAATAGTAATGCTCATTTACAGGCGTCTCATTATGCATTAAACATGCTAACTTAGCTTGCTGTCGGAAAAAATAAAAACGATAGCATTAAGTTATTAAGAGACAAAAATTCATCAACACGAAGACAGATTTGTCTTGGCTAGATAAATTTGGTGATAAATACAGGAAGTAACTCTTACGATTCAATGATTCTTTTTCCTGCCTTCTACCCTTGCCACTTCTGTTTCATGACTTGTAAATAGAGATCTTCAAACTCGTTAAAATGGACGCGAAAAACACCTAATGTATCGATATAAGCAGAAATCACATCTTTTTCATTAAAATGGATACCTTCCTGTGCTAAGTCATAGCTATCATTAAGGCTGTATAAATCAAAATATTCTTCTTCCCAATACAGGCCTCTATTTACTAGTAATCGAGTAGAGCAAGTAATAGCTTGTTTAATATTCCATTTCTGAGCTACTAACTTTTCATTTAAGACTGAAAGAAGGATGTTTACCGAGGGGTTTTCATCAACTATGCGGCTATATGACAGTAAAGCCGATTCTATATATATCAGCTTTGCTTTAGACATTAAAGATATCTCCATAATTTCATATGGCGGGTGATCATTTGCTTCAATCAACCTATCGCACCATGAAATAACCTCCTCTCTATTCCAAAGTCCGCAGCCTAGTCCTAATGCATACAAGTGGGCTAAAGTTTGATAAGATTTCAATATGATTCACCTTCAATTTAACTGTATAGTGGTATTGCATTCATTTTGGAAATAATCACGCTTAGTAATAAATATAATAAGCTGCCCAAACGGACAGCTTATTTGCATTAAAAACGCTACACATGAACTTTTTCTTTTTTTCGACGCACAAGCCACCAAACTAAAGATAGCAGTACTAGGGGAAACGGAAATATCTGAATAAACAAAAATACTTCCCAAAAATCGTGCATCGTACTACCAGGGGAATCTGTTGCCATCCCGCCAATAAAAAAAGACAATGGAATGACAAGTATATTTATACCTAAGCTAATCATTAGGAATGATAGATTTTTCTTCCAGATTACTGGTAATGCAGCCAAGATTAATAAAACCAATGCAGTACCCAGTATAAGAAACAGTGCTCCAAATAAAAATACAAAGTATAAAATAGCATTGATTAAAGGTTCCACAATAGCCCTCCTAAGGATTCATTCTATAGAAACACTCATGTTATTTAGAAAGTCAGGATGCTATACCTCTTAGTTGTCTTTCAATTTCTTCATCGCTATAGTCTTCATTTATCTGCTTAGAATACTTAATCTACTTGCTTATATTCTGGACTGCGTTAGGACATATGTTTCTATTGTACAACCAGCTAGCAAGAAACCCACACTTATCCCTGCTAATACGGTACCTTTAAAGGCTCTGTTCATATTCATTTGCCCCTTTTATCTTTTCGTATTTTTTCTCCATCCATAGACAGTCCATTATGAACGTTTTCATTATAAGTATTGTCTGCTCCTTACTATCTGTTTCGGCCCTGATTCTTCTCGTTTACCGTTTCAGTATTACGCTTCAATTCGCATTATCATCACATAAAAAGGACATACCTATTCATATATATACCTTTATTATTTTATATTGAAATAAATAATAGTTCAAAGTTATTTTGTGAAAATTATACAAAAATTAATAATTCATCAATTACCCAACAATAGATAATATGGATAAAGAAAAAATACTAGAGAATATCACATTGTAGTAGTCTCTAGTATCTTTTCATAGTATTTTAGCGGCTATGCAATACGGAGGGATAAAAAAGGACCTCTTACGGAAAGATAAGAGGTCATCAAAAAGATAAAAATGTTGTATTTGAAACACGCGAGTTTCTAATTCACATCATAACACAATATATTTGTATATTCAATATATACATTAAAGATAAGGAATATTACATCATTGAAGATTACGGTGAACCAGGAGATAGTGTTGAAAATGAACCTACTTTGCGCAACATTTTCCCGAAAAAGTATGCGGATGTAGCACCTGCTAAGACATTTTGAATAATCTTTGCAGCTGCTACATCAACGGGTAATTTATTGTATTTCCAATCTAGAGAATCAATTGTCCAATCCCATACTTTTAAAACTAGTGAAATAGATCTTTTTAATTACATACTTAATTTATTTTTTAATGTCCAATATTTTTCTCCATTAGCTTCAAAAGAGAATTCTACCCATCCATTCGGATCTTCACGATAAATAAAGATGGTTGTTCCAGGAGTTACTGTACCAACTTTATTCTCCTCGACAGCTACATCTGGTCTACTTTTAATTTTTAAATTAAATGGATAAGGTACCTGATAGTAAGTAGCTGATGATACAACATTTGAGCTTGAACCGTCTGCATACATTTTATATGGAATTTCATTAGATAACGCGTCGACATCTAATGTTTCAGGATTCTTTGGTAATTTTTTTGCATATGTATAGTCTTCTACACGAAACGGTTTAATACGTTCCATAATACCCGCAATTTTCTTAGCCCAGCCTTTATCTGATGCATATTTCACGTTCATGCCAGTTAATGTTGACCCGTTATAATACATACCACTTTCTTCTAAATATCTTTCTCGTACATAATTAGCGTTATAAGCAATACTATCGCCGTAGCTTGGTAAATATTTCGCATATTTAAACGGATCTCCATCATATGCACGTAGACCGAATAAATTATGTTTTTGATATGCGATTTCTGATTTTCCGTATCCAGATTCTAAAATCGCATGCGCCGCTAAATAATGAGCACTCACGCCATATTGATTTTGCGCATTGATAAAATCTTGTCCATGTCCAACTAAGGGACTATCTGAATGATATTTTGCAATAAAACTATCAATCTCTTGAGCTGTAATTTTCGAAGCCACTGTTAAATTTAAATCTTCATATGAGGTAGCAGTAATAACCTCTTTTTCATCGTTTAAATTTTGTTGTAACATATCTGTTTTTGCAGTAAGTTGAGCAGCTTCAGCACGTGTTATAAATCTATTTGGTTGCCAACCGTTCTCGGTACCATTAGAAATTTTTAAATCTATTAAAATATTGGCATGTTTTTCTCCCCAATGCCCTTTTAAATCTTCAAATCTAACCTGCTCGTTATGATTTGCTGTGCTTTGTAGTTTATATGCATTTACTAGCATGGTAGCCATAGCAGCACGAGTTACTTTTCCGGATGGATTAAAGATTCCATTACCTTCACCTTTAACAATACCAGCTTTTTCAGCAGCAGCAATATAAGGAGTAGCCCAGTGGTTTTGTGAATCTGTAAAAGATGGTTTTGCATTAGGCTCAATTTTTATACCTAAAACTTTTGTCATAATTTTTGTAGCCGAAGCTCTATCTAAGGAGTCATTTGAACCAAAAGTTCCATCTGGATAACCATTTAATACCTGTTTATCAACTAAATAGTTAACGGATTTATCAGCCCATGTAGGAACATCAGGGAATTTATGAGTATCTGCTAAAATATTAGAAGAATAGGATAATATAGCTCCTGCAAGGATACCTGTTGCAATTAATTTATGCTTCATTAAAATAAACACCTCTACCATTGTATTTATCAAATTGAAATTTTCTATTTTTATATTTACATGTTTGTAATAATAATAAAATCGTATTATCACGCATTCAATTTAATGTAACGAGTATAGTTACTTATATACACAAGTGTCAATGAATTTCTTTTACAAAAATGCATAATTTTTACATTATTTTGTAATTGAATTATGTATAAATTTTGTAAAGGACCTTTTGATAGATTTTACCTGAATAACTCTCTTTATTTGTTAATTTGCCAATCTTTCTTGTTTACTATTAATCAATTAAAAAAAGAATTTTTTTTGTTTAAGAGCTACTTTAAAATCTTAAGTTGATGGATGTGTGAACGTACCGCTACTAAAATTCTTGCTTTTAAATCATTATTACTGTATTATATTTACGTATCAATATAAGGATTATATTATATAAAAAGGAATCAAATCTATAAGTAAGATTTAAATCCTTTTCGAAATCAAAAAGACTTTGTCAAAATCTAATATAATTTATGCTTGTCTTTTTAATATGTATCTAGTAAAAACATATTTTTTATCCATAGAATTCTGTTTTCAATGATAGGAATTAGTGTTCTAAACAAGAAACCGTACAAAGTGATCTGAAAAACCTGAGAGATATTGTATGTAGTTTGCTCATCTCCAGGTACTACAATAAAAGAGCCTTACCTTTCTAGGCAAGACTCTACTAGTTTAGTTGTATACTATTTACATGATAACTAAGAAACAGAAAACATATAACACCAAATAACAGCACCCTATTACTCCTCCTACAGCTAATACCTGTTTAACCCAACTCTTAAATTTTTGATTACTGTAAATCGCTTGCACTCTTTCCATATTTCCTCCTATTAAGCAGAACCCTTAAAGACTCTCACCTCGCTATAGTACCATTAAAAAATGAATAATAGAGATCTAATGTATAAATATGCAATATTGCATACGAAAATGTATTGTTATAATTGTAAGCGCTTACTATAATAAGGTTATAAAGATTTATTACATCTTAATACGAAAAAGAGGAGAGAATAATATGGAAATCGCAATGGCAGTTTTAAAATTTATAGGCGGAGCAATCCCATTAATTCAAGAACTACTAAAAGCATTTATGTAAATTCACTATTTAGCAATTATTTATAAAAATTATTATACAAATGATCTGTATATCAAAAATGAATTGGTTTACAGATCATTTGCGTGATCAAGGTCCCTTTAACATGACTAATGGGCCTTTTTAAAATTTTTAAATAATTAAGGTTACGTCACATCACCATCAAGTTAGCAAAATAAAACGAAACTTTAACTTGATGGTGATGGGGTAACAGTTGTGATTTAGAGATAAGATCAGATTATACAAAGTTTTGCACGTCAGCGATACCGGAAATAAACTTCGCCTTTAGTAGCAAGAATCCCCAATAAAGATAGTCAACTTGCCTATTTAGGAATAAGAGTGTCAATTTAAATAATGCATTCTGAAACACTACTCTTCTTCTAAAATAGCGTAATAATATTCATCCCACCATTCATTCCCATGTGGTATACACTTCCTGAAATAGCCTTCTCTTCTCATTCCAATCTTCTCCATTACTCGATATGATGGGGTATTTTGTGGCTGACATGTAGCTATAATCCTATGTAATTTCATTTCCTTAAAGCCATATTCCAATGTAGCTTGTGCTGCTTCAGAAGCATATCCTTTATTGAAATATTTAGGATTGAACACCCAACCAATCTCATATGTATGCTCACCAAAATATTTATGAAAAACTATATGACCAATCAGAATATCTTTATGAATTAATACTACAGGAAAGTTCTTAGCGTTTTCACCAATGTTTTCATTCACAAAGTTTCTTGTATTTTCTTCAGTAAAAACCCCTTCAGGTATGTATTTCATAACATTGATATCTGATGTATACTCATGAACAGCTTGCCAATCTTTGAACTCAAATTTCCGTATTAATAATCTTTCTGTTTTTATAAACATTTACTTTTCCCCCTCAAAAAATTGCAACTATATTTTAAATCCACATTTAACCCTTAAAACAAAAAGAACTTGTAGGACTCTCTACAAGTTCTTTTTGTTTTAAGGTGAATATACGAGCTAAACAAACTATCTTACAGATTGACTGTAGAAACTTTAGGGGTAATGCTTTGACAAATATATTATATAACAAATATTAACATCTACAGGATTTATTTTTGAAAATTATGTGAATTAAGAAAGGAAGTAGTTTTTTCTTAGCTATTATTATTATTAACTGACGGTATCATTATATTTTATTCTGCAACTTATTTAGAAGAGCTATGTACATTTCGAAGAAGTTCTTCAATAAGTTTTGTTTTTTCATTTACCTTTGTGGCATATGTGTAGAGTAAGCATCCAGCGCCTTTCCACGTTTCTGTGATAGGTTTCCAAATGCTCCTCTCCGAACCGGACTTACACGTCTCCATGTATCCGGCTCTCCATCTGTCATCTG
>NZ_JBQAHZ010000043.1:0-32468 GCF_051917185.1 Bacillus cereus group sp. MYBK108-1
AACAACCGGAGTTTTTTTATTTCATCATTAATTTCGGAATATATCTTTGAAGAATGCTTTCTAATTCATTCATATCTTCCTGTCTAATAAGTAAATTCACATTGTCATTCATTTTTTCTCGCCCGCGATATAAAAATATATTTTCTTTTGGATTTTCCCATGTTGATGTTTTATAGCCTTTCAATTCTTCATATGAATAAAAGTTTAATCCATCTATTACACCTTTTTCATATATTTGTACACTTTTAATAAGATGTATAGCTATTAAAGTCATAAAACAACTTGCTACAGCATGAATACCTAGCTGAATAAAAAACTGTTCAACTGTATCAATATCGCCACTTACGTACTGGGCATATATATACATACATTGTCCAATGAAATATGCTGGTCCAAGTAATGCAATCCAACGTCTTTTCACCCGAGGATACATTGCAATAAGTTTTCCTGCGCTTTTTTTCATTTCATTTATTTTATATATTTTCCATAGAACAAAGAACAAAACGCATAATGTAAAAACAAGCATAATACATGACATCCAGTACATTCTTATTCCTCCCTTATATCAATACATTTAAATTTTACATTCCGTATACCTATAGTACATATGCAATTATGCATAAAAAATGCAGGTAACCTCTTCCGGCTACCTGCATTTCATTACATCTTCTCAATCCACTCCGTCAAGTTATGCACAACTTGCGTTGGTTGTACTTCGTATTCTGTTAACTTCTCCACAGTTGTGACTCCAGTGTGGACAAGAAGCGTATGCATACCAGCATTTATTCCTGCTAAAATGTCTGTATCGTAGTTATCCCCAACCATTAATGCTTCATTCTTTTCTATGCCAAGCACTTTCAAAGCTTGTTCCATAATGATTGATTCTGGTTTCCCGATAAAGATTGGATCCACACCTGTTGATACTGCTACAACCGATGTTAATGAACCGTTACCTGGTAATAACCCGCGCTCAGTTGGGATGGCAATGTCCCCATTTGTGGAAATAAACGTTGCGCCATTACGCACAGCAAGACACGCTTTTGCTAATTTTTCATATGTGATGTCACGATCTAAACCCACAACAACGAAATCAGGATTTTCATCCACAAGTTCAAATCCTTTTTCCACAAGTGCATCGTGTAAGCCTTCTTCACCAATCATATATACAGTTGCGTCTTGTTTACGTTCATAAATGAAGTTCGCAGTCGCCATACTCGTTGTGAATACTTGCTCCGCTTTCGCTGGAATATCGAAACGAACAAGCTTTTCTGCCACTTGTTCTGGTTTGCGAGTTGAGTTATTCGTAACGAATAAATATGGAATGCCGCGCTCTCCTAATGCTTTTACGAAGTCGCTTGCTTCTTCAATTTGTTCTTCTCCACGATACATCGTACCGTCTAAGTCAATTAAGTAACCTTTATACATCGATTATGTCTCTCCTTCTATGCTAACGTTCTCACCTTATCATACCACTCTTATATTACCCGCTTTTCCAAAAGAAAAAAACGCTTTACCTTAAAGCGCCCCATAACGTTCATTTTTTCTCTTTTATTTGGTAAGAACAACTACAATCTCCCTCGCACATATTTGCTAGCGTTTTCACTTCTGCGTTCGTAAATAAACGCTTATACATCTCTTTTTCATCTTCACACACTTGCGGGAATCTCTCGGCAATTTCCTTTAACGGACAGTTTTGTTTTTCAATTACGAAAGATTTCTCTCCATCTCTCTTTATTTGAACCATATAACCATTTTTCTCTTGCATAGCTGCTATCTCTTGCACTTTATATGCTAAATTCTTTTGATTACTCACTCTCTTTTGTAACTGTTCTTCCATTCGCTTCGTTCTCTCTTTTAAAACGTAACGAAGTATTTTTTCATCGCCCATTCGAGCTAAATCTTCTAGCATATCAATCGCAAATTGCTTATACTCTTTCGGGAATGTATCTTCTCCCTTTTCGCTTAATCCATACAAATAAGTTGGTCTTCCGACATGTTGCCTTACCATCTTAGAATAAATGAGTCCGTCTTTCTCAAGATTACTTAAATGTCTTCGAATCGCCATTTCTGTAATCTCTAAAACGTCAGCTAGTTCCGCTACCGTGTGCTCTCCCTTTACTTTCAACAATTGTACAATCTCGTCTTTCGTAGTACGTGCTTCCCCCATACTTCACCCTTCTCCCTTTTCTTTCTCACATACAATATAAGATCCCCAAAAGGCATTCTCTGGGGATCTTATAAGCATAATTATTCTGGTACAAATGCAGATACAGGTCCTAATTCCTTTTCTAAATAACTGCGAATATTTGCTGGGTATTTCTCTACCACTGCAATATGTTTTTGAATCGTCTTATATAATTCATCATGATTCATTTGAATATAATCTTGCGTAAGCATTTTTCGAAGAAGGATAATTTCTTTCATCCCTTGTCCATCTTCTTCACTTATCACTCGCTCGTCCATTAAAATATCAATAATATCTTCATAGCTTCCTGGATCGCGCATAATAAATCCATCAATCATCGCATTTCCTACATCTAATACACAATCAATAATAAGATGGGCTATGCGCTCTAATGCGTAAAATTCAAACTCGGTTTCATATATCTTTTTCTCTTGAAATGTACTTGTTGCTCGTTCTAAACATACTAGCATTTGTTCTATTTTCTTTCTGTCTACAAAATACATGAATGTCACCTACCTGGAAATTAAAGCATTTACATTTTAATTGTAACGCTTTCTTCTGAAAAAATCGACAATTTTTCGAATTCACCTTTTCTCCGTTATTTGTTATAGTTATATTTGTATGATTTTTGAAATTGGAGGAATGGAATCTTGGAACGTGAACTCGCACTAGAAATTGTCCGTGTAACAGAAGCAGCAGCCTTAGCATCCGCACAGTGGATGGGCCGCGGAAAGAAAAATGAAGCAGATGATGCAGCAACTACAGCAATGCGTGATATGTTCGATTCAGTAAACATGGCAGGTACAGTTGTAATTGGTGAAGGAGAACTTGATGAAGCACCGATGTTGTATATTGGTGAAGAACTAGGAACAGGTAACGGTCCAGAAGTAGACATCGCCGTTGATCCATTAGAAGGTACAAACATCGTTGCAAAAGGTCTTGCAAATGCAATGGCAGTTATTGCAATCGCAGACAAAGGGAACCTTCTTCATGCTCCTGATATGTACATGGAAAAAATCGCGGTTGGTCCAAAAGCAGCTGGTAAAATTAGCTTAGATGATCCAATTGAAAAAACAATTGAAATTGTAGCAGAAGCTAACAATAAAAAGATTCGCGATCTAACAGTTATCGTTCAAGAACGTGAACGTCATCAAGATATTATTGACCGTGTTCGTGCAAAAGGTGCACGCGTAAAATTATTTGGTGACGGTGATGTTGGTGCGTCAATCGCAACAGCACTACCTGGAACGGGTATCGACTTATTCGTAGGTATTGGCGGAGCTCCAGAAGGTGTTATTTCTGCAGCAGCATTAAAGTGCCTTGAAGGTGAAATGCAAGCTCGCTTAGTTCCAATGAACGAAGAAGAAGAAGCTCGTTGTCGTGAAATGGGATTAGAAGATCCTCGTCAACTTCTTATGTTAGATGACTTAGTATCTGGGGATGATGCAATCTTCTCAGCAACTGGTGTATCTGCTGGTGAGTTATTAGACGGTGTTAAATTCCTTGGCGGAGATTTAGCTGAAACATACTCTATCGTAATGCGTTACAAAACAAGAACAGTACGATTCATTAAAACACATCACCATTTAGATCATAAACCACACTTAAACTTAGATATTTAATAAAGGAGCCATGTGTATGGAAGAACGTTTCTTTCTGTACGACGATACTGTCGCTACAAAAACTCGTTTCGTTAGCTTTATGGGAGAAAATGAGCGTCACGATTTAGCGCTATTATACTCCGATCGTCATTACGGTAAAACAATTGTCCTTGATATGCAACGCAATAAATTTGCAATCATCGGTGCTGACGATTTAAACGAACCAGGCTACTTAGAGCATGCATTTTCTATGACTGAAGAAATTGCAGAAGAACTACGCTCATTTTTATTTGAACTTATATAATTTATCGTATGCACCAGCTATTTTAGCTGGTGTTTTTTCATCACGAGTATTTAGAATTTTCGATCTTTTGTGTTATAATTAAGAATAAATCTATTTGGATAGAAAGGACGTTATCTACGTATGCCAACAACTACTTTGTAATGGACCAGCAATTGGATAGCATTACTCTCAAAAAAGCACCGTGCTTTTTCAAGGGAGTAGTCTGCCCATTCCCATTACAAAGGAGCGTATTGCATCTGTAGTATGATGTTTACGGAGGTTCCTCTTTGGGGACCTCCTTTTATTCTTGTCTTTTTCTCATGCCTTCATACTACAAGACATCCAAATAGCTGTATTACGTTCCTTTACCACTACTATAAGAGGTGAAGGAAAATGCAGAAAGTACAACTTTCTTGGAGTTTATATGAAAACGAGCAAAACACAATCGAAAAATATTGTAAAAATTGCAGACGTACTACCCTATTTACCGACACAAATATTCGTAGGCATAACGCCAACGGAAAAAACATATACCGCTTTGCCATTTATAAATGTCCGAAAGACCATACGTGGAATCAAAAACTTCGTATTTATAAAGCATTTACTGATCACGTTGAAACAGTCGATATGACGCAGCAGGATCAGCCAGAAACAACTACTACCATTTCCATTACGCAACATCAAGAAAGCGGCATAACCGAAATCACGATCGTATTAGATATTGTTTTCGGTTCCCACCGCATCGATAAAGCCTTATCCACATATATTTCCGACTGGAGCCGTACACGCATTGTGGATAAAATTAAAAATGGGGATATTCAATTAAACGGACAACAAATGAAGCCAAATACAATACTTTCTGAAGGCGATCATATCTCGATTTGTTTGTAAGTAAAAATATGCAAAAAATCCTCTTACAATTGTAAGAGGATTTTTTTATTTCTTCACTTTTCGTAATACAAAATGTGCGCAACCGAAGTTACAGTACTCGTATAAATACTCCGTTAACGTACTAATTTTCGTATCATATGTCGCACGTTGGTTACTATCATCAAAGAATCCGCGCAATCTAAGTTGCTCATATCCCCAGTCCCCAACGATGTAATCATATTTATTTAAAATTTCTGCATAGCGCTCTTTAAATGCTTCTTCACTAAAACCGTCACGAAAGTTTTTAATTACTTCGTACTGAACATTATTAATGCTCACCGTAGCATGAATCTCTTGCTTTTGCTCCATCATTAACTTCCTCTCTAAGCATTCTTCTTTTTATCGTATCACAAAGCATAACAACCAACAATTTCAAATACAAAAAATTGCAAATTAGTACATGCTATGGAGAAGGAGGTGATACATCGTGAAAAAACAAATTTTACTTTCCCTTCTCACTCTTTCCTTATTTGCAGGCTGCCAATCAGCGAACAAAGCTGAAATGGAACGTGAAGAAGGAAGCCGTGTTCTTGTTTCCAATAAAAACGACATGTATCATACGGAAAATACAAATACAAGACTCACAAGAGTCGGTTATTCTTCTAAACAAAAGCATGAAGTATCTAACAAACAAGTAGGGGCCATTAATCGCGAGAAGGTCGCTGAAATGATTACAAGCATGACAGTCAAACTTCCTGACGTTACAAACGCTGCTACACTCGTTACTGATGATGAAGTGTTCGTTGTATACCGTGCAAACACAACGGATCCAAAACTCGTAGCGGATCAAGTATATAGAGCTGCTTTGTCCATCGTTCCTCGCTATTATAAAGCATATGTATCAACAGACCAAAAGTTGATTTCTCAAATTCAAGGGCTTCAATCTGGCGCATTAAATGATACAGAATATACACAAAGCCTCGATATGTTAAAACGAGAAATGAGTAAAAATCCTCATTTGAACAATACGGGAGATCAGACTTTGAATGATATGATTAAAAAGTAAAACAGGTGGAGAAAATCTCCACCTGTTTTACTTTTTATTTTTTATTACGATCCGCATAAACCTCCATCGCATCACACATAAACTGCGCTAATCCCTCACCAAACTTATCGATATTTTTCGTAAAGCGCTCATCAGCGACGTACATTTGACCGAGTCCTTTAAAAGCATCTAACGAATATTCACCGAAGTTTTGCAAGTAATCGTACCATACTTTAATAGCTGCCTGCGCCTCTTTAGAATCTGGTGCATCGTGTCTAAGCGTTGCTAAATTTCTATAAATAGCATTAAACTCCTCTTGGTTCTCTTTTGACATACCTTTTGCATATTCGTTCGCTTTATCTACAGCTGCGTCTCCCCATTTTTCACGTGCTTCTTCTTCATATGGGTTATGGCTGAAATCGAATCCTTCAAATTTCTCTTTATTCGTCATTTCAATCTCTCCTTTTGTATGCTGAATTGTTTTATCAATCGTCGCAATCACCTTATCTAATCTGGCACGCTTTTCAAGAAGCATCTTCTTATGAAGCTGTAGTGCCTCTTCGCGATCAAATGATGGACTCATGATAATCTCTTTAATTTTCTTCAAAGGGAAGCCAAGCTCTTTAAAAAACAAAATTTGCTGCAATGTCTCTAAATTTTCATTGGAATACAGACGATATCCAGACTCTGTCGTCTCGTCTGGGGTTAACAACCCAATTTCATCGTAATGATGCAGTGTGCGCACACTAATTCCAACTAAATCAGCTACTTCTTTTACTCTCATTGTCATTTGTATCTCCCCCTTAGTACATACGATAAAGTATGACGCAACGTTAGAGTCAATAAGTAAATTCATTTTCTTTCTAAAAGTTTCATCTCTCCCCTATTTCATGCATAATAGATATGTACATATATTAGAAAGCGGTGAAAGTATGGTTTCAAATACTGTAATTGCCAGCATCATTTTTCAACTCATTGTCTCGATTCTGGTCCCAATTATCGTACTCGTTTATTTCCGTAAAAAATATAATATGAATTGGAAAGTGGTCGGCGTTGGTGTTCTTATCTTTATCGGATTCACCCAAATTCTTGAAACACCATTCCACCTATTTATGCGCGGTAATCCAACAATCGCTCCATTTTTAGAAAATCCATTTGTCTTCGCAATTTATGGCGGATTGACTGCTGGTATTTTTGAAGAATTAGGACGCTTCGTTGCCTTCTTCTTCTTACTAAAAAAATATCTAGAATATAAAGATGGCTTCGCTTATGGAATTGGTCACGGCGGAATTGAATCTATTTTAATTGGCGGTTTTTCTGCATTACAAGCATTAATCTTTGCTAATTCTATTAACGATGGTAGCTTCGCTCGACTGATTGAACAAAAACCCGAGCTTAGCATTTTACAGGATATGTTAATTCAGCAACCCGCCTACTTATACTTCCTTGGTAGCTTAGAAAGAATTATGGCACTCGTGCTTCAAATCGCCTTTACAATGCTTGTTTTATACGCAGTCAAACAGAAGAAATATATCTTCCTAGTATACGCTATACTATTCCACGCATTTGTAGACTTTTTCGCGGCACTTTACCAAACAAAAACAATCAATATCTTTGTTGCCGAAGGAATTACCCTTCTCTTCACAATTGGGGCTGTCGTTCTTATTCGCAAGATGAAAGCGAAATTAATGAGTGTGCCGGAGTAAAAAATAACCCACCGATTGGTGGGTTATTTTTTATGGATTGTCGCAATGGTGATAGCTTTTTCCTTCTTGCAGCTCCCTCTTTGTTTCTGCATCTATAACGATGTACTTATGAAACTCTTCTACTTCATTTTGAGAAAAGGAAGCGAAAAAATAAACTTGGCGATCAGGATGAACAAAAAAATCTTGAAGCATCACACTACTCCGACAACCCATGGTTGTTTTTTGTAGGAAAGAAAATTCCTCATCAGCCACTTCTTTAAATAAGATTTTTTTCCGAACACTATATGCTGCATTATTGTATTCTTTATAGATTTTCTTATCTAACTGTTTATAAAAAACATCCTCACTCACAAATGACTTATTTCGATTGCTTGGATAATTTAGTTTTTGATTCGACTCTGCATAAGTTGTGGACAAGTGTATAAAAAAACAAAGACTAAATACAATACATATCATTTTATTCATGATTGCACCTCAAATGTTCATTATCCACATTACTTTTCCACATATTTAAATCAATATGCTGTTTCCAATAAAAAGGAATTATTTCTACATTTGTCGAAGTATATAGCGTCAACTTGAAAGATGGGGATGAATTATGAAGAAAATTATTGTAATACGACATTGTTCAGCAATTGGGCAAAAACGTGATGATGAATTAACGACCGATGGAAAAGACCAAGCAAACACCCTTGCTACATTCCTCTTAGAAAATCATCTACAAATCGATCATATTATTTCAAGCCCATTTGTCCGAGCTATCGATTCCATTCGGCCCTATGCGCTCCAAGCTAACTTATCTATCCAAGAAGATGAACGATTAACTGAACGCATATTGAGCAATATTCCAATGGATGATTGGATGCAAAAACTAGAATCTACTTTTACAAATATAGATATTGCCTTTTCAGGCGGAGAGTCAACAAAACAAGCAACAGACCGGGCCCTATCGCTTATTCAAGACGTTTTACAATTAAACCATACGACAACACTACTTGTTACACATGGCAATTTACTTACGCTCATTTTAAAGCATTTTGATCATACGATTGGCTTTAATGAATGGAGAACTTTAACGAATCCTGATATTTACGAAATTACAATCGACGAACAATGTATCATAAAACGCTTATGGGAAGCATCGTCCAAGTAATATCCCTTTCCAAAACATTCAGTTGACGCCACGAGAAGAGACTGTTCTAACAATAGAAAGGGGTATCATTTCATATGTACGAAGACGTACTTGCTTTACTACATAAAACAAATGTTTCTTATGAAAAATTCGAACACGAACCAGTACTCGATTATGAGACCGATCGGATCGTACGCGAGAGACTTGGCTTACAAGGCACTCCAAGTAAAAGCTTATTTTTAAAATCAAAGTCTGGAGATTATTACGTATTTTTTACGTTAGAGGGCACAAGGCTCAACCGGGGAGAGATGAAAGAACTATCAGGAGAACGCTTATCTCTCTGTTCTCCTGATGAACTGCGAGACAAAACTGGTTGTACGCCGGGATGTGTGGCTCCTTTCGGATATTCACACGATGTAACAATTATTGTGGATAACGCTATTTATACGTACGATAAAATTTTAATTACACCTGGTGTTCCTGAATTTACAATTGAATTATCCACAGAAGAATTAAAAAAGATTTTATTAACATGTCCAAATACCGTTTTAGAGTACAAACAAAAAGAGAGCTAATCATTAGCTCTCTTTTTTTCATTATTTAGCTTCTGCTGTTTTTTCTTTTGCAGAACGTACTTGCTCGTCCGCATGGTAAGAAGAACGCACAAGTGGGCCAGCTTCACAGTGGCTAAATCCTTTGCTAAGTGCAATTTCTTTAAGCTCTGCAAATTCTGCTGGTGGGTAATATTTAAGAACTGGTAAATGCTTCTTAGATGGTTGTAGGTATTGCCCAAGAGTTAAAATATCCACATTGTTTGCACGTAAGTCATCCATTGCTTCAATTAAATCTTCTCTCGTTTCACCTAAGCCCACCATAATGCTCGATTTAGTTGGAATATCAGGCTGCATTTCTTTCGCTCGACGTAAAAACTCTAATGAACGTTCGTATTTTGCTCTAGCGCGAACTCGGTCAGATAATCGACGTACTGTTTCAATGTTATGGTTTAAAATATCTGGTTTTGCATCCATTAACATTTTTAAGTTTTCTTCTACTCCACCCATATCAGATGGTAATACTTCGATAGACGTGAATGGGTTTTTACGACGTACTGCGCGTACTGTTTCAGCAAAAACAGCTGCTCCCCCGTCCTTTAAATCATCACGTGCAACCGCTGTTATAACAACGTGCTTTAAGCCCATTTGTACTACTGAATCTGCTACGCGTTCTGGTTCTTGTAAATCAAGCTCAGTTGGTAAGCCTGTTTTAACCGCACAAAAACGACAAGCACGTGTACAAACCGCACCTAAAATCATAAATGTTGCTGTTTTTCTTACAGCCCAGCATTCATGAATATTCGGACATTTTGCCTCTTCACAAACGGTATGAAGATTCTTAGAACGCATCATTTTCTTTAAGCCTGTATAGTTTTCATTCGTGTTTAACTTAATTTTCAACCATTCGGGCTTGCGCTTATATTCTGTTTGTTTTGTCATGGTTATCAACTCCGCACAATATGAAATAGTTTACCGTGTTCGCTTCTTTCAATGTAACATATCTATTCTAACGTATGAAAGCGATTTGCTCAAATGAAGATTCTAAGATTTTTTCCAATCGTTCCCTATAATGAAATACTCCGTATATCCCACACTAAAAAGAGTGATGTTGTGAAAGGAGTCTATTTCATGCTTCGAAAAATTTCTCTTTTGCTTTCTATTTGTTTTCTTCTCCACCAAAACATCGCTTACGGTGAAGATAATCAGCAAAGCATATACGAAAAGCGCATGGCACTATATAAAGAAACCGAGCAGTCTTCAGGCATTCCATGGTATTACTTAGCTGCAATGGATCAATATGAAAGAAATATACGGAGCGTAAGAAAAGATATTCCGAAAAAACCAGATGCCATCATTTCCCTTTATTTCAAACCAGAAATATGGGCTGGACCTATTAATAGTAACGATACTCTCCCCCATACAATTTCTCTATTTGGCGGAATAGGTTTAGATGGTGACAAAGATGGATTTGCAAATGCAAATAGCGACCGTGATCTTCTGCATACCGCAGCGACTATTTTAAGGAAACAAGGAACGTCAGAAGACCGTATTAAAATTATGCTCTGGGAATATTATAGACGTGCAAAAACAGTTGATTTAATTAGCGAATATGCCCAAATTTATAAACATTATGGCCGTATTAATTTAGAGGGAAATGCTTTTCCTCTTCCGATCCGTAGTGACCATAGCTACCGTAGTACTTTCGGCGCTGGAAGAAGTTTTGGCGGCAGAAGGATTCATGAAGGAACAGATATTTTCGCCGGATATGGCGTGCCAGTAAGATCGACTTGCTATGGCATTATTGAAACGAAAGGTTGGAACCGCCTTGGTGGATGGCGCATTGGTATTCGCGACCTTCATAACAATTACCATTATTACGCTCATTTAGGCGGGTTCTCAAAAGAAATACAGCTTGGACAAATTGTTGAGCCAGGGAAAGTAATCGGATTTGTTGGTAGCACTGGTTATGGACCTCCTGGTACAGCCGGAAAATTTCCGCCCCACTTACATTTTGGCATGTATAAAGACAATGGCTATACAGAATGGGCCTTCGATCCATACATGCATTTAAGCCTTTGGGAACGCAAAGAACGAGCAAATACAAAACGATAACCGTAGCTGCATTGCTACGGTTATTTTTTATCCATTAAAAGCCTGGCTGATCCGGATTTCACTTTATTTACAACTAACTATCTGTTTTCTTTTTATCAGGTACAGCAACACTTCCGCTTCCATAATACGTAGGCACTTCCCCTTGAACGATACGCGTCGCAATCGGAACATTTTGTTTCACCGTTATCTCTTTCGTATGAAATGGAATAATTACTTGCAATGTTACTTCCATTTCCATAACAATTTGAATCGCTGTAGTATTAATCCCATGCGGCTCAATTTTTTGTTTAATATCTGTATTCACATGCCCAATTGGCGTGAAATGAATCGGAATATCTGGTCCTATATTACCAAGAAGCGCATTATCAGTTACACGCCCAAAAGGAACTGCCATAGTCGCCCCGTTTTTTTCAGAAATACCTAGCTCCTTCAACTTCCCTTGTTCTACTTGCTGCAAATATTTTTCTATGTACGTGGTCGTTGACGTTACGATTTCATTTACTTGCTTTGTATTTAAATTAATTGTGGATACTTTTCCGTTTTTATCATTCTGTACTTTCATTAATGAATCTACATCGAATCCTTCATTAATTCGATCCTTTACTGCCTTCGTCATAATTGCCGTCGCCATTTTATGCGTCTCTACTTCCCCATATTTAATTAAGGTCGGCTGAATATTATTATTCACAATCCACAACCCTTGCGTAAGTAATATAACAAAAAGAATAAACGACATAAGCAGTATATACCGAAAGGCAATAGGTCCCCTTCGAAACCGCGAGTTTTTCGAACGAAATATACTCATAAAAAAACCTCCTTCTTATATCATTTCTATGCAAGAAGGAGGGACGATATATGCTTATCTCATTTTTAATAATGCTTCTTTTCCAATCGTTCCTGCTGGAATGCCTAATGCTTCAGCTCCAGTCGTTACCGATTCTAGCGGCGCTTCAAGAAGTTGTTCAATCGTTCTTACACCAACCGCACGGCCAGCAATAATTCCTCGATCACCTAACTTCTCATTTAAAAGACCTACATCTAATGCACCACACATAATATATCCTTTATCGCTCATTACAGCTAGCAAATTTGTCTTTGGAAGTTTCACGCTAACCGCAATAAACGTATAATTATCAATTATAATTGGCTCCACATTAACCATAGTTCACACTCCTCTCTTTCTTATCTGTATGACAAGAGAAAAATGAGTGTTACAAGTTAACTAGCCTATAGTTTAACGGAAGATTTATAAGTTATTAACATATCTGTTAACACATCTCTAAGTAGTTCTGGCATATAATATTGTTTGTCAGAAAGTGTGGATAGCTCTGGGTATAAGTAGCCAAATGTAAACATATCAATTGTTCCTACTGTATATATACGATCTAATTCCAGAGATTCCCCGTTAATTAATACATCTTCGAGTAAAATTTTATTCCCAGGAATCGTATCTGGAATTACTTCTACACCCGCGTAAATCATTTTCCCCATCACTTTCCCACGAAATCCGAATCCTTTCACCTCAAGATTCTCCATATTCGGCTTACGTGCTTTCAAAATAACTTCTCTTAATATCTTTCCTGGAACTTTCAAAGCACACGGATTAATTGGATGTGGACAAATTCTGTGAATATCTCCGCGCGTTACGACACCCTCTTCTAACCCTTCAAGAAGTACACCAGCATTCACCATGCCAATTTCTGCACCGCACCATGTTTTCAGCGCACTTGCTAACATATGAGAAAACGGCGTCTCATGAAACCAATCAACCTGTAATGACTCTTTTAAATGAACGACAGGCTCTGCCATTATATGCTTACTTTCTTCCTGCAGTATTTCAATTGTGGATAACGGCTCGCTATAAGCACCTAACCGTTCCGTCTTAATCGCTCTACCGTCCTTTTTCAACAGCTTCTTCGTCTCTTTATCCACAGTAAGCTGCACGTGCCCAACGTAACGTCCCCACTTTTCACAGCAACAAAGTAAAGTATTATTCATTAGAACACCACGCTCAAATAAATGATGCGTATGTGCCCCTAAAATAACATCTATATCATAATGCTCTGCCATATACTCATCCATACTTTTTCCAAGGTGAGAAAGGACAACTGTAATATGTGCCTCATCTCTCACTTCTTCTAAAATAGACTCTAAATGGATAAGCGGATCTTCAATATGCCAATCGAGCATTTGATAAAACTCTGGATACGCAACAGTTAACCCGATAAAAGCAATCGTAATCCCATCTGTCGTTGTATGTAATTTATAAGGCTTTGCCCATGATGGACGTACACCTTCTTTTTCAAATAAATTTGCGACAAGTACTTCAAATCCAGCATCATCATAGAGCCGATTTAAATGCTCTTTCGCTAACGTAATGCCTTCATTATTTCCGATCGTTACATAATCATATAACGCCTCATTTAAAAGCTTCGTATTCCCAAGCCCATTTGTCGCTTCCGAAATACTATGAAAACGATCCACATGATCGCCGATATCAATTGTCAAAACAGTCTCTCCCGCTTCCTGTCTTCGCTTTTTCTCCCCTAGAACAAACCGAGAAATTTGCGGCCAATTTTCAAAATGACTATGTATATCGTTTGTATGATAAAGGTGGATGATTGTTTCTTTATTTGTATTCAGAGAAAAAACCTCCTCTCAGTTCCTTACTGCCATTTACGCTATGCGCACACAATAATCCTGTAAATACTTTTCGTCTTTTCTTGCTATTTTACATTGTACTCGCATTGTGAGAAAAAGCAAAAGATTGTCCTTTTTATATGAGAAACTTTTGCTAATGCAGGAAATAATTCCAGATAGTGGAGGGAGGGGTGGATTTGTCAAAAAGTTTAATAGAGAATTCAGTGGGTGGTTGTTCAAGTGGATTTGTCAGTATCTTTGTCTTAAACCTAGTCGTTCTCTGTTCTTATAAAATATTTGGGGTATGTGAGGATTTTCTTTTGTCTTATCTTGTCGACAAATCGATATTCCTTGTCGAAACGTTGATATATTGAAATAATCGTTGATATATTCCCGTTTATGATCGATATATTTGAAAAATCGTTGATATATTTAGCTGAACACCCACCCGGGTATCCTCTCCCAAGCCAAGACAAATCCGCAAAACAAAAAAGCGCCCTGCACAGCAGGACGCTTTCTTCATACATATATTATCCAGTTCCAGCGGCTAGAATGTTCGGTGGCTTCACTTCTTCCTATGAGGCAAAAAGCGCCTCTACGTCAGAAGCTCCATCCCCCTCACATTCTGAACGAGCCGCTTCCACTTTAAATATGTCCAGCTTCGCCTCCTAGACCCTCATGTCTAAGAACCTTCCGCACGAGAAGATAAAAAGCATCTTCTGTGCGAAAGAACCTTAGCCAACGGGTCTGAACAGTCGGCTCCGCATTTCTATTTAACCGATAGAACCTTCCATCTCAAACTTGATTAGGCGGTTCATTTCAACTGCATATTCCATTGGAAGTTCGCGAGTGAATGGCTCGATGAAGCCCATTACAATCATTTCTGTAGCTTCTTGCTCAGAAATACCGCGGCTCATTAGGTAGAATAATTGTTCTTCTGATACTTTCGATACTTTCGCTTCGTGCTCAAGTGAAACGTAATCGTTTTTGATTTCGTTGTAAGGAATTGTATCAGATGTAGATTGGTTATCCATGATTAACGTGTCACACTCGATGTTAGAGCGAGAGTTTTTCGCTTTTGGTCCGAAGTGTACGATACCACGGTAAGTTACTTTACCACCATGCTTCGCAATCGATTTAGAAACGATTGTTGAAGACGTGTTTGGTGCTAAGTGAATCATTTTCGCACCAGCATCTTGGTGTTGGCCTTTACCAGCAATCGCGATAGATAATGTTAAACCACGAGCGCCTTCGCCTTTTAAGATAACTGCTGGGTATTTCATCGTTAATTTAGATCCGATGTTACCGTCAATCCATTCCATCGTTGCGTTTTCTTCACAAACCGCACGTTTTGTAACTAGGTTGTATACGTTGTTCGCCCAGTTTTGGATTGTTGTATAACGGCAATATGCATCTTTCTTAATGATGATTTCTACTACCGCACTGTGAAGTGAGTTAGTCGTGTAAACAGGTGCTGTACAACCTTCTACGTAGTGTACGTGTGCGCCTTCGTCTACGATGATAAGCGTACGCTCGAATTGTCCCATATTTTCAGAGTTAATACGGAAATACGCTTGAAGTGGTGTATCAACTTTAACACCTTTTGGAACGTAGATGAATGATCCACCAGACCAAACTGCAGAGTTTAATGCAGAGAATTTGTTGTCTGTTGGTGGGATTACTTTTCCGAAATGCTCACGGAAAATATCTTCGTTCTCTTTTAATGCGCTATCTGTATCTTTGAAGACGATTCCTAGAGCTTCTAGGTCTTCTTTCATGTTGTGGTATACAACTTCAGATTCGTACTGTGCAGATACACCAGCTAAATATTTTTGCTCAGCTTCTGGAATACCTAATTTATCAAATGTTGCTTTAATTTCATCAGGTACTTCATCCCAAGACTTCTCAGATTTCTCAGATGGTTTTACGTAGTACGTAATTTCATCGAAATCTAAGTCGTTTAAGTCGCCGCCCCATTGTGGCATTGGCATTTCGTAGAACTTATCCAGTGATTTTAAACGGAAGTCTAACATCCACTGTGGTTCTTCTTTCATACGTGAAATTTCTTCAACGATCTCTTTTGTTAAACCGCGTCCAGCACGGAAAATCGAAACGTCTTTGTCTTTGAAACCATATTTATAATCGCCGATATCTGGCAGTTGCTTCGCCATGTTGGTGTGTCCCTCCTTAGATAACCTCGTTTTTAGGAACCTTTAACATTACTTATCTTCGTTTAAGCCCTTTTCTAACGCTTTCCACGCTAATGTTGCACATTTAATACGTGCAGGGAACTTGCATACGCCTTGTAATGCTTCAATATCTCCTAAATCGATGCTGTCATCGTACTCTTTTCCTAGCATCATGTCAGAGAAAATTTTCGAAAGCTGAAGTGCTTCTTCAATTTTCTTACCTTTTACTGCTTGTGTCATCATTGAAGCTGAAGACATTGAGATTGAACATCCTTCACCTTCAAACTTCGCCTCTTGCACAATACCTTCTTCTACTTTCATCGTAAGTTGAATACGATCGCCGCAAGTTGGATTGTTCAAGTTAACGGTAACACTATCTTCTAACACGCCATGGTTACGAGGATTTTTGTAATGATCCATAATAACTTGACGATATAACGTATCTAAATTATTAAATGACATTTGTGAAATACTCCTTTGTCTTGATTAGCGATTCAACAAATGTATCAATTTCTTCTTTTGTATTATATAAATAGAAGCTCGCACGTGCTGTTGAAGAAGCTTTTAGCCACTTCATAAGCGGTTGTGCACAGTGATGTCCTGCGCGAACTGCAATGCCTTCTACATCTAATACAGTCGCTACATCGTGAGGATGTACGTCTTCAATATTAAATGTAACAAGACCAGCGCGATGCTTTGGACCATAAATTGTAACGCCATCTACTTCTGATAGTCTTTCTAAAGCGTATTGCGCTAATTCATGCTCATGCTTTTCAATATTATCAAGACCGATTTCTTCTAGGAAATCAATTGCTGCACCAAGTCCGATTGCATTACCGATAATCGGTGTACCTGCTTCAAACTTCCACGGAAGCTCTTTCCACGTAGATTCTTGTAAATCTACGAAATCAATCATTTCACCGCCAAATTCAATTGGCTCCATATTGTTCAGCAATTCTTTTTTACCATATAATACGCCGATACCTGTAGGTCCGCACATCTTATGAGCAGATAATGCGTAGAAATCACAGTTTAAATCTTGTACATCTACTTTCATGTGAGGTGTACTTTGTGCACCATCAACGACCATAATTGCGCCATTTTCGTGTGCGATTGCTCCGATTTCTTTTACAGGGTTAATCGTTCCAAGTACGTTTGATACTTGCATAATAGAAACGATTTTTGTATTCGGTGTAACTGTTTGACGAACATCTTCTAAAGAAATTGTACCGTCTGGTTGAAGCGGAAGATATTTTAAAGTTGCACCAGTTTTCTTCGCAACTTGTTGCCACGGAATGATATTACTATGGTGCTCCATGTAAGAAATAACGATTTCATCGCCCTCTTTTACATTTTCAAGACCATAGCTAGCTGCTACTGTATTTAATGCAGTTGTCGTTCCGCGTGTGAAAATAATCTCTTCCATTGATTTCGCGTTAATAAACTTGCGAACTTTCTCACGTGCACCTTCATACGCGTCGGTAGCTTTCGTACCGAGCGTATGAACACCGCGATGCACGTTAGAATTATATTCTTTATAGTAACGTTCTAACGTTTCAATGACTTGAATTGGTTTTTGAGAAGTTGCTGCACTATCGAAATAAACAAGTTGTTTGCCGTTCACTTTTTGATCAAGAATTGGAAACTGTTTGCGTATTTCATGAATATTCATTAGCGAACTTTCCTTTCAATTACCTCAACAAGCTGTGCCTTTACTCCTTCAATTGGAAGCTCATTAACTACAGGTGCTAAGAATCCATGGATGACTAAACGTTCTGCTTCGCGTTTTGGAATACCACGGCTCATCAAGTAGTATAGTTGGACTGGATCTACGCGACCTACTGAAGCTGCGTGACCTGCCATTACATCATCTTCATCGATTAAAAGAATTGGGTTTGCATCACCGCGAGCTTTTTCATCTAACATAAGAACGCGAGAAGATTGTTGTGCATTTGATTTAGATGCACCGTGTTCAATCTTACCAATTCCGTTAAAGATAGATGTTGCACTATCTTTTTGGACACCGTGTTTTAAAATCCAACCTTCAGAGTGTTTACCGAAGTGAACAACTTTAGTTGTAAAGTTTTGTGTTTGGTTACCACGGCCAATTGTTACTGTTTTCGTATCAGCATATGAACCGTCGCCCATTAAGTTCGTAACATTCTCTGAAATTGTGTTTCCGTCATTCATAAGGCCTAGAGCCCAATCAATACGGCCGTCGCGTCCTACAACGCCGCGGCGGTTAACGTAAGTTGTTACGTCTTTTGCTAATAGATCAACCGCACCGAATTTCACTTGTGCGCCTTGTTCCACGATTACTTCTGCTACGATATTTGCAATACCTTTAGCATTTTCATTTGCAACGTAGTTTTCTACATAAGTTGCAGTACTGTTCGCATCAGCTACGAATAATACGTGGTTATATACGTTAGCTTCTTCGCCGTCTACTAAGAATACAGCTTGAAGTGGAGTTTCAAGAACAACGTTTTTCGGAACATATACGAATGCACCGCCGTTGATTAATGCAGCATGAAGTGCAGTTAGACGATGCTCGTCTACTTTCACGCCGTCTTTCATTAAGTACTTTTGTACTAGTTCAGCGTGCTCAGTTGCTGCTGTTACGATGTCTGTAAAAATAACACCTTTTTCTTTTGCTTCGTCTGCTAAAGAAACGAATGCAGTTGTACCAGTACGTTGCACTAATACGCTGTTATTTTCATCGATTAAGTTTTTCACTGCCTCTGGAAGTTCAGTTAAAGAACTTACAGGCTCTTGCTTAGCAGCGTCGCCTTTTCCGATAAAGTCCCATTTGTCAATTTTCGTTTTATCAGGCGTTGGCATTGGAAGTTCAGTTGCTTGTGCAAGAGCTTGTAAGCGGAACTCAGTCAACCAAGCTGCTTCGTTTACTTCGCTTGCGCGTTGACGGATTGTTTCTTGATCGAAAGGTAATGTACCGATTGTCATGTTTATGCTCCTCTCTTACGCTTCTTGCTCTGTTGTTTCGTCTTCAATACCTAATTCTTTTTTAATCCAGTCGTAACCTTCAGCTTCTAGACGTTGTGCAAGCTCAGGGCCACCAGATTTAACGATACGACCGTTCATCATAACGTGAACGAAGTCTGGAGTGATGTAGTTTAATAAACGTTGGTAATGCGTAATCATTAGGCAACCGAACTCTTCGCCGCGCATTTCGTTAATACCTTTAGATACAACTTTTAATGCATCGATATCAAGACCTGAGTCGATTTCATCTAAGATTGCGATTTTTGGCTCAATCATCATTAATTGAAGAATTTCGTTACGTTTTTTCTCTCCACCAGAGAAACCTTCGTTTAAGTAACGTTGTGCCATTTCTGGATCCATTTCTAGGAATTCCATGTTTTTATCTAATGTACGGATAAATTTCATAAGAGAAATTTCATCGCCTTCTTCACGACGTGCGTTAATTGCAGAACGTAAGAAGTCAGCGTTTGTTACTCCGCTAATTTCACTTGGATATTGCATTGCTAGGAATAGACCCGCTTGTGCGCGCTCGTCTACTTCCATTTCTAATACATCTTCACCGTCGATGATGATGCTACCTTCTGTTACTTCATACTTTGGGTGACCCATAATTGCAGAAGATAAAGTTGATTTACCTGTTCCGTTAGGTCCCATAATTGCGTGGATTTCTCCACCTTTTACTTCAAGGTTTACACCCTTTAAAATTTCTTTGCCATCAATTGATACGTGTAAGTCTTTAACCGTTAATGTAGAACCAGCCATCTCAATACCTCCATTAATCCTATATATACATTTTAAAAATTCCTAAAACGTTCATATTCTCATTTTATTCTCATTCTAATTTTATATCAAATAAAATGATATCGCAAACGACGAAAAAAAGTAACCGTTTTTTCACAAATGTATATAAGTATTTCCTTCACATCTTTCTATGATACACCTTTCTTCTTATTTATATAAAGAAAAAAGGACTGGTAATTTTCCAGCCCTTTCCTTATATTTATTCACTTACCGGAAGTACAGCACCTTTATATTCTTTATTAATAAAATCTTGAATTTCTTTTGAATGTAGCACTTCTACTAGCTCTTTAATTTCTTTTTTCTTCTCATCACCTTTACGAACTGCAATGATGTTTGCATACGGAGAGTCTGATCCTTCAATCGCAATTGCATCCTTTGTTGGATTTAATTTTGCATCAATTGCATAGTTTGAATTAATAAATAAAGCATCTCCCTCATTATTTTCATACAATTTCGGTGAAAGTCCAGGTTCAACATCTGTTTTAAATTTTAAGTTTTTCGGGTTTTCTACAACATCTTTTACTGTTGCTTTAACAACATCTACTCCGTCTTTTAATTTAATAACGCCACCTTTTTGTAACAATGCTAACATACGGCCTCGCTCCGCTACGTTATTACTCATAATCACTGTTCCGCCATCTGGTAGGTCTTTTAAGCTTTTATATTTCTTAGAATAAATGCCCATAGGTTCTAAATGGATTTTTCCTGCGTTTACAATTTTATATCCCTTTTCTTGAATTTCTTTATCTAAGTAAGGAATGTGCTGGAAGTAGTTCGCATCAATTTCTTTATCCACTAAAGCCTTATTCGGCAACACATAATCTTGGAATTTTTTAATTTCTAATTTAATACCCTTTTTCTCTAAAATCGGCTGTGCCTTTTCTAAAATAACAGCGTGTGGCACGTTAGAAGCTCCCACAACAAGCTTATTCTCCTCTTTTCCTCCGCAAGCAGCTAATGTAAATACAGACAACGCTGTAACAACTGACAGTAGAACCTTTTTCATATGATTTCCCCTTCTCCCCAATGGTTATGTAGTTATAAAAAGAGCCGGCATACACCAGCCCTTTTCAGCAATTATTCTTTTACAGGAACAACTGCCCCTTTATATTCTTTATTAATGAAGTCTTCAATTTCTTTAGAATGCAATACTTCTACAAGAGCTTTAATCTCTTTCTTATCTTTATCGCCTTTACGAACAGCTACTATGTTTGCGTATGGTGAATCATTTCCTTCAATTGCAATTGCATCTTTTTCCGGATTTAACTTTGCATCAATTGCATAGTTAGAGTTAATTAAAACAGCGTCGCCTTCTTTATTGTTATACACTTGTGGCAATAAACCAGGCTCGATATCCGTTTTGAATTTTAGATTTTTCGGATTATCTGCAATATCTTTTGGAGTTGCTTTAACTGGATCTATTCCGTCTTTAATTTTTAAAATACCTTCTTTTTGTAAAATTGCTAAACCACGTCCATGGTCAGCAACTGAATTACTCATAATAATTGTCGCTCCGTCCGGAAGCTCTTTTAAGCTCTTATACTTTTGAGAGTACACACCAATTGGTTCTAAATGAATTTTTCCTGCTACTTCAAAGTCATATTTTTTATCTTTAATTTCTTTTTCTAAATACGGAATGTGCTGGAAGTAGTTTGCATCTAAATCCTTATCCGCTAACGATTTATTTGGTAATACGTAGTCTTGGAATTTTTTAATTTCTAACTCAATTCCTTTTTTCTCAAGTAACGGTTTTGCCTTTTCTAAAATAACAGCGTGCGGTACATTAGAAGCACCCACAACAAGTTTCTTTTCATCTTTATCTTTCCCGCCACAAGCAGCTAACCCAAAAATTGAAGTTGAAATAAGTGCCGTAAGTAACAATTTTTTCATTTGAAGCATCCTCCCGTTTTTTATTATCGTTTATCTATTCGAGTCGTTAAACTATCACCAATCCACTGAATTAAAAATACAACTAGTAATACACAAATTGTCGCAACGATTGTTACATCGTTATTCCCTCTTTGGAATCCTTCTAAGTAAGCAAGTGTTCCAAGGCCACCAGCACCAACAACTCCTGCCATTGCTGTATAGCCTACTAAAGCAATTGTCGTAACCGTAATACCAGATACTAATGCTGGTAACGATTCTGGAATTAACACTTTCAAAATAATTGTGCTTGTTTTTGCTCCCATTGCTTTTGAAGCTTCAATTACACCTTTATCAATTTCGCGAAGTGCGATTTCAACCATTCTCGCGTAGAATGGTGCTGCTCCAATAATTAAAGCCGGCAAAGCTGCACTTGCTCCAAGAATTGTTCCAAGAAGAATCTTTGTGAATGGGATTAATAAAATAATTAAAATGATGAATGGTATAGAACGGAATATATTTACGAATGCTCCAATCACCGTATTAATTGATTTGTTTTCCCATAAATTATCTTTTGCTGTCATGAAGAGTAACAATCCTAAAATGAGTCCTAAAACAAATGTCGCAAGAGCTGCGATTGCCGTCATATATAACGTTTCACCAGTTGCTTCTAACATTTGATTCCAATCAACATTTGCAAGTAACTTATCCATGTGCAATCACCTCCAGCTCTACTTGATCTTGATGAATTCCTTCTATTGCTTGCTGGATCGCTGTTTCCTCACCATTTAAATGAACAACTAAACTACCGTAAGAACCGTTATTCGTTTGTGCGATATTTCCTTGCAAAATGCTAACTTCTATATCACTGCGTTGCATCAATCGTTGAAGCACTGGTCTTTCTACAGCCTCACCGATAAACTGCAAACGAATTACTTTTCCATCTGGATATTTTTCAATTAAACTTTCAATCGTTTCATTTGTATCTTCAGAATCCGTTAACTGCTGTACAAATCGTTTCGTAATATCTTGCTTCGGATTACGGAATACATCAAGTACTGGACCTGTTTCTACAATCTTTCCTTTCTCCATTACCGCAACACGATTACAAATCTTTCGAATTACGTGCATCTCATGTGTAATGAGTACAATTGTTAAACCAAGGCGCTTATTAATGTCTAATAGTAAATCCAAAATTTGATCTGTCGTTTCCGGATCAAGAGCTGACGTTGCTTCGTCACATAAAAGCACTTGTGGATTATTAGCTAATGCTCTTGCAATCCCGACGCGTTGCTTTTGTCCCCCGCTCAGCTGAGATGGGTACGCGTCTCCTCTTCCTTCTAATCCAACAAGATGAATTAATTCATCAACACGTTTTCTTCTCTTCGCTTTATCAACACCTGCAATTTCAAGTGGAAACTCAATATTTTCACGTACTGTTCGTGACCAAAGTAAGTTGAAGTGCTGAAAAATCATTCCAATTTCTTGCCTTGCCTTACGAAGTTCGCTTCCTGTAATTGCTGAAATGACACGATTTGCAATTGTAATTTGGCCAGAAGTTGGTTTCTCCAACTGATTGAACAATCTAATTAAAGAACTTTTTCCAGCGCCACTATATCCGATAACACCAAATATTTCACCTTTATCTATTTTTAAATTGGCATTATCTACAGCAGTGACATCACCGCTTTTTGCTTTATATATTTTCTTTACATTCTCTAATAGAATCATGGTGTATCACCCCTTTTTTAAATAAAAAGCGCAAGCGGCTCGTTTAGAACAAGAGGGCGTTTGAATCCCTGACGTAGAGGCGCTTTTTGCCTCATAGGAAGGGATGAAACGACCGACTGTTCTAGCCGCTGGAGCTAGATTTCATAAAGATTTTAGGTCGACTCCGCAATTTTTTATTTTTAATGCGTGTAGTCCACTGTTATCATTACTTTTATTATTTGAATGTCCTCCACATTCAAACAATAAAAAAACCTTTCTGCTTTAGAGAAGCAGAAAGGTTTTTATGCGTATATAACAACATTATCCCTCTCTCTCATCTCTCAAAGCATTTGCTTTGCAGGAATTGGCACCATTTCAACATAAGTTGACGGTTGCCGGGCTTCACAGGGCACAGTCCCTCCACCTCTCTTGATAAGAGAAATCAGATTCAATTTTCGTCTGATTTGAAATTTATGAAATTGTCTATATTTTATGACTTGAATTGTATCAATATACACTCACCATGTCAACAGAAATTTTCGCAAAAAATGAAACTTCAGAATTTTAAGCACCTACTGACATCGGTTTACATATATGAAACATCGATTCCACTAATAACATCGTTCGGTACGTTCCCGAATATTGTACACGTCCATCATTCATTAGCATTTGCAATCGTACATTTCCATTCACCAATTGTTCTATATCCTTTTCATCTAAGCAAATGATTTGTTCCGTTCCTCTTTCCTCATGTACCAACTCTATATAATCTCTTGAAATTTGTAACGAACAACTTTCATCTCCAAAGCGAAAATTAACAGTTTTTTCTTCTTGTCTTAAAAGCGGTTCTAAATGATATTGACCATTAGCGTAATTTACAAATGATTGAAGCAAAGAATATAATCTCACCCTAAATCACATCCTTCATATCACTTTCTATTACATACCATTCCCTCTCACTAAAGAGCAATCCTGTTATTTTCGCTCGACAAATACTGTATCCATCCTGCATCTCGACATATTTCCCAAGAAATATGTCGAGGCGGCAAAATTTTTGCCGCCTACTTTAATTCCGTATATAAATATTCAACCGAATGAAATGCGTATATCTTCTTCATCAGTGTCCCATTTTCAAAAACAAGTAAACAAGGTACACTTTCAATCCCATACTCTTTTGCTAAATGCGGAGCATAATTTAAATCTAACATCCCAATTTTCAAATCTTCAATTGTCATCTCAACCACTGTTAACATCTTTTTTGCTAATTGGCATGTTCCACACATTGGAGTATATACATATAATACTGTTTTTTCTTCGTTCTCTATTAGGGCTGTAGCTTCGGCTCCTGTCCAATCAATCACTTCTATCATTCCTTACCGTAAATATTCTGTATAAACGTCAATGTCGGCTCCCCATAATACATTTGCTAAGTGTGTAGATGGCGCAGTTGCCACTTCTCGGTACGAGCGATCAATATAGATATGCTCGGCTTGCGGGAATTCTTTTCGAAATTGTTTCCTTAACTTTTCTCCAGCATCATCAGCATCCACTAGCACATACACTTCCTTATCAAAAAACTGATCAACGAGCTCATCCATTTTCGACAAACCAATTGTACCATTTGTACAAACAATTTCCACCGGTTCACGAATAATAGATTCAATCTTTCTTCTATCTGATGTACCTTCTACAATAATGACTTTTTCTACATAAATCATATGTCATCACCCGATCACCATATACTATATAACCTTGAACTTAGTATATAGTATATTCGTTATTTTCATGTTGTTTCCTGTTTATTTTTGCAAAAGAAAAGCGCAAGCGGCTCGTTTAGATTGTGAGGGGGGATGGAGCTTCTGACGTAAAGGCGCTTTTGGCCTTGTAGGAAGAAGCGAAGCCACCGAACAATCTAGCCGCTGGAGCTGGATCATAAAGAAAAGCGGAACCGACTGTTTAGCCCTGTTGGCTAAGGTTCTTTCGCACAGAAGACGCTTTTTGTCTTCTCGTGCGGAAGGTTCTTAGACATGAAGGGCTAGGAGGTGGAGCTGGACAAAGAAAAGCGCAAGCGGCTCGTTTAGATTGTGAAGACTTATGAAACCTTACCACAAAACAGTTTTTCTCATAATAGCTTATTTATTTACATATAACTTGAATTTCATTATTTCACAAAAAATAAAAAAGGACAGCACAAAGGCTGTCCTTTAGTCGACTATAATTAGTCTTGGTTTGTCATTTCTGCATATTTTTCTGCAGTTAATAACTTCTCAACTTGGCTTGCATCAGAAAGTTCAACTTTAACCATCCATGCACCCTCGTATGGAGATTCGTTAACAAGTTCTGGTTGGTCACTTAATTCTTCGTTTACTGCTACAACTTTACCGCTTACAGGTGCGTATAACTCAGAAACTGTTTTAACAGATTCTACGCTTCCGAATGGCTCGTTAGCTTCGATTGTTGCACCTACTTCAGGAAGTTCAACGAATACGATATCGCCTAGCTCACCTTGTGCAAAGTGAGTGATACCGATAACAACTTCATTACCTTCAGTTTTTACCCATTCGTGTTCTTCAGAGTAACGTAAATTATTTGGAATGCTCATGACTGTACCTCCAGTGAATGTATTAATTATGTAAAAATACCTTATTGGTACTTTTTCCACACACTTTCAAACTGCTCTTCGTTAAAACCAAGTGTTACATTCGTTCCATCTGTTACAATTGGACGTTTAATCAACATGCCATCAGATGCTAAAAGCTCATACATTTCGTCTTCGCTTGCATCTTTCAACTTATCTTTTAGACCAAGTTCACGGTAACGCATTCCACTTGTATTAAAGAATTTTTTTAATGGTAATTCACTTTTTTCATGTAAATTACGTAAATCTTCTTTTGATGGTGGATTTTCAACAATATGAATCATCTCATATGCTACATCGTTTGCCTCAAACCATTTCTTTGCCTTTTGACATGTGCCACACTTTGGATATGAATAAAATGTTACTGTCATAAATTCACCTACTTTTTTACTAACCTTTACCTTTATCATATAGAAAACGTTTTATTATTTCAAACCATTATTCGCTAAACTTTTACTTATTTCGTGATAATTTTTAATAATCCTGCGAATTTTTCTTATTTTTCCGCCATTTGTTAAGAAAAAAATAAATATATAAATTTTTTAGATTCTGCACCAAACATATATCTTAAACAAGCGTTTGATTAATTCTCCATTTTCTTTCTTAACCTTTGAACTACAGGAGTCTCTTTCTACCGAACATACAGCTTAAACAAACGTTTGATTAATTCTCTATTTTTCTTTGTTAACCCTTGAGTTACATCGGTTTCTTCCTACCGAACATACAGCTTAAACAAACGTTTGATTAAAAAAATAAGAAGCCTCTTTTGTAGGCTCCTTCATTATCTATTTAAATAATCTGCAATTGTTTGAAATACGACGATATACATATTATGAATACTTTCTTCTGTATTTCCACCATTCGATAAACCAACTGCCCATTGTTGTCCTTCACCACTTCCGATATTCGCAAACCCTTGCGTATACATAGCATTTACATCTTTTCGGGCACTGTTATACTCTATCCCTTTTGTAATAAAAATCGAATATGATTTATCTTGTAAACCGATAAAAAACACTGGTTTCTTTAGTGATGAAAATACATTTTTATATTGCTCTGTTGAGGCTTCTTGAAAGTGATCTTTCATTATTAGAAAACCATCTACTTCCTTAGATTTCTTTTCCAGTTCCTCTAACTTCATTTCCTCAAACTTTATATTCCTAAACGTATCTTTCGGTTTTTCTCCAACAACTCCAATTACGAGTGCTCTTCCGTTATATTCTAATTTCTCTCCTTCTTTATCCTTTGCACACCCAGCACCGACTAGGCATATCAATATAAAAAATAAGAAATACGATAAACGCTTCATTTAGCACCCTCCCCTTCTTTTTAGTCAAGTGACAAAAACGTAAGGTTAATTCAAGAAAATGTAAGTAAAATCGATAGCCCAATTCACGTTTCTATATTATAATCAATTGAATTTACTTACATTACTAAACATAGGAGATCAACATGAAGAAATTTAAACTTTCATCTTTTCTTCCGTTAAGTTATATACTTCTACTCGTGCTCGTAAGTCCCCTTTACGACGTATTAAATAAATCGACTGTTCACGCAGTAGACGTTACAACTGTAGTAGATGATTGGATTCCATTTGTAAAAGCATTTATTATTCCTTATTTACTTTGGTTTCCATACTTATACGGCGCACTTATTTATTACTGCTTTGCTGACCGAAAGCAATATTATGTTACTTTAAGTAGTGTTATTTTTGGAAAGCTTGCTTGTTTTTCTATTTATTATTTTTGGCAAACAACTGTACCGCGTCCGACTGTCGTTGGAACAGATGTATTTTCTGAACTAGTTCGCTATATTTATAGTATCGACCAGCCAGTAAACTGTTTCCCTAGCATTCACGTTCTTACTACATTTGTAATTATGTTAGCTGCCTTTAAGCGTAGAGAACAACATGCTTTTGAATATTACATCCTTACTTTCTTCGGTACACTTATTATTTTATCAACGCTATTTACGAAGCAGCATGCCTTTTTAGATGCCGTTTCTGGAATGACACTTGCAAGCATACTATACTTCGGAGTTCAGCTCTTATTAGCAAAAGAACCAATAAAAGTTCCAGTAAAACAAAATCATAAAATGTAACATAAAAAAGCAGACTGTGGCTCAGTCTGCTTTTATCTATTATTAAGGAAATTTTCAATTTAAGATTGCGGTACAGTCATATCACCAGAATGAATACGACCTGCTTTTTTAAGAGCAATGTAAAGTATATAAGAAACAGCTACTGGAATGACGATATAAGTAATTACCATCGCCGGGAGAACTTCCCATCCTTGGCTGGAAATTAAATTAATTGGTGCGATAAGAGAACTTAATCCAAGACCTGCAATTTCCTTTCCTGCTTCCAGTTGGAAAATTAATGCTGATACTGGACCGACTATAGCACTGGCGACGACAGTTGGGACGAGAATCATTGGATTTTTAGTGATATTTGGCAATTGTACTTTCGGAGTACAAAGTGCTTGAGCTAATATGCCACCTAAATTGTTTTCTTTTGCTGAGATGACAGAGAATCCGATAAACTGAGCAACGCATCCAGCAAGAGCAGCACCACCTGCAACACCGTCTAAGCTAAGTGCAATTGCTAACGCAGCTGATGAAGCTGGAGAGATAAGTAATAGTCCCCAAACTACTGCAATGACGATAGAAGCGATGAATGGGCTACCAGCTGAGCTATCTTTAATAAACGCTCCAACTGCATTTAAAACAGGAGTAATATTATGAGATAACCAAATGCCTACTAAACCAGAACCTAATATGGCCGCAAATGGAACGAGCATCATATCTAACACAGTTTTTCCACTTAAACGTTTACCAATATATACAGCTAAAGTTGCTGTTAATAATGCACCGATTGGCTCACCTGTTTTAATAATTAGACCAGCTTCAGTAATTGAAATGGATCCGGCACCAATCGCTCCAGCTACCATAGCCGAGAAGATTACAAGACCGTTTGCACCGAGCATAAAAGCAATTCCAGCACCAATCGCCGGTGCCATTAGTGATTTTGCAACAACTCCGATTGTAATAAGTAATGGTATATCAACAATTCTCCCTATATTTTCGATCAGTAAGCCAATTCCGAGGGATACGAAAATACCTTGTGCGATTCCAGCAGATGCTTTAAATACACGAGACATTATATATTCCTTCATTCGTTTCACCTTCTTCTATAAGTTAGTAACCAATTGTTTTCATATAATCACGTAAAATATCGTTTGATTTTGCGAATCGAGATTCTTCATCCTCTGTTAAATTGAGTTCTACAACTTCTCTTATACCGTCTCTAGTAATAATAGCTGGTACTCCTGTACAAATATCATATTCACCGTACTCACCATCTAAAATGGCTGATACAGCAATGACACGGTGATCATCGTTAAAGATTGAACTCGCAATATATGCTAGAGAATTTCCGATTCCGTAATAAGTAGTTCCTTTACGTTTATAAATTTCCCATCCAGCTTTCGCAGTCTTCTCAACAATTTCATCTAAATCCATTTCACCAAATCGTTCTTTTTGTTCCTCTAAAATTTGCAGAATTGGCTTTCCACCAACAGTTACGTGAGACCAAGCAACCATTTGAGAATCACCGTGTTCTCCTAATGAATACCCATGAATACTACGAGGGTCTACATGTAACATTTCAGATAAAATTGTTCTTAAGCGAGAAGAATCTAATGATGTACCTGTACCGATTACGCGATTTCTAGGTAACCCAGATAATTTCCACACTTGATATGTAATAATATCAACTGGGTTCGATGCGAGTAAGAAAATACCATCAAACCCACTTGCCATTACACCACCAACAACACTCTCCATAATCTTCGCACTCGCTCCTAAAGTATCTAAGCGACTTTGCCCTGGTTTTGGTGCTGGCCCTGCTGTAATAATGACAATGTCCATATCTTTGCAGTCTTCATAGCTTCCTGCATATACTTTTGTTCTTGTATTTGTAAAGTTAATGCAATGTGATAAATCCATTGCTTCCCCAACTGCACGTTCATGATTTATATCAATTAATAATAGCTCTTCGCAAATACCTTGATTCACAATAGAATACGCACAACTTGATCCAACTAATCCAGTACCGATAATTGCAATTTTTCTTGTATGTCTTTTCATAGCAATCTCTCCTAATTGATCATATAATCTATTTCTTTTGCTCTTTACACTCCTAATTATAGAGGTTCTCACGATAGAAACCATGGATACTTTGTGAAATATTGAACAAAGTGTTTGTCCTTTTTGTGAATTGTTATATTCCACTTTCGTCATATTTGTTACAACTGGAAAAATATTTATTATGTATTTATTGACATACAAAAAAATAAAACGAGCGAATCTATTTTCGCCCGTTTTTTCATCCTATTATTCTGCACTTAACTGACTTTTTAATTGCTGCACGATCATCGGATTAGCAGGTGCTGCCGGTTTGTAATAACTCTTTTGCTTTGCGTACTCATACATATTACGTTGGCGCGCCTCATCTTGATTACGAATTTGGATTAACGTTTGATGTAACTGTTCATTATCAGACTGAGCAATATAATTTGCATAACTTGTTAAACTTGCATTCAATCCTGCTAAATAATCATTTACCATATCTTTTTCATTCATTTTCCGCTTCCTCCTATCCTAGGAAAGTCATTAATTGCTGTTTCGTATTTCGTGCATCTTGCGCATCTTTTTGTAGCATTTGTTTCAGTTGTGGATCTGTACACGTCTGTGCATACTGCTCCAACTTGTTAATAATTGTTGCGTGTCCACCAATTAAATGACGTAAGTTTTCTACTTCAAGCTCTGTTAAGTTTTGCATATAACATACCCGCCTTTCTTTGTTCATTCATCATTAGTATTTGGTTCTTTTTGGATTGTATTCATTAACTTTTCCCACATATAAAAAAAATAAAAGATGAATAGCTAAGCCATTCATCTTTTATACTGGTTATGTATTTATTTTTATAGAGATACAATCATACTTATACTCACAAGTAAGTTCCATATAATGTGTAAAATAATACTAGGTATAATAGATTGCGTCTTTTTGTATAACATAGCAAATACAATCCCCATAATCATTGCCGTAATCGGAAAACCACCATGAAGAATCCCAAAGATGAAGGAAGAAATAATGATACCAACTAGAAAACTATATTTCTTTTCAAAAAATCGATACAAAATACCTCTATATAAAATTTCTTCTTTAATTGGTGTAATTATAGCAACACTTAACACATATATAATACTTTGTAGACTATTTTGAAGTCCTAAGCTCCCTAATTGATCTCGCTGCTGCCCTGCACTTTCAAAGCTAAACAACTCTAACATTACATACTGAGTTAATGCAATGATGATAAAACCTATTAATAAATACAAGTAGGTTTTCCCATTTTTTAAAACAGATACATCCCATATGTTCTTAATAAAATGAAGCACTGGTTTATAAGCAAATAAAACAATAGTAACAACAGCTGCATCAAATAGAAGTAAATAATATCCCTCTAAATTAGCACGTAATACCTCTTCTCCAAAAATTCCAAGGGCTAAAGCAAGGAATAATCCCCCTAAGAGTGAGAACCCTAGAATGCTTGCAATCGTTACAACTAGATTTTTATATGTTATGTTATCTACTTCTCTTTCTGCATTATACGCCTCTAACACTGTTTTACCCACAGTATCCCTCCAGTTATTCTCATTTATCTCATTAAAATCCTTTAATTTAAATATAAAGATAATATAACAATTTTTCAAAAAGAATAATATGCAATTTTACATATTATGAAAACTTTATATTTTATAGTTTTAGGAATAGAATTGCTATGCAATAATTATTATATGAAATTTCAAAAAATACTTCCTATCCACTATAACCCTCGCATCATATAAAACTTATTAGTTAAAGGAGCAATGAACATGAAAACACATGACTTCCTTACAGAAATCCAGAAGGGCTCTGAGCCTAGTCCATATCAAGATCCTATTGCTTTTATTTTCGTTTGCCTTTCCGTAGTCATATACACATTTTTCAAACCTGTAAAATAATATCATGTAATGAGAAAAAGCCTACCGCTCTTTTCGAATTATATGCACTAAAAAACCTTAGAATCAC
>NZ_JBQAHZ010000044.1:0-31556 GCF_051917185.1 Bacillus cereus group sp. MYBK108-1
CGGATTAAATCCTTGAACGAGCGTTAACTTTAAATCCTTCGTAAATTTTGTCATACAAAAAACTGCACCTCCAATTGTTAGACTGTGTCTAACAATTGGGGTGCAGTTCAATGCACGGCTTTTTGTATTCTATGTCGAAGATTCAATATTTCTTGGGAAATGCGGAAGGTCCCGTCGATATATAGGGAAGACATTAGAGTGCTTCTTTACATTTCCGGATTTTAACTAATAATGTTTCGTATTCTTGTTCGAGAGATGAGATATCATTGTGATGATTTGGTATGGAAATTCGGCCGATGACTTCTGTTAATTTTGTTTGTAATCGTAACAACTCTTGCTCAGTAACGTTTACAGAATCTCCGGTGGTTCTTTTTGTGTATTGCTCGTAATTACCGTGGAATACTCTAGGTTCACTCTCATCTACTTGTAGAATATGGTCTGCAACAGAGCGAATAAAGGCACGGTCATGGCTAATGAAAAGTATTGTGCCAGGATATTCTTGTAACATGGTTTCTAATTCTTCTTGCGTTGCTAAGTCTAAATAGTTTGTCGGTTCATCTAGCAGAAGCATATTATAGTTTCCTAAAAATACTTTTGCGAGTGCAACCTTCATTCGTTCACCCCCGCTTAGAACGTGCACAGGTTTATGAACATCCTCACGGCGGAATAGAAGTCGTGCAAGTATTGTGCGAACGAATGCTTCTGTATAGTTTGTTTCTTCTAGAACATTTTCTAAAATGGTTTTATCTGTTTTTAAAATAGATAATGTTTGTTCGAAGTATCCAATTTTACAACTTTTCGATAGCTGCATGCCACGCTCGTTTGTGAGAAGCATGTTGAACAAAGTGGTTTTGCCGCTTCCATTTGCCCCTAAAACGGCAAGCTTTGCACCAGGGGCAATAGTTCCATTCATATTTTTAAATAGTATACGGTCGCCTATTTTCTTTGTTGCTTTATTGAATTGTACTGCCACCTTACTATGAATGGGTGTATGGTATTGCACGTCAAATTGAGCTTGAGAAAGATCCTTTGGCTTTTCCTTCTTTTCTAGTTTTTCGAGACGTGTCTCTAATGCTTTCGCTGCTTTACTAACCTGTTCTTGGCCATGAGCCCCACTTAACCTATAAAGTCTAGATTCAGATGAACTGAACCGTGTTGGGATTTTTTTCATGTTAGAAGCACGTTGCTTTCTTTGTAGAATGGACTGTTCTAAACGATTTTTTTCTTGTATATATTGCTCATATTCTGCTTGTTTTTGTATTCGTTCACGTTCTTTTTGTTTTCGATAGTTTGAATAATTACCTTTGTACTCTTGAATAATACCGTCTTCAATTTCAATAATTTTGGTACATATATTATCTAGAAATTCACGGTCATGCGATATTAAAACAAGTGCCCCTTTATAAGATGAAAGTGCCTTTTCTAATTGCTCTGTACCGACCATATCTAAGTGGCTTGTTGGTTCATCAGCGAATAAAATGCCTGCATTTTGTTCGAGAGCATGCGCAATCTTTAGTCGCATTCGTTCACCGCCGCTCATTGCGTCGGTAACGTTTGAAATACTCCATTTTCCTTTTGCGAGAGAAGAAGCGGTTTCCGGTAGTTCTTCGCTGAGCTGAGGAATGATGGCGATAGAACTATGATGAGTTACTATGCCTCTGTCAGCTTCTATTTCTTTACTTAATATTTGCAATAACGTAGATTTACCAGCTCCGTTGACTCCGACAATTCCTATGCGATCCTGTGCTTGAATTTCCAGTGATGGTAATGTAAATAGTGTGCGATCACCAAAGCTCTTTTCAATATTACGTGCGAATAAAATAGTCATAAAAAAACCTCCCTAGTTTCACTAGAGAGGATAAACGTCGCCCTTGTATGTAAAAAATCGTACATAAATAAACGATTTTTTACATGATCGTTTCGAAAGAAAGTATCGACAAATGGACAGACTAATCCCCTGCTAGTTTTCATCATTTTTGTTCACTATTTGTGATGGATGAAATAAATAAGAGAATTAGAACTTCATTGGTCAAAGTACCTTCCTTTCATAATATTACTTTTATTGTATGCGCATACAAAAGGGTTTGTCAAACTTATTTCTGTTCGCTATTTTTGAATTTATTATTATACAATTGTGCTTTTGCCAGCGCCTCAGCATCGTTTTTAATTTCATCCAGTCCATTCGCATCTCCAATAACATAACCTTCAAATGAAGAACCAACAAAATCAAAGATATATTGGAATTGAGCAATAAGCGGTAATGCTTTTAGCTTTGGATTATCCCCGCCAACGATGACAACATACATTTTTTTTCCTTTCATTTTTTCTTTGAAATGAAGAGATGTATCGCGCAAGCTTTGTGACCAGCGATCAACAAAGTTTTTCATATGTCCACTCATTCCGTACCAATATAATGGTGTAGCAAAGATAATCGTGTCGTGCTCTAGCATGCGTTTGGTTAACTGCTCATAGTCATCATTTACGGATTGGAATCCTTCTGCATCATGACGTTGGTCTGTAATAGGATAGACGGTATGATCACGCAAATAAATTTGTTCTGTTTCAATGTCTTCTATCATCATATGTGTTAAAGCTTCTGTATTTCCGTTTTGTCTTGAACTGCCATGTATAACAAACATGTAATCATTCCTTTTCTTTTGCTTGTTTTAGGAGTGAAACGTGTTTTTGCAAATTCGCTTGGATGTTGGAAAGTAATGTGATTTGCTTTGTTACTTCATTGAGTTTATCTTCGTAAAGCGTAAGGATACTGCTACACGGATTGTCGTACAGGTGCGGTTCAATTTCAAGGCAGCGCAGCATCCTTGCCGTCTCTTCTAAATTTAAGCCAATTTGTAAGTACATTTGAATAAGCTCCACTTTTTCGATGGCACTTTCATCAAAATCACGGTAACCATTTGCAAGGCGCTTAGTAGGGAGTAAGCCCTTTTCTTCGTAATGTCTTAGTGATCTTTCACTAACGCCAGTTTCTTTTGATAATTCTCCAATTCGCAATGCGTTTCACTCCTTCTACATGTATTGTAAACCTTCACACTAATGTGAGGGTCAACTCTGTTTTTTCGCAAAAGAATCTACATGATTTAAGAACACTTGAATGGCTTTAGATGGAATGAAATATTTACCGCGTACGATGGAAAACGGACGGATTAGTTGTTCATTTGGAACTTCGACGTGGAATAGTTCTTTTGCTAGTAGCTCTTTCCGTACAGTCCAATCAGAAAGGATAGCGATGCCAAGCCCGGCACTAACAGCTTCCTTTACGCTTTGGATACTACTGAATGTAAAGAATCGTTTCATTTTTAAATGGTGTTGATGAATAAAGCGGTCACTATAAGCGCGTGTACCGGAACCACTTTCTCTTAATACCCATACTTGATCTTGGAGTGTACTTTCATTTATTTCATTTGTGCGGAGTAATGGATGATTTGGCGGGACGACGAGCTTCATTTCATCTTGCATAAATGTTTCAACATCTACGTCGGCGTATACGACTTGTCCTTCCACTAGGCCGATATCAATTTGATTAGAGCGAAGGCTTTGCAAAACGTCTTCTGTATTTGAGATGAAAGTATGAACTTCGACGTGTGGATTTTCATTCGCATAGTTAGCCAGTATTTTTGGAAGTAAGTATTCGCCAATTGTAAAACTAGCACCAATGCGAAGTGTTCCTGTTACAACGTTATGTAGTTCATTAATTTCTTGTTTAGCATCTTCGTAAAGAGAGAGCATTTGCTTTGCATGTATATATAATATGTTTCCAGCTTCCGTAACTTGGACGTGCTTCGGGGAGCGTTGAATAAGTGTAGTGCCAAATTCGTTTTCTAAGTTGCGTATATGCATACTTACTCCAGGCTGTGAAAGGTTTAATAATTCTGCTGCACGGGAGAAGTGTTTCTGTTCAACGACAGTAACAAAAATTTTTAAAATGTCTACGTTCATATAATGGGATCCTTTCTTTTTCTATCATCTTATCATAAGTATTTCTGATGATAGAGATTTGGTATTGGTATTAAACTTATTATAGAAACTCTCTTATAATGTAAGTAGAAAGAACATGCATGTTCCAATACGATTATTGGAGTGGTTCAAAATGGAACAAACACTTGTTATACAAAAGAAGAAGCGTTTTGGATTTTCGCAAGGAATTGGGATTACATTATTAATCGCAATTGCCGCGAAATATTTAGCAGAGCTTCCATTTTTAAATATTATGGGACAATTAGTAATTGCTATTCTAATTGGGATGGTTTGGCGCGCTGCAATTGGAGTTCCTCACGATGCGATAGCAGGAACGAACTTTGCGAGTAAGAAGTTGCTGCGCTTTGGGATCATCTTACTTGGAATGCGATTAAATCTTGTTGATATTGCGAAGGCGGGACCGAAAGTATTGATCATCGCGGCGGTTGTTATTACATTTACTATTTTTGTTGTATACGGACTAACGAAAGTATTTAAAGTAGAAAAGAAACTTGGGATTTTAACAGCATGCGGTACGGCAATTTGCGGCGCAGCCGCGGTCGTGGCAATTGCACCGCAAGTCAAAGCGAAGGATGATGAAACAGCAGTTGGGGCAGCAATCATCGCGATTTTAGGTACCATATTTACGCTTATTTATACGTTATTATATCCAGTGCTTGGTTTATCTCCGTACGGTTATGGTGTATTCTCAGGTGCGACGCTTCATGAAATCGCTCATGTCATCGCAGCTGCGGCGCCAGGAGGAAGTACTGCTGTAGACATCGCAGTTATTGTGAAGTTAACGCGCGTAGCAATGCTTGTGCCAGTAGCGATTTTAATTGGTCTATGGTTTGGTAAGAGTGAAGGTAGCAAAGAAAAGAAATCGTGGCGCGAACTTCCAATACCATGGTTCATTTTCGGGTTCTTAGCGATGAGTGCAGTGCATTCGATCGGGATTATTCCAGAAGTTGTTGCGGGATACATTGTTGTTCTTGCTTACATGCTTATCGCAATGGCGATGGCAGGGCTCGGTTTAAATGTAGAGTTTAAAACGTTCCGTAAATTAGGAAGTAAAGCATTCGTGGCAGGGCTGATTGGCTCGGTTTGCTTATCGGTTCTTGGATACGTTCTTGTATATGCGTTAGGATTTATGTAGTAGAGGAGAAAGCTGTTCCCGAAGGTATTTGGGGACAGCTTTTTCTTATGATTATAGTAGCGCTACGGATGTCGATATATTTGGAAAATCGCCGATATAAATGGAGTTGCGCTGATATAAATTGAATTACTCTTGTACTTTGTTAGAGTAGATGTTCAATGAAACATTTTTCTAAAATTTGTAAAGATATCTTTACTTATAACTGGAAAATATTTATAATTAAAGTAAAGATATCTTTACTTTTGAAGGTGGATCCTATGGGTGTGAAAAATAAAATAAAAGAGTTAAGAAAGCAAAATCATATAACACAAGTTGAAATGGCAAAGGCGATGCAGGTGACGCGGCAGACGATAGTGGCGATTGAAAATCATCATTACAATCCGAGTCTAGAGTTATCTTTAAAAATTGCCAAATATTTTGGAGTGAAGGTGGAGGAAATCTTTACGCTGGAGTAAGGGGAGAGAAATGGTAGGAAAACGAGCATAGCGATAGGGGGAATAAAAAATGCAGGATGAGTTTGAGAGATTTCAGTCAGATAAAGCGTTTAAATATGTAGGGTTATTTTTTACGATTAGTTTAGCGATATGGAGTTTATATAATTTAATTGTTGATGGAAATGCTGGTATGCCGTTTGTTTTATTTGTACTAGGGCAGTGGGTGTATTTTCTTGTGAACTATTGGCCGAAGTGGAAATATAGAAATCGAAAAGAGGCTGATCATGTATGAGTAAGAGAGAGGTCATGAGATTCGTAGGGAGTTTGCTTGTAGCAGGAATTCTTTTAAATACGAGTTTAATGATTTTAAGTATTTCGTGGGGAACTATTTTTATATCGAATGTAGCGCTAGTCATTTTATATGGAATTTCGGAATATAAAGAGCAGAAGCGTTTGAAAGAAGAGGGAGTACCATCAATTGATGAGCGAGTTGTGAACAAGATGAAGTCATATTTTATGATTTGTATTACAAGCTTCGTTTTCTTGTTTATTATGTATCTTTGTGTAAATAAGTATTTAGATAGGCAAGCAGTACATGTAACTGAGCTATTATATATTGCTATTTTTGGTGTATTAATTAGTATCGCATCAACGAGTGTGTTAGCAACAAGGAATAATAGATAGAAAAAGGGGAACTGGGATGGGATTACCGGTGTTATGTGTCGCTACAGCTATATTTTCGCTTCTTTGGGGAATGCAAAACTTTTCTCGTAATCCAGTGCCGAGTATTTGTATTATGATTGGTACTGTAGGTTTATCGTATTATTTATTATTATTAGCCCATTATCATAAAACGGCAACGAGTGTTGTTGTTGGAGCACTTATTTTATTTTGTGGGCGCGCCATACAAAAGGGGTTATTTCCATAAAAGCTGTTTATACATTTTGTATAAACAGCTTTTTGTATTTTTTTTACAAAAAGCTTGAAAGTTACGTAACGTCATCTTTTATAATGAAAGGGAAGAGGTGATGGTAGTGATTTCAATACAAGAATTGACGAGAGAAACAGGGGTTACAGTACGTACACTACGTTATTATGATCAAATAGATTTATTAAAGCCGAGCGGAAAAACAGAGGGTGGACATCGGTTATATAGTGAAAATGACGTTATTCGTTTGCAACAAATTTTATTTTTAAAAGAAATGGGATTTTCATTAAAAGAAACTGCGAATATGTTAGTAAAAGGTGAGCTGGATTTAAAAAATTCGCTTGAAAAACAACTTCGGTTTGTACAGGAAGAACAAAAGAAATTTAATCGAATGGAGAGTGTTTTACAAGCAGTTGTTTATTCGGTAGATGTGGAGGGAGAACTCGATTGGAAAGTTATGTTTGAACTGATTCAGCTTTCGAAGCAGTCTCCTCGTATACGTGAAATATTTCAAAATGAAGTATTTTCAAAGGAAGAACAAAAATTGCTTCATAATTTACCAAACATGAGTAAGGAAGATCCGAATGTTTTAGAATGGGTAGATTTATTAAAGCAATTACGCACTTTTATGAAAGACGGTAAAGAAGCTACTAGTGATGAGGTACAAGGGGCAATGAAGAGATTAATGCAGAAGTGTTTAGAAATGGCCAATGGTGATGAAGCGTTTTTAGATAAGTTATGGGAAGTTAGAAAATCGAAGGAAGATTCACAGAAAATGAGCATGTATCCAATTGAAGAAGAACTTTTAGTGTATATGGATGAGGCTTTTCGTATTTATGATGAAAGGGAGAAGGATAAATGAGCATACTCGCAGAATATCGTTGGTATTTTTTAATTGGGGCAGAAATTGTATTTTGGTTATCAGCTATCGGTTTCTTTTTACTTCGCTACGGATTCCGTTTGAAAAAGGCGAGTTTTATTATGGGAATTGTACTCCTCGTAAATGAAGTGTTTATTTTAACTTTAGGAGTAGTGGACTATTATCAAACAGGAAAGTTCTCTAACTTTCAAATTATTACTGTAATTATTTTATTGTATGCAGTTTTCTACGGGAAAAAGGATTTGAAGAAGCTTGATATATTTGCACAAAAATCAGTTGCGAAATGGCGTAATGAACCGGCGCCTATTATTGAAGAACAGGTAGAATTAACAGGCATGGCCTATGCAAAGCAGGAAATAAAAAATTGGGTATTGCACCTTAGTTTGTTTGTTGTTGTGCATATTTTCTTTTTCTTTCTGTACGGTTTCGTACCATTTGAACAATGGGGGAATTGGTTAGAATCGGGAATCGTTTTAAATAAAGCTGCAAGTCGCGTGAGCCAAGTGTGGGCGATTGTAATTTTAGTTGATACAGCAATTTCATTTTCATATGTGATTTTTCCGAAGAAGGAGAAAGGAAAAGAAAAGCTACTTTCATAGTTGAAAGTAGCTTTTCTGGTATACAAATAATTTTTATAGGAGAGGATGACAATAGAAAAAAGAATCAGCTGTATATGTCTATTTCTCTTTAGTTTAGTAGCATGTTCACCATCTAGCACTACAATTGATAAGAAGAATGATGTCATTGTAAAGAGAGCAGGAATTTCCAATCTAGATAAATTCGAAAAGTTCGTTTTGAATGTGGACCAAGGGGAAGTTGATAAAATAAGAATTGTACATTATACACATGAAGATGATCTGGTTTTTCAAACGTTAGAGTATAGTGGGACAGATATAATTCATATGTTAGATAATAGGCAAGATCGATTTGCTGGTAATCATACAGGTATAGATGAAGATAGCTGTAAAAGGATTGTTAAAGAGCAGCGTGAATCACAAATGGCTTATAGGTTAATAGACTGTGCGAATGAAAATGGGCGCAATGGATATGATTTATTATATGTACCTAAAAAATAGAGCTAGTAGAGGAAGGAAGTATATACTCCTTCCTTTTTCTATGTATATATTGTCGAAAACTTTACCGAATATCTGTTCGTTTTTTTAGGTTTTTTATAGGTATTCGTGGTAAAATAATAATACAGATTTTTATGAGGAGGTCGGATTTTACTTGGAACATCAATTTGAAATTATATCAGCGTATTCCCCGCAAGGTGATCAGCCGGTAGCTATAGAGAAGCTTGTAGAGGGAATTAATAGTGGAAAGAAAAAGCAAGTGTTGCTTGGAGCAACAGGAACGGGTAAGACATTTACGATTTCAAATGTCATTAAAGAAGTGCAAAAGCCAACACTTGTCATGGCTCATAATAAAACGTTAGCAGGGCAGTTATATAGTGAGTTGAAAGACTTTTTCCCGAATAATGCAGTTGAATATTTTGTTAGTTACTACGATTATTATCAGCCAGAAGCGTATGTACCACAAACAGATACGTTTATTGAAAAAGACGCACAGATTAATGATGAAATTGATAAATTGCGTCACTCGGCAACGTCTGCATTATTTGAACGGGACGATGTAATTATTGTTGCGAGTGTTTCTTGTATATATGGCTTAGGTTCTCCAGAAGAATACCGCGAGCTAGTTGTTTCGCTTCGAGTTGGTATGGAAAAAGACCGTAATCAATTGCTTCGTGAACTTGTTGATGTACAGTATGGACGTAATGATATTGATTTCAAGCGTGGTACATTCCGTGTGCGAGGAGATGTAGTTGAAATCTTCCCGGCATCACTTGATGAGCATTGTATTCGAATCGAATTTTTCGGTGATGAAATCGATCGTATTCGTGAAGTAAATGCGTTAACAGGTGAAGTATTAGCAGAACGTGATCATGTAGCAATCTTCCCAGCATCTCACTTCGTTACACGTGAAGAAAAGATGAAGGTCGCTATTGAAAATATCGAAAAAGAATTAGAAGAGCGTTTAAAGGAATTAAATGATAACGGCAAGTTGTTAGAAGCGCAGCGTATAGAACAGCGTACACGTTATGATTTAGAAATGATGCGCGAGATGGGATTTTGTTCAGGTATTGAAAACTACTCCCGTCATTTAACACTTCGTCCAGCGGGGGCAACGCCGTATACGCTATTAGACTATTTCCCGAAAGATTTCTTAATCGTTATGGATGAATCGCACGTATCAGTACCGCAAGTAAGAGCGATGTATAACGGGGACCAAGCGCGTAAGCAAGTGCTTGTGGATCATGGATTCCGTCTGCCGTCAGCTTTAGATAATAGACCGCTCACATTCGATGAGTTTGAAGAGAAAACGAATCAAGTTATTTATGTTTCAGCAACGCCAGGACCGTATGAGTTAGAGCAGTCACCAGAAGTAATAGAACAAATTATTCGTCCAACAGGGCTTTTAGATCCACCAATTGATATACGACCAATTGAAGGACAAATTGATGATTTATTAGGAGAAATTCAAGATCGCATCGCAAAAAATGAGCGTGTATTAATTACGACTTTAACGAAGAAGATGTCAGAGGATTTAACGGATTACTTAAAAGATGTAGGAATTAAAGTGAACTATCTTCACTCTGAAATTAAAACGTTAGAACGTATTGAAATTATCCGTGACCTTCGCCTTGGTAAGTTTGATGTGCTTGTCGGTATTAACTTATTACGAGAAGGATTAGATATTCCAGAAGTATCACTTGTAGCTATTTTAGATGCTGATAAGGAAGGATTCTTGCGTTCAGAGCGTTCATTAATTCAAACAATCGGTCGTGCAGCACGTAATGAAAACGGCCGCGTAATTATGTACGCAGATCGTATAACAAGATCGATGGGAATCGCGATTGAAGAAACGCAGCGTCGTCGTACGATACAAGAAGCTTACAATGAAGAGCATGGTATTACGCCGAAAACGATTCAAAAAGGTGTGCGTGATGTGATCCGTGCAACGACAGCTGCTGAAGAGACAGAAGTATATGAAGCAGCGCCAGCTAAGAAGATGACGAAAAAAGAGCGTGAAAAGACAATTGCGAAGATGGAAGCAGAGATGAAAGAAGCAGCAAAAGCGTTAGATTTCGAGCGTGCAGCTGAGTTAAGAGATTTACTATTAGAATTAAAAGCGGAAGGGTGAAAAAAGTGAGCATGAGCAAGGATTTTATTGTTGTAAAAGGTGCTAGAGCACATAACTTAAAAAATATTGATGTAACCATTCCGAGAAATCAGCTTGTTGTTGTGACGGGATTGTCTGGTTCAGGGAAATCATCATTAGCGTTTGATACGATTTATGCAGAAGGGCAGCGCAGATACGTAGAATCGTTATCTGCGTATGCGCGTCAGTTTTTAGGACAAATGGATAAGCCGGATGTAGATACAATTGAAGGATTGTCACCAGCGATTTCAATCGATCAAAAAACGACGAGTCGTAACCCACGTTCAACTGTCGGAACGGTAACGGAGATTTATGATTATTTACGTTTATTATTTGCGCGAATTGGTACACCGATTTGTCCGAATCATGGCATTGAAATTACGTCACAAACAGTAGAGCAGATGGTAGACCGTGTGCTTGAATATCCTGAACGTACGAAATTACAAGTGTTAGCTCCTATCGTTTCTGGGCGTAAAGGTGCGCATGTAAAAGTACTTGAAGATATTAAGAAGCAAGGATATGTTCGTGTTCGCGTTGACGGTGAAATGCTTGATGTATCTGAAGATATTGCGTTAGATAAAAACAAGAAGCATTCCATTGAAGTTGTAATTGACCGTATTGTTGTAAAAGAAGGGATCGCAAGCCGTCTTGCTGATTCACTTGAAAGTGCATTAAAGCTTGGCGGGGGACGAGTGTTAATCGATGTAATGGGAGAAGAGGAACTTCTATTTAGTGAACATCATGCTTGTCCGCATTGTGGTTTTTCAATCGGAGAATTAGAGCCGCGTATGTTCTCATTCAACAGTCCATTCGGAGCATGCCCTTCTTGTGATGGACTTGGTTCAAAGTTAGAGGTAGATTTAGAACTTGTTATACCGAACTGGGATTTATCATTAAATGAACATGCGATTGCTCCTTGGGAACCGACAAGCTCACAATATTATCCGCAGCTTTTACAATCTGTATGTAATCATTACGGCGTTGATATGGACGTGCCTGTGAAAGATATACCGAAAGATTTATTTGATAAAGTGTTGTACGGAAGCGGTGAAGAGAAAGTTTATTTCCGCTATGTAAATGAATTTGGTCAAGTAAAGGAAAATGAGATTTTATTTGAAGGTGTTATTCCAAATATCGAACGTCGTTATCGTGAAACGAGTTCTGATTATGTTCGTGAGCAAATGGAGAAATATATGGCAGAGCAAGCCTGTCCGAAGTGTAAAGGTGGGCGCTTAAAGCCTGAAAGTTTAGCTGTTTTCGTCGGTGATAAAACGATTGCTGACGTAACGAAGTATTCAGTTCAAGAAGTACAGGAATTCTTCTCAAATGTAGAGCTAACGGAGAAACAACAAAAAATTGCTCATTTAATTTTAAGAGAAATTCAGGAGCGCGTTGGGTTCTTGGTGAACGTTGGTTTAGATTATTTAACGTTAAGTCGTGCCGCAGGAACTTTATCAGGTGGTGAGGCGCAGCGTATTCGTTTAGCAACGCAAATTGGTTCTCGTCTTACTGGGGTACTTTACATTCTTGATGAGCCTTCTATCGGTTTGCATCAGCGTGATAACGACCGTCTTATTCGCACATTGCAAGAAATGCGTGATTTAGGTAATACGTTAATTGTTGTTGAGCATGATGAAGATACGATGATGGCAGCTGACTATTTACTTGATATCGGACCTGGCGCAGGTATTCACGGTGGACAAGTCGTATCAGCAGGTACACCAGCTGAAGTGATGCAAGATGAAAACTCGTTAACTGGTAAGTATTTAAGCGGTAAAGAGTTTATTCCGGTTCCACTTGAAAGACGTAAAGGTGACGGACGTAAAGTGGAAATTGTCGGTGCAAAAGAGAATAACTTAAAAAACGCGAAAATGTCATTCCCGCTTGGTACGTTTGTAGCGGTAACGGGTGTATCTGGATCAGGTAAAAGTACGATGATTAATGAAGTACTATATAAATCGTTAGCGCAAAAGTTATATAAAGCGAAAGCGAAGCCAGGTACGCATAAAGAGATTAAAGGTCTTGAGCATTTAGATAAAGTAATCGATATTGATCAATCGCCAATTGGACGTACACCACGTTCTAACCCAGCAACGTATACAGGTGTATTCGATGATATTCGTGATGTGTTTGCACAAACGAATGAAGCGAAAGTGCGCGGATATCAAAAAGGGCGTTTCAGCTTTAATGTGAAAGGCGGACGTTGTGAGGCGTGCCGTGGTGATGGAATTATTAAAATCGAAATGCACTTCTTACCAGACGTATACGTGCCATGTGAAGTTTGTCATGGTAAACGTTACAACCGTGAAACGTTAGAAGTGAAATATAAAGATAAGAACATTTCTGAAGTATTAGGAATGACAATTGAAGATGGGGTAGATTTCTTCGCTAATATCCCAAAAATTAAGCGTAAACTTCAAACTCTTGTAGATGTTGGACTTGGTTATATGAAATTAGGCCAGCCAGCAACAACGTTATCTGGTGGTGAAGCACAGCGCGTGAAGCTAGCTTCTGAATTACACCGTCGTTCTACAGGACGTACACTATATATTTTAGATGAGCCAACGACTGGTTTACATGCGCATGATATTGCACGTCTTCTAGAAGTGTTGCAACGTCTTGTTGAGAGCGGTGAGACGGTACTTGTAATTGAACATAATTTAGATGTGATAAAAACAGCTGATTATATCGTTGACCTTGGACCAGAGGGCGGAGATAAAGGTGGACAAATCGTTGCTTCCGGAACGCCAGAGCAAGTAGTGAAAGAAGAACGCTCATACACAGGTAAGTATTTAAAAGAGATTTTAAATCGTGATAAAGCAAGAATGAAAGAGAAAATAAAAGAAGTAGAGTTATCGCAATAAGTTTATTGATGAAAACCGAGTGGAAATGACGCTCGGTTTTTATTTTACGAGGAAAAACTGGTAAGCATGTTAGTAGGTATACAAGCATGAAAGATAGAATAAGTTGATATAAGTGTTTGTATCATACTTGCGTTTATTATCTATTAGCGTATGATGAAATATATATGTTTAAAAGGATGTGTAACGAAATGAGATGGATTGTATCACTTCTTGTAAATAGCGTTGTGTTAATCGCTGTATCGGGACTTTTAAAAGGGATTGCACCAGATGCATTTTACGTAGCAAATATACAAACTGCAATTATTGCGAGTATTATATTGGCGGTTTTAAATGTGTTCGTAAAGCCATTTTTAATTTTAATTACGCTACCAATTACTGTTGTAACTTTCGGCTTCTTCTTAATTGTTATTAATGCGATTACGTTAAAAATAGCAGATTCATTATTAGGAGATGCTTTTAATATATCAGGATTTGGTGTAGCGATTGTTGCGGCAATTTGTATTTCAATTTTTAATATGATAATTGAAAAGGCAATTGTTGAACCTCTATATGAAAAAAAGAGAAAGTGACAAAAAGAAAAACATTTCATTATTCGTATGAAATGTTTTTTTCTATTTATTAGAAACCGTATTTCTTGTTTCCAGAAAAAAATGGTACAATATCCGATAGAATGGAATTTTACATCAAACGAGACTGAACCCGCAGCGGAGTGGAGGTTTATACATATGCCGAAAGTAAGGACAAAAGATTTAATTGAACAATTTCAATTGGAGTTAATCAGTGGTGAAGAAGGCATTCATCGTCCGATTGATACAAGTGATTTATCACGACCTGGAATTGAAATGGCAGGATTTTTTACATATTATCCAGCAGATCGTGTGCAGCTTCTTGGAAAGACGGAGCTTACGTTCTTTGACACGTTAACGTCAGAGCAAAAACAAGAGAGAATGAAAGCGCTTTGTACTGAGGAGACGCCATGTATTATTGTAACTCGTAATCAAGATGTACCAGATGAGTTATTACAAGCATCACGTGAATCAGGTATGCCTTTATTACGTTCTTCTCAAACGACAACTAGATTATCAAGTCGTTTAACAAACTATTTAGAAGGTAAGTTAGCACCAACAACTGCTGTTCATGGTGTGTTAGTAGATATTTACGGTGTTGGTGTTTTAATTACAGGTCAAAGTGGTGTTGGTAAAAGTGAGACAGCTCTTGAGCTTGTAAAGCGTGGTCACCGTCTTGTTGCGGATGATAGTGTAGAAATTCGTCAAGAAGATGAAGACATGTTAGTCGGAAGCTCACCAGATTTAATCGAGCATTTATTAGAAATTCGTGGTCTAGGTATTATTAACGTTATGACGTTATTCGGTGCAGGGGCAGTACGAAATTATAAGCGTATTACACTTGTTATTAATCTTGAAATTTGGGATCAAAAGAAAAATTACGATCGCTTAGGTCTTGATGAAGAGAAGATGAAAATTATTGATACAGAGCTTACGAAGATTACGCTTCCAGTTCGTCCTGGTCGAAACTTGGCTGTTATTATTGAAGTAGCAGCGATGAACTTCCGTTTAAAACGTATGGGAGTCAATGCAGCACAGCAGTTCTCTGAACGATTAATGAGTGCAATTGAGTTAGGAAATCAGGAGTAAACTTTGGAGAGGGAGGTCATATACATATGCTGTTAGCTTCTGTACCACAGCTTGACCGTGTAGCTATCCAACTTGGGCCGTTTCCTGTGTATTGGTACGGGATTATTATCGGTACAGGTGTGCTATTAGGTCTTTGGCTGGCAACTCGCGAGGGAGAAAGGCTAGGTATTCCAAAAGATACATTTGTTGACCTTGTATTAATTGCAGTACCGATCGCTATTCTTTTTGCGAGAATGTACTATGTTATTTTTGAATGGGAATATTACGCACAAAATCCGAGTCAAATTATTAATATTCGTCAAGGTGGTTTGGCGATTCATGGTGGTTTAATCGGGGCTGTTATTACAGGTGTTCTTTTTGCGAAACGACGTGGACTTTCTTTCTGGAAGTTGGCTGATATTGCTGCACCAAGTATTTTACTAGGACAAGCAATTGGCCGATGGGGAAACTTTATGAACCAAGAGGCGCATGGTGATGAAGTAACGAGACAGTTTTTAGAAGGTCTTCATTTACCGGATTTTATTATTAATCAAATGTATATTGAGGGTGTGTACTATCATCCGACGTTTTTATATGAATCATTATGGAATTTTGCAGGCGTAATTTTACTACTTGCATTAAGAAAAGTGAATTTACGTCGCGGGGAATTATTCTTCACATATTTAATTTGGTATTCAGTAGGACGCTTCTTCGTAGAAGGCTTACGTACAGATAGTTTAATGCTAGGACCACTTCGTATTGCACAAGTAATGTCAATTGGACTTGTTGTTATTTCTATTATTTTCATTATTGTGAGACGAAAAATGGGGCAAGCTGATAAAAGATATTTAGAAAATTAGAGACAAGTAGCATCTTATTATAAGATGCTGCTTCTTTCATATTCAGGAAGGCGAAAGGACTAAGGCGATGAGAATAAATACAGTTTTATTTGATTTAGATGGAACTTTAATTAATACAAACGAACTTATTATTTCTTCTTTTTTACATACTTTAAATACATATTATCCAAATCAATATAAGCGTGAAGATGTGTTGCCATTTATCGGTCCATCTTTGCATGATACTTTCAGTAAGATTGATGAAAGTAAGGTTGAAGAGATGATTACAAGTTATCGCGAATTTAACCATGATCATCATGATGAATTAGTAGAAGAATATGAAACTGTATATGAAACAGTTCGAGAGTTGAAGAAGCAAGGTTATAAAGTTGGTATTGTTACAACGAAAGCGAGACAAACCGTTGAGATGGGATTACAGTTGTCAAAGCTTGATGAATTTTTTGATGTTGTCGTGACAATTGATGATGTAGAGCATGTGAAACCACATCCAGAGCCAATTCAAAAAGCGCTTGAATTATTAGATGCAAAACCAGAAGAAGCATTGATGGTTGGGGATAATCATCATGATATTGTCGGTGGTCAAAATGCGGGGACGAAAACAGCTGCGGTTTCATGGACGTTGAAAGGTAGAGCGTATTTAGAGGCTTACAAGCCGGACTTTATGCTAGATAAAATGAGTGATTTGCTACCGATTTTGTCTAATATGAACCGTTCATAAAGGTCCAAGTAAGTTAGTAGAGGAGCGAGCTAAGTGCGACGGACAACGCGCTATCCTGTTTCAGGAGAAAATTCATTATGGAATGTGTATAAAACAGTGTCTTTTTGGAAGGTAATGAAAAACTTTATTATTATCCAAATTGCACGTTACACGCCATTTTTATCTGTGAAGAATTGGTTGTACCGCACTTTTTTACGGATGAAAGTAGGAAAGAAAACATCATTTGCGCTTATGGTAATGCCGGATATTATGTTCCCAGAAAAGATAACTGTGGGAGAGAATTCGATTATTGGCTATAACACAACGCTTTTAGCACATGAATATTTAATTCGTGAATATCGACTTGGGGAAATCGTCATTGGAAATGAAGTGATGATTGGAGCGAATGTAACAATATTACCAGGTGTGAAAATTGGAGACGGTGCGACTGTCTCAGCTGGCACACTTGTTCATAGAGATGTACCGAGCGGTGCTTTCGTAGGTGGAAATCCAATGCGTATTATTTATACGAAAGAGCAAATGACCGCCAGAGAAGGTTCATGGTGAAAATGTAACATTTCTCCTCTTTTTTTATGAATAAAAAGGAAATAATTGAGTATAATATACTGTTTTGTTTTTTACGGAATCGTTTATACTTATAGATAGAAGAATGTGTGAACGAAGAAAACAAAAAACTGGAGGATATATGGGGAAAAATCAAAGGATATATAAGGAGAACGGACAAGTTATCTCTTTTAATCAATTAGCGGACTTCTTTTATAAAAAAGGGATGAGAGCTTACAAAGGACAAAAATTGCAAGATGCAATTAAATATTTTCGAAGAGCGGCACAAAGTGAGAAGGAGCCGTTTATTTTATGTCAATTAGCAACAGTATTATCTGAGGCTGGTGAATATCAAGAGTCGAATCAAACCTTCTTAAAGTTAGTTAGATCTAATCCTGAACTTGAACAGTGCTATTATTTTATTGCAAATAATTATGCATATATGGGGTTATTTCAACAGGCGAAGAAATATGCGGATCGCTATTTAGAAGTTGCAAAAGAGAAGGAATTCGTAGAAGATACATTAGAACTTCTAGAGATTATGGAAGAAGAAGCAATGGGTGCGGAAGAGATTGAAGATGAAGATGATTTAATTGTTATGCAGGAAGAAGCGAATCGTTATATTCGTAATGGACAATTAGAAGAAGCAATTGCTACATTAGAAATTGTTACGAAAGATTATCCGGAATTTTGGTCAGGTCATAATAATTTAGCCATTGCACATTTTCAATCGGGTAATGTAGACAAAGCGCTGAAGTTAACAGAAATGATTTTAGAGAAAAATCCTGGTAATATACATGCGCTTTGTAATACACTTATTTTTCTATATTCAATTGGAGAGCATAAACAAGTAGAAGCATTAGCGGGACAGCTAGTTTCAGTATATCCAATTTCATTTGAACATCGTTTGAAACTGGGAACTACACTTGCAACAATTGGTTATTTCGAGCATGCATATAAATGGTTCAAACTATTAAAGCGTCAAGGATATGAGGGAGACGTTAGTTTTTATTATTGGTTTGCATATTCTGCTTATATGGTGAAAGATCAGCAACTAGCTGAAAAAATGTGGCAATATGTCGTGGAATTGCATCCTGATAAAAAGGGAAAAGAACCGTGGAATGCGCTGAATTTAGCAGATGAAGGACAAAACATGTTATTTGAAGAATTACGAAAATCATTTCAGCAAAGTGCGACGCTAGAAGAACAAATGCTAGCTTTATATTTAATGAATGAATTGTCAACGCCGGAGAAGGTGGGATTCTTCTTTGATATAACGCAAGCGAAGAACGGTGTTCCCATCGTATCACAACTTGCAAAGTACTTCTTTTTACTTAATAGTCATAAGAGTATTCCAGCTGATTTACAGCAATTTGAGCAGTGCGCGAGAATCGCGGATGCATTATACAATTATACGAAAAAAGATGATGAATTAATTGAAGAGTGTTTACACTTTTGGTTTTGTACGTTCATACGTTTATATACATCTGGAGACATATTTACAAATGTGTACGGCTGGTCAGCTGCGATTGAATACATTGTACGCGGCGAACAAGGAAATAAAATGACACAGTCGGAGCTTGGAGATGTATATAATGTATCTGTAGCGACTGTCCGAAAGTATGTGCAAGCTGTTAAGCGTACGCACACATAAGATAAGCAAATCATTGGGAAAAAAATGATGCTAACAGTATAATGAGGGTAACTTAATTGTGTAGGAATGGATAGGAGTGAATAGTGTGTCAGAAGAAAAAATTTATGATGTCGTTATTATTGGTGCAGGACCAGCTGGTATGACAGCTGCAGTATATACATCTCGTGCAAATTTAAGCACATTAATGCTTGAGCGTGGTATTCCAGGTGGCCAAATGGCAAACACGGAAGATGTAGAAAACTACCCAGGTTATGAGTCTATTTTAGGACCAGATTTATCAAATAAAATGTTCGAGCATGCGAAGAAATTTGGTGCTGAATATGCATACGGTGATGTGAAAGAAGTCATCGATGGTAAGGAATACAAAACAATTATTGCTGGTAAAAAAGAATATAAAGCACGTGCAATTATCGTTGCAAGCGGTGCAGAGTATAAAAAAATTGGTGTACCGGGTGAAACAGAACTTGGCGGCCGCGGTGTATCATATTGTGCAGTATGTGACGGAGCATTCTTTAAAGGAAAAGAACTTATCGTAATTGGCGGCGGAGATTCTGCTGTTGAAGAGGGTGTGTTCTTAACGCGCTTCGCATCAAAAGTAACGATCGTTCACCGTCGTGACACGCTTCGTGCACAGAAAATTTTACAAGACCGTGCTTTCCAAAACGAAAAAGTAGATTTCATTTGGAACCACACGATAAAAGAAATCAACGAAGCAAGTGGTAAAGTAGGAAGTGTAACACTTGTGGACGTAAATAGTGGAGAAGAGAAAGAAGTCAAAACTGACGGCGTATTCGTATACATCGGTATGTTACCTTTATCAAAACCATTTGTTGAACTAGGTATTACAAATGAAAATGGTTACCTTGAAACGAACGAGCGTATGGAAACGAAAATTCCTGGTATTTTCGCAGCTGGTGATGTTCGTGAAAAAATGCTTCGTCAAATTGTAACTGCAACAGGTGACGGTAGTATTGCAGCGCAAAGTGCACAACATTACGTAGAAGAATTATTAGAGGAATTAAAAACTGTATCAGAAAAATAAGGGATAATATACCTTGTGAGAAGAAAGCTACCGACAGGAGCTTTCTTCTTTTTTTGTGTGAAAATGTCAAAGTTTTGTCAAAAAATATAAGGATTATAAGCTTTCTTATTGATATACTGGACTTTACGGAAAAAATCACTATAAGAAATGAGGAATTTATTCAGTATGGAATGGCGTAATATATATCGTGGATTTTGTATGGGCGTTAGTGATTTAATTCCTGGTGTGAGCGGCGGTACAATCGCTGTTGTGTTAGGGATTTATGAACAATTGCTTGCGGCAATTAGTGGATTCTTTAGTCGTGAATGGAAAAAACATTTAGGATTTTTAATTCCACTTGCAGCTGGTGTGGCAGCGGCATTTTTAACGTTAAGTCACGTTATTAAATATTTACTTGCAAATCATTATGAACCGACTCAATTTTTCTTCCTCGGTTTAATTATTAGTATATTACCGATGTTAATGAGGGAAGCTGATGCAAAGTCGTCGTTTAAAGGTAAGCACATCGTTTTATTAATAGTTGCAGCAATTCTTGTTGCGATTACAGCTTTCTTTAAACCAGATAAGGTAGCAGATCCAATTACGACGTTAACAATTTTAAATGCAATTGGTTTATTTTTCGCAGGATGGATGGCTAGCATGGCCATGCTGCTTCCTGGAATTAGTGGATCGTTTATTTTATTAATTATTGGTGTGTATCCAACAGCAATTAACGCTTTAACTACACTTAACTTACCTTTAATCGTGGTTATCGGTGCTGGTGTTATGGTTGGATTTGTTGTAAGTAGTAAAGGCATTAGTTTTTTATTAGATCGTTATAAAAGTATGACATTTGCGGCAATTATTGGACTTGTAATCGGTTCGATTGTAATTGTATTCCCTGGGATTCCGACTGGCGGATTTTCAATTATAAGTTCAATTATTACCTTTGTTTTAGGATTTGCGATTGTTACTTATTTCGGTAAGAAATAAGTACTTTAATCCCCTTGGCGATAAAAAGCGTTAAGGGGATTTTTCATGCTATTCATTCAAAGTATAAGCATTTACATTGCTTGTTATAGAAAGCTTTTTTAAAATTGCTGAGTAGCATATGCTTAGCGAAAGAGGACTGGCTCCTTCGTTGTAGCAAACTGTTTTTGATAGTATAATGAAAGAAGTATGCAGTGAGGAATTTTACTGCAAGTAGCTGAGGTGAAGAAACATGCAAAGAGTGACAAACTGTGTGTTAATTAGAGATAATGAAGTACTCTTACTCCAAAAACCTCGCCGAAATTGGTGGGTTGCACCAGGCGGGAAAATGGAGCGTGGTGAGACTGTAAGAGATTCCGTTGTTCGCGAGTATCGTGAAGAAACAGGTATTTATTTGAAAAACCCAGCGTTAAAGGGGGTCTTCACCTTTGTCATCCAAGAAGGTGATAAAGTTGTTTCTGAATGGATGATGTTCTCCTTTTTAGCGACAGATTTTGCAGGAGAAAACAAACTAGAGAGCGAAGAAGGCATCATTGGTTGGCATACATTTGATAAAATTGATGATTTAGCAATGGCGCCAGGAGATTATCACATTATTGATTATTTAATTAAAGGAAATGGCATAATCTACGGTACATTTGTATATACCCCAGATTTTGAGTTGCTTTCATATCGATTAGATCCGAGTTAAACCGTCAAGGAGAGGATACAATGACAGAGAATAATGATATAAAAATGGTAATTATTACAGGGATGTCTGGAGCTGGAAAAACAGTAGCTTTACAAAGTTTTGAAGATTTAGGATATTTTTGTGTGGATAATTTACCACCGATGTTATTGCCAAAGTTTATTGAGCTTATGGCGGATTCAAAAGGGAAAATGAATAAAGTGGCACTTGGTATTGATTTACGTGGCCGCGAGTTTTTCGAACATTTATGGGGAGCACTTGATGATTTATCAGAACGTACATGGATTATTCCTCATATTTTATTTTTAGATGCGAAAGATAGTACGCTTGTAACTCGTTATAAAGAAACGAGACGTTCGCATCCACTTGCACCAACTGGTTTGCCGTTAAAGGGAATCGAAGCAGAGCGTAATTTATTAACAGATATGAAGGCACGAGCGAATATTGTGCTTGATACATCGGATTTAAAACCGAAAGAATTACGTGAAAAAATTGTTCACTTGTTCTCAACAGAAACTGAGCAAGCATTTCGTGTAAATGTTATGTCATTTGGATTTAAGTACGGTATTCCAATTGATGCAGATTTAGTATTTGATGTTCGTTTTTTACCAAATCCATATTACATTCCACATATGAAGCCATTAACAGGACTAGATGAAGAAGTTTCTTCGTATGTACTGAAATTTAATGAGACACATAAGTTTTTAGAGAAGTTGACGGATCTGATTACTTTCATGCTGCCTCATTATAAAAGAGAAGGCAAAAGTCAACTTGTAATTGCAATTGGATGTACAGGTGGACAGCATCGTTCTGTTACGCTTACAGAATACCTTGGGAAACATTTGAAACCAGAGTATAGTGTTCATGTATCTCATCGTGATGTGGAGAAGAGAAAGGGCCATTAAGGGATGAAAAAAGAGAGAAAGCCTAAAATTGTCATCATGGGAGGCGGAACTGGACTCTCTGTTTTATTAAGGGGATTAAAGCAATATCCTGTTGATATTACAGCAGTTGTTACAATTGCTGATGATGGTGGCAGTTCGGGTAGATTACGTGATGAGCTAGAAATTCCACCTCCAGGTGACATCCGTAACGTACTTGTTGCGTTATCGGATGTAGAGCCACTGGTGGAAGCTTTATTTCAGCACCGTTTCACAACAGGAGACGGACTGAAAGGTCATGCGTTAGGAAATCTATTGTTGGCAGGTATGACCTCGATTACAGGAGACTTTTTCCATGCAATTACAGAAACAAGTAAAGTATTAAATGTCAGAGGACGTGTATTACCAGCAGCGAATCAAAGTGCGGTACTTCATGCGGAACTTGAAGATGGGGAAATTGTAACAGGTGAATCAAAGATTCCTTATTACGGAAAGAAGATTAATCGTGTCTTTTTAACTCCAGAAGATGTAGAGCCATTGCATGAAACGTTGGCTGAGATTAAACGAGCTGATTTACTTGTTTTCGGTCCTGGAAGTTTGTATACGAGTATATTGCCCAATTTAGTTGTTAACAAAATTGGAGACGCTGTTCTTGCTGCAAAGGCGAAGAAGGTATATGTATGTAACGTTATGACACAAGCGGGTGAAACGATGGGATATACTGCTTTTGATCATGTGCAGGCGTTACACGATCATTTAGGGCAACCATTTATCAATACTGCAATTGTAAATAACCGTGAGATTCCTTGTGAATTACGCAAGTCATATGAGGAAGAAATGTCTACACCAGTTGTAGTGGATGAAGAACGTTTTGTTGAAAATAATATTGATGTTATTCAAGAGGGATTAGCGAAGTATGATGATCATGTTGTAAGGCATGATACGTTAAAGTTAGCGTCCATTTTATATTCATTGTTATAAATATGCGTTGCCTCGTTTGAGGTAGCGCTCCTCATTCATATAGGACAAGAATTTTGTTCCATAATAATCGTATAAGGAGGTGTTGACTGTGTCATTTGCATCAGAAACAAAGAAAGAGTTGACGAATCTTGAGATGAAGGAATGCTGTGAGAAAGCAGAATTATCAGCGTTACTTCGAATGAACGGGTCGCTTTCTTTTTCAAACCGTCGTCTATCTATCGATATTCAAACGGAAAATGCGGCAATTGCAAGAAGGATTTATACGCTTTTGAAAAAAGGATATGACGTGACGGTAGAATTGCTTGTCCGTAAAAAAATGCGCTTGAAGAAAAATAACGTATATATTGTGCGGCTTGTTGAGAAGTCTCGCGAAATATTAGCTGATCTTCATATCGTTCGAGATGACTTTTCATTTATTCGAAATATATCACAAGAATTGATTGAGAAGAAATGTTGTAAACGATCGTACTTACGTGGCGCATTTTTAGCAGGTGGTTCAGTAAATAACCCAGAAACATCATCTTATCATTTAGAAATCTTTTCGTTATATAAGGAACATAATGATGCTATATGTGAACTGATGAACGGATTTGATTTAAATAGTAAGACGTTGGAAAGAAGAAAAGGGTACATTACGTATTTGAAAGAAGCAGAAAAAATTACAGAGTTTTTAAATATTATAGGTGCTCATAATGCACTTTTAAGATTTGAAGATATTCGAATCGTACGTGATATGCGTAATTCTGTAAATCGTTTAGTGAACTGCGAAACAGCTAATTTAAATAAAACAATTGGTGCAGCACTAAGACAGATTGAAAATATTCGTTATATTGATGAGACAGTTGGTCTTGATATTTTGCCGGATAAATTACAAGAGATTGCACAATTACGAAGAGATTATCAAGATGTAACATTGAAAGAGTTAGGTGAGATGGTATCCGGGGGGAAGATTAGTAAGTCGGGTATTAATCATCGTTTGCGTAAAATCGATGAAATCGCAGAGAAATTACGCGCGGGGGAAACGTTAGTAAAAAAATAAGAGGTTAAAGGGGAAATGGAGCTGTGGTTCAAAAACGAGTTCAGGTTTCATTAAAAAACGGTTTACAAGCACGTCCGGCTGCGTTGTTTGTACAAGAGGCAAATCGCTTTCATGCAGATATCTTCATCGAGAAAGATGGAAAGACAGTAAATGCAAAGAGCATAATGGGGATTATGAGCTTAGCAATTGGAACTGGAAGCATGATAACAATTACAACAGAAGGTTCAGATGCAGAAGAGGCTTTAGAAGCATTAGCTGCATATGTACAATAAGAAGCTATCGCGTATATGCGATAGCTTTTTTGTTTTGTTGTTTGTGCGGATTAGCGGGGAGGGGTATTTAGCTGGTTTGTCCTTGTCGGAGATTGTCGGTAAATCGATATGTTGTGTCGAACCGTTGATATATTAAAAAAATCGTTGATATAATTTAAGTTTTGTTCGATATAATTGAAAAATCGTTGATATATTTAGAGGGATACTGGATGGGGTATGTGAGCGGGGAACAATATATAAAAGAAGCGCCCAATTATAGGGCGCTTCCACTTTTAGTTATATCCAGCTCCAGCGGCTAGAATCTCCGGTCGCTTCGCCCCTTCATTCGAGGCAAAAAGCGCCTCGGAATCAGGTGCTCCATCGCCCTGTGATTCTGAACGAGCCGCTTCCGCTTTTAGTTATTAACGATTTGTAAAGATCTTATCGATTAAACCGTATTCTAAAGCTTTTTCTGCTGTCATGAAGTTGTCGCGGTCTGTGTCGCGTTGTAGTACTTCAAGTGGTTGACCAGTGCGGTCAGCAAGAATTTGGTTTAGTTTTTCACGTAAGAATAGGATACGTTTTGCAGCGATTTCGATTTCAGTCGCTTGACCTTGTGCTCCACCAAGTGGTTGGTGAATCATTACTTCACTGTTTGGAAGTGCGTAACGTTTTCCTTTTTCACCTGCTGCAAGTAAGAATGCACCCATAGATGCAGCCATACCGATACAGATTGTTGATACTTGTGGTTTAATAAACTGCATTGTATCATAGATTGCCATACCCGCTGTGATAGAACCACCAGGGCTGTTGATGTAGATGTGAATATCTTTTTCTGGATCTTGAGATTCCAAGAATAAAAGCTGGGAAACGATTGAGTTAGCTACGTTGTCATCAATTGCACTACCAAGCATAATGATGCGGTCTTTTAATAGTCGAGAGTAAATATCGTAAGCGCGTTCTCCACGATTTGTTTGTTCAATTACTGTAGGAATTAAATTCATCTGTTATTTCCTCCTTATAAAGCTTTCTTAGTCTTATAATACAATTATGGTCAATAAAGGTCAAACGAAACCACTTTAAATCAAAAAAATATGTAGTTGTACCATGAAATATTCGCTATGTTTTCGAAATTCCCTGCTTATGTATCTTCAACATCATAACCGAATTACATAAATTTAAACGTTACGAAAACTGGAGAAAAAAGAAAAGAACGCTTTTTAACTGAAGCGTTCTTTCGATAATTAGTCTTTTAAAAGATAGGTTACTTTATTTAAAATCTTTTCGATTTGTTTCGCGTTTTTACTATACATTTCGCTTGCTGACTTCGACTTTGTTTCTAGGGAAAATAGTTCAAGATCAGCATGACATTTTTTTAAAGATGCTAATAATAAAGGTTTGTTTTGAGGAGAAGGCATTTGGAGTTTGTCATTGTAAATGTCGATAGTAAGTTGTCCGTATGAATCCACTTGACCGAGGAAGACATTTTCAATAACAACACCGATTTTTTCTAATTCTGAATGTAGCCAAGCGCGGTTATGTCCGCTTGCTGAAAGAGGTTCATCTAGTACATTTCCATCCATAATAACAGTTTGTGGTTCTTTTTCATTTGGCACTTTTAAACCGAGATCTTTTGCTGTAAGTGGCTGAGAATCTTTCTTTAATAATACATTTAATTCTCCACTCGGTTCTAAGACAGCAAATTCGACTTCAGCTATACTGAATGCACCATTTCCTCTAAGAAGTTCAAGTAACTCATCACTTGTATATTTCTCTTTCTTTAAATTATCCTCAAGTACTTTGCCATCTTTTATTAACACTGTAGACTTCCCTTCAAAAAAATCTCTAGCCGTTTTGTTTTTTAGGGAGAGAATTCCGACAAAGAAGGGTACTGAGGCGAAAATAAGTATGGCAAAGACACCGTGGAAAAACTTTTGATCAAGCCCTGTAGCTATTTGAGCGGCGATATCGCCAATTGTCATTCCTGCTATGTATTCAAAAAAGGAAAGCTGAGAGATTTGCCTTTTTCCTAAGCACTTTGTAATAGTGAATAAAATGATTAATATGAATACAGAGCGAAGGATAACAAGTGTCCATTCCGGCAGGTGAGACATAGTCATTTCCTCCAGTCTACTTAAAACCCTTTATATTGAGGTTCTTCACGTTCTAATAATGAAACCCTATCCTGTAAATCAGCGATGATGCTGTCCATTTCTAACATACATTCATGAAATACGCGTTTTGCTTCATCGTCTGTAGAGTTTAGCGAAAGGGAACTTAAGCTTGCTTGAGCGCCCCTTACACTAGCAAGGCAAGTTTTTACGCTAGCGATAACAGTCATATAAACACCTCTTATCCTTTCGGTTTAAATAACAATGCTCCAATGAAGCCGAAAATAATAGCTGCTGATACACCGGCGCTCGTTACTTTAAACATGCCGGTAATAACGCCAACGATGCCATGTTTTGCAGCTTCTTCCATTGCGCCATGAACGAGGGCATTACCGAAGCTTGTAATAGGTACGGTTGCCCCAGCTCCAGCGAAATCAATTAATGGTTCATACAAATTGAATCCATCTAATATAGCTCCGGCAACGACGAGTGTTGCCATTGTATGAGCTGGTGTTAGTTTGCCAACATCAAACATAAGTTGGCCGATTACACATATGAGTCCGCCAATGACGAAAGCCCAGAAAAAAATCATTGCGTTGCACCTCCAAATTCAATCGAAACGGCGTGAGCGATACACGGAATCGTTTCTTCTTGTTGGAATGTAAGTGGAGATAGTAAAGCGCCTGTCGCAACGACAAGTATTTTTTTGAACTCTCCTCTTTTCATTCGGTTTAATAAATGACCGTATACGACAGTTGCAGAACATCCAGGCCCGCTAGCACCGGCTATGACAGGTTGTCCTTCTCTATAAATGATAATTCCGCAATCTTGAAATTGTTCGCTCGTTACTTTCGTTCCGTGTTTATGTAGTAAGTCATAAGCAATTTCGCGTCCTACATGTCCGAGATCGCCTGTTACGATTAAATCGTAGTAAGAGGCATCAATTTGGCGTTCACGTAAATGGGCTTCAATTGTATCAACTGCAGCTGGAGCCATTGCGCCTCCCATATTAAACGGATCCGTTAATCCCATATCAATCACTCGTCCGATTGTTGCAGAGGTTACTCTTGGACCGTGTCCAGTATCGCTTAAAATAGCGGCTCCTGCTCCGGTTACTGTCCACTGTGCAGTAGGCGGCTTTTGTCCACCGTATTCGGTAGGGTAGCGGAATTGTTTTTCTACAGCAGTATTATGGCTTGAAGCTCCAGTTAATAAATATTTTGCACCTTTTGCATTTACGATACTTGCTCCAAGTGCTAAACCTTCCATAGAAGTAGAGCAAGCCCCGAATAGTCCGAGATAAGGAGTGCCAAGTGTGCGGCAAGCAAAGCTTGTTGGAGTGATTTGATTAATTAAATCTCCTGCGAGTACGAATTGAATATCGTCTTTACGAAGTTCTGCTTTTTCAGTAGCGCGGCTACAAGCTTCTTCGAATAAAATTTTATGTGCTTTTTCATAGGAATCTTGTCCAAGCCATAAATCTTCATGAAGGATATCGAAGTCTTCTGGGATGTTCCCCTTTGCTTCAAATGGTCCACCGACAACCCCTGTTGAGATAATGACTGGTTTGTTTTCAAATACCCACGTTCGGTGTCCTTGTAACATTTATAGCCCTCCCCATTGAACGAGAATCGTTTTAATAAGTGCGATGACGAAAGCGGAAAATACACCAAATAAAATAACAGAACCAGCTAGTTTAAACATATTGCCGCCAACGCCAAGGACAAATCCTTCCGTTCGATGCTCAATACATGCGGCAATAACAGAGTTACCAAATCCAGTAACAGGTACAGCTGTACCTGCTCCGGCAAACTGTCCAAAACGATCGTATATACCAAATCCAGTTAGCAACATGGAGATGAAAATGAGAGTTGCGACTGTTGGATTGCCTGCTGAGCGTTCAGTGAAATCAAAATATGTGATGTAAAAAGTAGAAATGAGTTGTCCGATGAAGCAAATAAAACCCCCGACGAAAAAGGCTTTTATACAATTTTTTAAGACAGGTCGTTTCGGTTCGCGTTCTTGTTCGAATTTTTTATACTCCTGTTGTACAGGGGTTAAGTTTTTATCTTTACTAGCCATTGCAATCCTTCCTTTTCTTTTAAAAAGCGTTAAGTGTTAGACTCCATTTTTTTACCAATGAATTTTAATTGTTTATTAATTTCATCTTTAGATACTTCTTTTTCCTTAATTTTTCTTTCGAGTTTTTCGAGTAACATAAAGATTTTTTTATCTGTACTGACACGAACATCGAAAGTAGGATGCTCATCACTTAGCTGCTTTTGAAGCTTCTTACGAAGAGGTTTTAATCCAAACCTTTCGTGATGCTCCGGTATAACTGCTATGTAGAGATCTAAATTTGAATTCACTGCTGTGCTTTTTATAATTTCATCCATAGCGAGAGCTCTTTTCTTCGCTCCTTGTGATATAGATTGATTAAAGGATTCCGTACTCGTCTTTGTTAACTTTGGACCTTTTTCTTTCTCCGTTCGTTTTGCTTCTTCTTTCACTTTTTTATCTAAAGGACTATTATCACATCCGGTAAAAGAGCTAAATAGAAGTGCAAATAATGCGGTTATGAGGCCGAGTTTTCGCATAATTATCATTCCATTTCTATTGCAATATGTAATGTGATAGAAAAAGGATGACTGCATATCATCCTTTTTCTATTTCACAGCAAGACTGATTCGTTATTGCTGTGAGTATTGTGGTTCTTCTTGTTGGACTTCTTCAACGCGTGGGTTTAAAGAATCGATAATCGTTTGTGTTTGCTGCGCAGCTGTTTGGAAAAGTTGCTTCGCTTGTTGGTTATCCGTATCAAGAGCGAATCCCTCTAAGCTAGCTTGTGCACTTTTTAATCCAGAAACAGTTTGCTTTAGTTTCGTAATTACAGTCATTGAATGAAGCCCCCTTTGGAATATCAATTCAAAGATTATAATTTGTGAGTTGGGGTGAATTTATGATTGGAAAATTTAGGGGTGAAATAGATTTTATATGCTTTTAGCTAAGATGCATAAGGTATTACGGGGATATTTTTATTGATTTAGATGGATTTTATTGCTATTATTATGAGAAGAAAATGAAGTGTTTTCTATAATCATGCGCCCATAGCTCAGTCGGATAGAGCGGTGGTTTCCGGTACCACGTCTGCCGGGGGTTCGAATCCCTCTGGGCGCGTTATATAAACTTTAATATTATTTTGTGCAGAAGCCCTTTGTGTGGTAAGTAAAAATACCACGTGCAAAGGGCTTTTTTGATGTTATTGTTAGCCTATTATTGTTTATTTACTGTTGAATCCGGAGCTGAAATTCCTAACTTACATTTTGTAGGTTAGGAATTTTTTATTTTAAAAATGTTAAAAATATGCAATTTTGCGAAGTTACCTAAAAACTTTGAATCTTGTAAATTTATAACTGTAGAGAACAACAAACAAATAAATAAACAAATGAATAGAAAAACAAAAGGAGGAATGAAATGGTTAAGAAATTCAAATTTACAAAAGAGGAATTAGTAGAAGCATGGAAAGATCCCCAAGTAAGAGAAAAATTAAAAGACTTACCGAAACACCCATCTGGAAAAGCGTTAAATGAATTAAGTGAAGAAGAACTAGCGGAAATCCAAGGGGCATCGGATGTACAACCAGAAACAACACCACTTTGTGTGGGAGTAATTATAGGATTAACAACGTCAATTAAGATTTGTAAATAAAAATAAAAAACAAAATGAGAGGATGAATGAAATGTCAAAAGAATACAAGTTCACAAAAGAAGAGTTAGTAGAAGCATGGAAAGATCCACAAGTAAGAGAAAAATTAAAAGATTTACCGAAACACCCATCTGGAAAAGCGCTAAATGAATTAAGTGAGGAAGAATTAGCGGAAATCCAAGGGGCATCGGATGTACAACCAGAAACAACGCCGCTTTGTGTGGGAGTAATTATAGGATTAACAACGTCAATTAAGATTTGTAAATAAAAATAAAAAACAAAACGAGAGGATGAATGAAATGACAAAAGGATACAAGTTCACAAAAGAAGAGTTAGTAGAGGCATGGAAAGATCCACAAGTAAGAGAAAAATTAAAAGATTTACCGAAACATCCATCGGGTAAAGCGTTAAATGAATTAAGCGAAGAAGAATTAGCGGAAATCCAAGGGGCATCGGATGTACAACCAGAAACAACACCACTTTGTGTGGGAGTAATTATAGGATTAACAACGTCAATTAAGATTTGTAAATAAAAATAAAAAACAAAACGAGAGGATGAATGAAATGACAAAAGGATACAAGTTCACAAAAGAAGAGTTAGTAGAGGCATGGAAAGATCCACAAGTAAGAGAAAAATTAAAAGATTTACCGAAACATCCATCAGGAAAAGCGTTAAATGAATTAAGCGAAGAAGAACTAGCGGAAATTCAAGGGGCATCAGATGTACAACCAGAAACAACACCACTTTGTGTGGGAGTAATTATAGGATTAACAACGTCAATTAAGATTTGTAAATAAAAATAAAAAACAAAACGAGAGGATGAATGAAATGTCAAAAGAATACAAGTTCACAAAAGAAGAGTTAGTAGAGGCGTGGAAAGATCCCCAAGTAAGAGAAAAGTTAAAAGACTTACCGAAACACCCATCTGGAAAAGCGCTAAATGAATTAAGTGAGGAAGAATTAGCGGAAATCCAAGGGGCATCGGATGTACAACCAGAAACAACACCACTTTGTGTGGGA
>NZ_JBQAHZ010000045.1:0-22917 GCF_051917185.1 Bacillus cereus group sp. MYBK108-1
TACAAAACGGATAAAGGCAAAATTAAAAATGAGCCCGGTGCAATACCGGACTCATTTTTATCAAGCTGCCTAATGAAATAACCGTGTCTAACTTTTAGGGGTCACTTCAATATAAGTCGGCTTTTTTTATTTACTTCAAATCAGATATCTTTCTAACTTGTGTTTCCTTCTTCTTAAAATTCTTCTTATACTGTTTGAAGTCTTGTTTCTCCACTCTGAATTTCTCTCCAGTAGCAACGTTTTTAACCAGGTAAGTTGTGCGTTTGAATTCCCTAATGTAATAGATAATTAATCCCACTAAAAGGGATATACACAATGTAAATGGAATGGCAATGAGACAGAGAACGAGAATAAGGGCAGAAATCTTATCTGATTCATAAACTCTTTTTAGAACTAAACGTTTCCCAGATGCAGCTTGAGCTTCTTCTAATTGTTGCATACGTTGTAGCGATGCAATCGTGTCATAACTCATGCAAAAGTCCCTCCATTATTTGTTCATTTTACTTAGAGCTTTCTCCATTTGTCGTTCATTCGCTTGTGTTGCGCTACTTGTTACAGTTTCAACACCACGGTAGTTGTATTTAGAGTTTTGCCAGAAGTCGAAAGCGAAATCTTTTAATGGCTTTTCGGATGCATTTCTCTCAACAACTTCAGATTTAAAGATATTTGTGAGCATGTATTCATGATTAGATACATCTTTAATATATGTTTTATTTGTATATTCTTTAATGAATTCATCTCCAAAAGTCTTAATTTCATCTTTAGTTGGTTTATAACTATGAGCATATCTACTAATTTCATCAAATTTTTCATTTGGAGTTTTATTACTTGAAGCTATCTCTGTAATTTTACTCTTCCATTGGCTAGATGTAGTAGTTGTAGCGACTGTCTTTTTGTCCTGGTTGTTAGAATCTTTGCGATCAGGATTTAAATTGATACAAACCATGCATACAATAAATGAAATTAGAGCTGTAGAAAGATAAATTTTTACTACTCGTAAACGATTGATTTTCTCTCCTCTTAATACAATTTTAGGCATGAATAAGCCTATAATTAGAACGATAATTGACACAATAGATACTAGAAATAGTATCACTTCTAATGCGTTTAACAAAAAATCCACTCCTTAAAATTAACATTGGTATAATACCTAAATCATACCAATTTCATGCAACAACTGTAAATGTTCGTTTCTAATTCATTGACGAATCAGAACAGTTGTTCTATAATTATACAAACAAACGTTCTCTTGGAGGTCATCTTATGAATCATCTACTTAAATGTTCGTTCAATCAAAAAATACCAATTGAATTAATTTATTTAAAAGATGCAGGAGATTTCTCTCAAAGAATCGTAATTGTTAGAAAGATATATGAAGATCGTATATTGGTGTATTGCATGCAAAAGCAACAAGTGAGAATGCTGAAATTAGCTAATATACTATCTGCTGATAAAGTAAGAACCAAATATCAGTATGCTTAAACATACATAGTGAGGTGATATTATATGTCGACATCAATTCCTAAACCGCCAAAGAAGAAAGGTGCTTCAAAAAAAGAACCTAGACCGCATATGGATGAATTCGAACAACAAGAGGCTGCTGAATTAATTCAATTAGCAATACAAGACGAAACAGAATTAGTGTTTACTGTGTATCAGAAGTATAAAGAGCCAGATATTATTCAAGGTAAAATAATTAAACTTGAACAACAAATGGGTAGGATTGTAGTGAGTGATGGCCCAAATATAATACATAAAATTCAATTCATGGATATTTTAAAAATCGAAACGCCTAGTTAATTTAGCTAGGTGTTTTTTACATTCCCATAAATTCTTTATCGAAATAGAACTTATCCATTAATTTATTTACAATCCCGTTGAAATAAGCGAATTTACCTTTCTTCATTTTTACTCTAGATTTAATTTTCATAACAAACTCTTTAATAGCTTTTAAGCCAATAGTAAGTTCTTGGTCTTTAGTAAATGCTTTATCACCTGTTGTATGGTTAACGATTTTATTACACTGTCTTACGACCTTCCACAGTTCTTGAATTGTTATAGATTCACTGTAAAAAGAGCGAACTAAAGAAATAAAACGCTCTGGTACCCAGTGAGCTACAAAATCAGCTTGTTCAATATTCTTTTCTAGAGTATTGCTATGCTCATTACTATTACGTTTGTTTATATCTTTTATATTTTGTTTTAAGAAAACAGGTTTTGTTTTAATGGTAGGACACTTTGTAGGGCTTTTTGTATCTACCTTGTCGGACACTTCTTCCACAATTGGTTGAATGATAATAGCATTAGAAGTTTGCAGCATATCTTTTTTACGTTTCATTGCTACTTGTTTAATCATCTCTAGATCCACAAGTTTCTTCATTAAACGTTGTACAGTTTTATATGAAACTTCCATTATGTCAGCAATTGAATTTTTGCATAGGAAACTAACACCTACATATTTACAGCTGTGGCGTTTTAAAATTTCAAGTAATGTAATGAGTTTAGATTGTACATCCGTACGCTTAATAGACATACGGATATTATCTCTGTATGTACGTATAGTTTTGTTTAGTTCTTCCACATCTTTTAATGATGATAAGTTGTGGAAGGATTCTTTAGTTGCGATAACATCGATACGTTTTCTTTCCATATTATATGTCCCCTTTGTGGAAACAAAAAAGCAACGTCACCAATTTGGTAAACGTTGCTGAATAAACCCTGCATGATGTAAAATAACTCATGAGAGTATAGCAAGTGTTTACCTGGCATAATCAGGTGGACGGTATATAGAGTGTTGGTCGCACTTTATATACAGGCTGTGCTCTTTTGTTTTGTCTCGAATTTTTTCGGTATTCAAGACTAGCTACTTGCGGGGCTGGGAAAACAGAGATGTTGTTTTACGGTATTAACGAAGCGCTTCAAAAAGGAGAAAGAGTTTGTATCGCAACGCCAAGAACGGATGTTGTTTTGGAATTAGCACCGAGATTACAAGAAGTATTTCCATATATAAAGGTAGCGGCTTTATATGGAGGGAGTGTAGATAAAGAAAAAGATGCAGTACTAGTCGTTGCGACCACGCATCAATTATTACGTTATTATAGGGCGTTTCATGTCATAGTTGTAGATGAGATAGATGCTTTTCCATATTGTGCAGATCAAATGTTACAGTACGCGGTAAAACAAGCGATGAAAGAAAAAGCGGCGCGTATTTATTTAACTGCGACTCCAGATGAAACGTGGAAGCGAAAATTTAGAAAAGGTGAACAAAAAGGTGTTATTGTTTCTGGACGATATCACCGTCATCCGTTGCCAGTTCCTCTATTTTGCTGGTGCGGAAATTGGAAGAAAAGCCTCAACCGTGAAAGAATTCCTCGAGTTTTACTACAATGGTTAAAGATGTACTTAAACAAAAAGTATCCTGTTTTTTTATTCGTTCCCCATGTACGATATATAGAAGAAATAAGCTCGTTATTGAAATCATTGCATAATAAAGTTGAAGGGGTACATGCAGAAGATCCGATGAGAAAAGAGAAAGTCGCAGCGTTCAGAAAGGGAGAAATCCCATTATTAGTTACAACGACAATTTTAGAGCGAGGCGTAACGGTGAAAAATTTGCAAGTTGCAGTTTTAGGGGCGGAAGAAGAAATATTTTCAGAAAGTGCGCTCGTACAAATTGCGGGCCGAGCAGGGCGGAGCTTTGAAGCACCATATGGAGAGGTCATTTATTTTCACTATGGCAAGACAGAGGCGATGGTGCGCGCGAAAAAACATATTCAAGGTATGAATAAAAATGCGAAAGAACAAGGATTGATCGATTAATGCATTGTTTACTTTGTGATGAGTGTTTTGTAGAAAAGGTTAGTTGGTACACTTTTTTTGTAAAGTGTCATAGAAAATATATATGTGATAGATGTGAGCAGAAACTTTCCTATATTATAGGAGAAATTTGCATGGAGTGCGGGCGACCTTTAGAATTTGTTCCTGCCTCATTTCAAGAAGACGGTATTTGTATAGATTGTATAAGGTGGATGAAAGAAGAGAAGTATCGTTCTTTTAAAAACCGTTCGTTATATATGTATGATGATGAGATGAAAGAAATAGTAGCGCAGTTTAAGTTTCGGGGGGATGCAGAGTTAGTGCACATTTTTTATCGTCCTTTTCGAAGTTTATTTCAAAAGTGTTTTGCCAATGTTTCAACTGTTATCGCTGTTCCGCTTAGTAAGGAAAGGGAAATTGAACGTGGTTTTAATCAAGCTGAGTTATTAGCAACTTGTTTGCCTGTCAAAATTTCTTATCCATCATTAAGAAGAAGGGAAACAGAAAAGCAAAGTAAGAAGACACGTAAAGAAAGGGTGTCAGGAAGCAATACTTTTTATTTTCAGGGAGAAGAGATGTTTTCTGGGCAACATATTTTACTCGTTGATGACGTGTATACGACAGGGATTACAGTTAGGCAAATCGGAAGTTTGTTATATGAAAGAGGGGCAAGGGAAGTATCTAGTTTGACACTTTGTAGAAGTTAATATGACAGTGTCGAAAGGGATAATAAAAAGGCGATAAGTCTTCTTTGACTTCATATGTTGTCATTCGTTATAGTCAAAATATGGGGCGAATGCCCTGATTTTTAGAGTGAAGGGAATGGAATGAACATGCAAGGAAGAGTGAAATGGTTCAATGCAGAAAAGGGATTTGGGTTTATTGAGCGTGAAGATGGTGACGATGTATTTGTCCATTTTTCTGCTATTCAACAAGATGGGTATAAGTCATTGGAAGAAGGGCAACAAGTAGAGTTTGACATTGTAGATGGAGCACGTGGACCACAAGCAGCTAATGTTGTGAAACTGTAGGGTATATTGTTTTGGGAAGAGAAAGCTGCGTTTGTGGCAACGTTATATATATGTAGTAGAACCTCTTGTTTTTCGCAAGGGGTTTTTGTTATAGGGTAAGTTGTCAAAAAGTTGTTTCTTTTCTGTAACGAATTGTCCACAGAAATATTCGTTATTCACGATGTTAATAGGATAAAATAAAGATAGAAACGATGCATCTTTTCATTTCAACAAAAAACGATAAAAAAATCGCAATTCCACTAATTTTTTTAAAAAAGTTAGAAGGAGTTTTTAAGCCAATGTCGAAATTATAGTACATAGGCTTGAAAGGAGGAATTCATCTATGAAATTCAACATTCGTGGTGAAAATATTGAAGTAACTCCAGCATTAAAGGAATATGTAGAGAAAAAACTAAGTAAGTTAGAGCGTTATTTTGATACATTCCCAGAGATTAAAGTTAATTTAAAAGTATACTCTGACAAGCAACGTGTCGAGGTAACAATTCCATTTACTGATTTATTACTTCGTGCAGAAGAAACTAATAGCGATATGTACGCTGCTATCGATTTAGTAGTTGATAAAATTGAGCGACAAATTCGTAAACATAAAACAAAAGTAAATCGTAAGTTACGTGAGAAAGGTTCTATAAAAACGAACTTTATCCTTCCGGAAGCAGTAGCTGTTTTGGATGAGGTAGAAGAAGATGAATTAGAACTTGTACGTACAAAACGATTCGATTTAAAACCGATGGACGTTGAAGAGGCAATCCTACAAATGGATATGCTAGGACATAATTTCTTCGTCTTCACAAATGCTGATACAAACGAAACTAATGTTGTATATGGCCGTAAAGATGGGAAATACGGTTTAATCGAAACTAAATAATAATTCGAAAGCGTAGCCGAAATGGCTGCGCTTTTTTTGTATTGAGATTTTGAATGTGATTATCTCCATAAGTATGTACTTGTTAGGAGTATACTAATTTTGTTTAATTTAGCAATATTTTATAATTGTAAATAAAATATTAATTTTTCTGGAATCAATTGATAGTGTATTTTGCTTTTGTTATCTTAAAATTTCATTATATAGATTTACTTTGTTTCTTTAGTAAAAAAATAAAATCGATATAATGCTACAAATTATCGGAGGTGCTTTTAGTGAGCATTAAGAAAAAAAGTCGTTTTATGTTTGGATCTGTTTTATCGTTAGGTATTTTAGCTAGTACTTTTGCTTTAACCGAACCTGCTAAGGCTGATACAAAGGATGATCATGTAGAATTTACCTTTAGACTTTGGAATGCATATGATTTTACTAATGCACGTCCTAAAGAGACACCTACTTCTATGTATATGCGTGTAAAGAGTAGTGAGAAGGGCGGTGGTTCTTTTAACGTTTGGACAGAAGCTGATAAAAATAAAGGTAAAGGTAATAGAGATTGGGTAAATGTTTCAGGTGAGTCGGGTAAGCATGAAGGAACGGTGAAACCAGGTAAAACGTATCTTTTCCAAAATTACGCATATGAAAACTATGGAAAAAATGTACCTGTGAGATTTGGTGGTTATTCTAGAGAAAATAATGCTTATCCTACTGCTTGGAGTCCTGATAGTGTAAGACCAAGTGGACCTTACACTGAATATTGATTTAGAAATTATAAATTGAAATTATTTATTGTGTAGTACTAGAAAAAGTCGTATAGTTTCAAATCCGGATTATACGACTTTTCCTGCTATTTCATTTTTAAAATAGGAGGAGTTGTAATGAGGTTTATCTCAAGATATATTTTAGTTTGTTTTTTTATATTGAGTATTAGTTTCTTAGTTTCTTGTCAAAAGAAAGTAGATGAACCGATTGTAAATATTGAAGATACTTTAACGGAAAAAGATAATTTGAAAAGTATTCAGTTACAAGAAATTAAGAAAAATACTATTGTTGAACAAGTGTTTTTGAAAAGTGAAAATGGTGATGATTTCTTTCAAGGTCAAATAGAAAGAAATGATAGCTTAATAGAGGATAAGCTTTCAAATAAAAAATTAAAGTCAGGAGTTATACCAGAAAATTATTATGTTTTTTTAACGGGTGTGACGAATAAGAAAAAACCAACGTATCTTTTGGGACGGATTGAACAAATTGATGGAAAAATAATTCAGTGGAAACAAGAAGTTAAGAGTGTAAAAAGAAAAGGTACAAATGATGTTTATCAGTATGAAGTTGAGTTTCCTAAATTTGAAGGAGAGAGAGCAAATGTTTCTTTTCGTTACATTTGGTTAAATAAAGAAAATAAATGTTATGGTGTTGCGGATCAACTGTTCATATTAAAAAAGATTTAAATTTCATTAATGGTTTATGGAGGAGTTGTAGATGAGTTACTTTTTAGGAAGGATTTTAAAAGGTAGGATGTTTTGGTTGTCTGTATTTATTATGTTAGTAATTGTCATTGCTCAATATATTGCTATGTTTGTGACAACTAAAGGATTTAACGATGCTGGGATTATAAAGGTATCTCCATATTTATCTAACATTTTACATTTTAATAGATTACCATTTTATAGTGAATTTTATCTACTTATATTTCCTATGATTTCTGCAATGGCTGTAGCTGGGATTTATAGAATTGATAAAAATTATGGATTTATTTATTCTGTCATTTCTAAGATGGGAACGCGTCATTATTTTAGATTACTTTATTGTATTAATTTTATAGTATCTTTTTTTATTATAAGTGTCCCTTTACTATTTCATTTTTATTTATATGCGATGACTTATCCGACAGTTGCTCCGCATCCGATATTAAATTATATGGCGGCTACTGTTTCACCAACAGCTCAATTTAATACGGTTTATTATGAGTATCCTACTTTATATTTTCTAATGTATGTATTTTTAAATGGTTTATACGGTGCGGTTTTTTCGAGTTTAGCTTTATCAGTTTCGTTTTTTATAAAACGAGTTTATTTTGTTTATTTAGTTCCATTTATTTTACATATTTTTTGGCTTGGTATTGGAAAAGGGATTCTCAATCCTAAAGATTATTTAATTAAAGATTTTGGCTTTTTTGAATTACAAATTTTTCTTAGTGTACTGTTATGTATTTGGTTTTGTTCTGTAGTTCTTTATTTACGGGGGAGTAGGAAGCATGTTCTTTTATAATGTTATGAAAGAAACTATAAGGATGAAATATGTTTGGTTAAGTATTCTCTTTTTACTTAATGTCAGTATCATTGGTTGTTTGTTCAATTATTTTGAAACCGGAATTATAAAAGAGAAAATGAACGAATTGGAAGTTTTGTATAAGGTTATGTCGTTTTATAATTTATCGACTATATTTATTCCTTTAACTATCGTTTTTTCTGTATATTCTATGTCGAATTTTTTTAGTATTTATGTTGTTTACAGAGTGAATAATGCATTGAAATTAGTTTCCATATATTATTTGAAGCTATTTGTTTTTGTTTACTTTTTTGCTGGGAGTATGATTTTACAGTTGTTTTTGATGTCAAATAGGATGGCTGTAACTAGTGTTGATGTAAATTATCCATTATTATTTTGCATTCAATTATTTGCGAGTGTTTTTATATGTATGATAAGTGCTTTATTGCAATTATTTTTACCTAGTTTACTTGTAATAATATGTATGATTACTGCTGTTTTATTAGATAGATTTATATTACATGGATTTTTATTTACAAATGCTTTTTATATAAATGTCTTTGAAGATGCTACTGGTATATGTATACGCTTATTTGTCTGTATTTTTATCTTTTTTATAAGTGTATGGATTTTATCTAAAAAAAGTTATATTTCTATGAATGATGAGACAGGGGTGATCTAGTTTACATTATGATCTTATATTATTTGTTAAAAAGAGATTTACATGTAAGGTTTCGAGATTCCATCAAGATAATGGCTTTTTTATTCTTAATTTACGCTATTATTGCAATTGCTTTTTTATACAATCAGCCTCTTAGTAATGGCAAAGAATCTGTATTAGTAGATGTTACCTTTTATCGATTTTTTCATGGAGTAGACTTTGTGGATTTATCTTATTTTTATAAGGAGGGGCGATTTTCTATCCCTTTTTATTGGATATTCTTTCAAATCACTCCTTTGTTGCTTGTAGGCAATTTTGCTTTTTCAGATATTCAACAGAATGGTGTTTATTTATTTCCTCGTGTTAAGAAGAAGCATTTTCTGTGGTTAACGAAAATGTTATCTTTGTTTTTTTATATAATTATTATTTGGATTGGTATGTATTTTATTTGGTTTAGCGCTTACTATTTGCTTTCTTTAGGCGAGTATAATTTTTTAAATTTATATAGTCAATTTCCTTATAAGATATTAGGTACTATGCTAATTCAAATAATTATAAGTTTTTTATTAGCTTTGATTTTTGAGTTTTTAACTTTTTATATACCGATAACTATTGTTTTTGTACTAATGTTGTTGTACCTATTTTTGTCTATTTTCTTTCATAGTATTTATTTTTTAGGCTCTTTTGTTATGCCAAATCGTTGGTATTTTGTTAATCACAGTTCAATTCAATTGACTTTAGGTAATAATCAATCTATTCAATATAATGATTTACTTTTAATAGGAGTAGTAATTGTTGTTGTAATGATTTTATTAGGTAGTTTTTGTTTTAAAAAACTAGATGTGATAGGTGAATAATTTATGGACAATTATATTAAATGTGAATGTATGACGAAAAGATTAAAAGGAAATATTGTGTTAGATAATATTAGTTTGTCAGTAAAAAAAGGCGAATTTTTAGTTTTGAAGGGGCATAATGGCTCTGGTAAAACGATGATTTTACGCGCTATCTCAGGGTTAATGCGTTTGAATTCTGGAGTTGTTTATATAGATAATGAAATAATTGGAAAACAAAAGCAATTTCCTGATTCTATGGGAATATTGATTGAATATCCAAGTTTTATTCCAGGGTATACTGGTTTTCAGAACTTGAAATTTTTATCATCGATTAACAATAAAATCTCCGATGAGGAGATTTATAATATTATTCAAAGGGTTGGACTTGATAAAACAGATAAGAGAAAGTATAAAAGATACTCTTTAGGTATGAAACAACGTTTAGGGATAGCGCAAGCTTTAATGGAACAACCAAAATTACTGTTATTAGACGAGCCAACTAATGCTTTAGATAGTGATGGGATAAAAGATGTTTTAGATATTTTGAAAGTAGAAAAAGCCAAGGGAACGACTATTGTTGTAGCCAGTCATGATTTGCATGTTCTAGATAATGAAATGGTAGATCGTATTGTACATGTTAATAATGGAAAGTTGGTAGATTAAGAGTGACTAGAAAACATATCTTAATAAGTATTGGATTGTGTCTGTTGCTATGTATATTTGCTAGTTTATTAAGATTTAAAACATTAAATCTTAATAATGAATCTTATAAAGTGGTAAAAGATGAGTTTTTATCTAATAGAACTTTTGAAGATGGGCAAGGAGTTACGTTTCATGCACTTAATCCTCTTGATCCTACAAAAGTTTATGACCCCTATGAAGACCGTGAAGTAGTGACGTATGTTTTACCTTTAGATATTACAAATACAACAAATCGAGATATTAACTTGCTTAGTAATAAGTCTATTTCCGATACAATGTTTTATTCTAAAATAGGTGAGTTTTATAATTTAATCCCTTATTCAATGGAATTACCTAAAAAATATCAGTTTGATCCTGTAATACCTGCTGGTAAAACAGTACGAGGGTATATAGGGACAAATTATTTTATAGGAGATGACCCTTATAAAAATTATAAAAACTTTTCAAATGAATCAACTAAAGTGAAATTCATTTCGTGTATAAAAGATAAGGAAGGGAAATATCATGAATTAGAAATACCGATAAATTAATAAAATTTATGATTGATACAGCTATATTTTAATGTTGTTTGTAGATCTTGCAACATAACAATATCTTTTAAAGTCGGAGTTTTTTTGTAGGTGTAAGTATCTATGGATGCTACACTTGCGAAGTTTCCGGCTTTTTGTAATTGTTGATTTAGATTTTATTAAGGAATTTTTGGTAGTCATATTCTTTAAAAGGAAACTTGAAAGAATATGACTTAGATTTAATACGAAATTTGTAACGTGAAATTGAAATAGCGAGACAGAGAAAAGGAACGTAACAAATGAAATAAAAACTTTTTCTGAATATGAGGCCCGACATCTTGCCGATTGTTGTCATAGTTATAAGACAAGTGTTACAATTATCATTAGGTATATACATTTTAGTTTTTTTAATTAGGAGAAAAATTGGCATAACATACATTTGATTTTTATAACGACTGATTGTAATAGAGAAAAAGAAAAACAATCGGAAGTTTTATTTTAATAAAAAGAGGAGCGTATTTCCTATGATCGGTATTTTAAAAAAGGTGTTTGATGTAAATCAACGCCAAATTAAACGTATGCAAAAGACAGTTGAGCAAATTGATGCATTAGAGTCATCTATTAAGCCACTAACTGATGAACAATTAAAAGGAAAGACGCTTGAATTTAAAGAACGTCTAACAAAAGGTGAAACAGTAGATGATTTACTACCTGAAGCTTTTGCAGTTGTTCGCGAAGCGGCAACTCGTGTTCTTGGAATGCGTCCATATGGCGTACAGTTAATGGGTGGTATTGCCTTACATGAAGGGAATATTTCTGAGATGAAAACGGGTGAAGGTAAAACGTTAACATCTACATTACCTGTATATTTAAATGCTTTAACAGGAAAAGGTGTTCACGTTGTTACAGTCAATGAATATTTAGCACAACGTGATGCGAGCGAAATGGGACAACTTCATGAGTTCCTTGGCTTAACGGTAGGAATTAACTTAAATAGTATGTCACGCGAAGAGAAACAAGAGGCTTATGCTGCTGATATTACGTATAGCACAAATAATGAGCTTGGATTCGATTACTTACGTGATAACATGGTTTTATATAAAGAGCAGTGCGTTCAACGTCCACTTCACTTTGCTATTATCGATGAAGTCGATTCTATTTTAGTCGATGAAGCACGTACGCCGCTTATTATTTCAGGACAAGCTCAAAAATCAACAGAGCTATACATGTTTGCAAATGCATTTGTTCGTACGTTAGAAAATGAAAAAGATTATTCATTTGATGTGAAAACGAAAAATGTAATGCTAACAGAAGATGGTATTACGAAAGCAGAGAAAGCTTTCCATATTGAAAACTTATTCGATTTAAAACATGTAGCACTTCTTCACCATATTAATCAGGGGCTTCGTGCACACGTTGTTATGCATCGTGATACAGATTATGTTGTACAAGAAGGCGAAATCGTAATTGTAGACCAATTCACTGGTCGTCTTATGAAAGGTCGTCGTTATAGCGAAGGATTACACCAAGCGATTGAAGCAAAAGAAGGTGTAGAAATTCAAAATGAAAGCATGACGCTTGCAACAATTACATTCCAGAACTACTTCCGTATGTATGAAAAATTATCTGGTATGACTGGTACAGCGAAAACAGAGGAAGAGGAATTCCGTAACATTTACAATATGAACGTTATTGTAATTCCGACAAACAAACCGATTATTCGTGATGATCGTGCCGATTTAATCTTTAAATCAATGGAAGGTAAGTTCAATGCTGTTGTTGAGGATATTGTAAATCGTCATAAAAAAGGACAACCTGTTCTTGTAGGTACAGTTGCAATTGAAACTTCAGAGCTTATTTCAAAAATGTTAACGCGTAAAGGTGTACGTCATAACATCTTAAATGCGAAAAACCATGCTCGTGAAGCAGATATCATTGCAGAGGCTGGTATTAAAGGTGCTGTAACAATCGCGACGAACATGGCAGGTCGTGGTACAGATATTAAGCTTGGAGACGATGTGAAAAACGTTGGTTTAGCAGTTATCGGTACAGAGCGTCACGAAAGTCGTCGTATTGATAATCAGTTACGTGGTCGTGCTGGTCGTCAAGGGGACCCTGGTGTTACGCAGTTCTACTTATCGATGGAAGATGAATTAATGCGCCGATTTGGTTCAGATAATATGAAAGCAATGATGGACCGCCTTGGTATGGATGATTCTCAGCCGATTGAAAGTAAAATGGTTTCTCGTGCGGTAGAATCTGCACAAAAACGTGTTGAAGGAAATAACTATGATGCACGTAAGCAGTTACTGCAATATGATGATGTACTTCGTCAGCAACGTGAAGTTATTTACAAACAGCGTCAAGAGGTAATGGAGTCTGACAACTTACGCGGCATTATTGAAGGTATGATGAAATCTACAGTAGAACGTGCTGTTGCTCTTCATACACAAGAGGAAATTGAAGAAGATTGGAACATTAAAGGTCTTGTTGACTACTTAAATACAAACCTTCTTCAAGACGGAGATGTAAAAGAAGAAGAATTACGTCGCCTTGCTCCTGAGGAAATGAGCGAGCCAATTATTGCGAAATTAATTGAGCGATACAATGAAAAAGAAAAGCTTATGCCAGAAGAGCAAATGCGTGAGTTTGAGAAGGTTGTTGTATTCCGCGTTGTAGATACGAAATGGACAGAGCATATTGATGCGATGGATCACCTTCGTGAAGGTATTCATTTACGTGCTTACGGTCAAATCGATCCACTTCGTGAGTACCAAATGGAAGGGTTCGCGATGTTCGAGTCAATGGTTGCTTCTATTGAAGAGGAAATTTCTCGTTACATTATGAAAGCTGAAATTGAACAAAACTTAGAACGTCAAGAAGTTGTTCAAGGTGAAGCTGTTCATCCTTCTAGCGATGGCGAAGAAGCAAAGAAAAAGCCAGTTGTAAAAGGTGACCAAGTGGGCCGCAACGATTTATGTAAATGTGGTAGTGGTAAAAAATATAAAAACTGCTGTGGTATCGTTCAGTAATATAGGACGGTAGCTTTGGCTGTTTTGCAAACTTTTATATCAAAAATGTATAATTAAGAAGGATTAAACTCTCTCCGTAATAAGTGGAGAGAGTTTCCCTTGTTTTCATACGAAAGTAACAGCAATTACATAGAGGTGAAGGAAATGGAATTAGTAGAAATTAGACAGGAATTAGAGAAAATGGCTAAGCGATTAGCGGCTTTTAGGGGGTCTCTTTGACCTCCCTACTAAGGAGAAACAAATTGCAGAATTAGAAGAGAAAATGATGGGCGCAGGATTTTGGGATGACCAACAAGGCGCACAAGCTGTAATTAATGAAGCGAATGCGTTAAAAGATATGGTTGGAAAGTTCCGTCAGTTAGATGAGACGTTCGAAAATTTAGAAATCACGCATGAGCTTTTAAAAGAAGAGTATGATGAAGATTTACATGAGGAATTAGAATCAGAAGTAAAAGGCTTAATTCAAGAAATGAATGAGTATGAGCTTCAGTTACTATTAAGTGATCCTTATGATAAAAATAATGCGATTTTAGAATTACATCCAGGTGCAGGTGGAACTGAGTCACAAGACTGGGGTTCTATGCTATTACGTATGTACACACGCTGGGCTGAAAAACGCGGATTCAAAGTAGAAACGGTTGACTATTTACCAGGTGATGAAGCTGGTATTAAGAGTGTAACTTTATTAATTAAAGGTCATAACGCTTACGGTTACTTAAAAGCAGAGAAAGGTGTACATCGTCTTGTACGTATTTCACCATTCGATTCTTCAGGGCGTCGTCATACATCATTCGTATCTTGTGAAGTTGTACCAGAGTTCAATGATGAAGTTGAAATCGAAGTACGTACAGAAGATTTAAAAATTGATACGTACCGAGCAAGTGGAGCTGGTGGACAGCACGTAAATACGACAGATTCAGCAGTTCGTATTACACATACACCGACAAATACGGTTGTAACATGTCAGTCGGAGCGTTCTCAAATTAAAAACCGTGAGCATGCGATGAAAATGTTAAAAGCGAAATTATATCAAAAGAAACTAGAAGAGCAACAAGCAGAATTAGATGAAATTCGCGGAGAGCAAAAAGAAATCGGATGGGGTAGCCAAATCCGTTCTTACGTATTCCACCCGTATTCTCTTGTAAAAGACCATCGTACAAATACGGAGGTTGGTAACGTACAAGCTGTTATGGATGGAGAGATTGATCCATTTATTGATGCTTACTTACGTTCTCGCATCTAATAAGCGAAAAAAAGCCAACGAAATTGTTGGCGCATGCTGAGGACAATAGAGGATATAAAGAATTTGATTTTATTTTTATAGATGAAGTAAAGAGGAAGAGAAGTTGGAAACGACAACTTCTCTTTTTGATGGGATTATATGTAGATTACAATGCTGTATATTGTTTTGTAAAAAGTAGAGAATAGTAAAATAGAGCGGTAATATGGTAAAGATTTATATAGAACTTTCTAATTTTCCTTTTAAAAAGGATGCTTTATAGGAGTTTTTTTAGTTGTTCACAGAATTGAAACAACTTATGAAAGCATTATTTTATCAAGGTTCTCACTGTATTTTTGAGGAATATGAAATACACCTTAGTTTTTCTATATAAAGATAATGCTTATAATGAAAATGAGTGTGTTAGGAATAAAAAGAATATCAACAATGGGGAGCGATAGAAGTGAAAAAGAAATTGTTGGCTATTGCGCTAGGGACATCGGTTGTTTTTGCTTTAGGAGCATGCGGAAATAAAGAAGAGAGTAAGTCTTCGAAACAGTCTGCAAGCACAGACAGCGCAGAACAAATTTTCCAAAGAAGTTGTGCGGGATGTCACGCAACAGATTTATCAGGGGCAACTGGACCTGATTTAAGAAAAGTAGGCGGTAAGTACGACGCTGCAGATATCGAAGAGATTATTAAAAAAGGCCGCGGTTCAATGTCACCAGGACTTATTCAAGGTGAAGATGCGAAAAAAGTGTCTGAATGGTTAGCTGAACATAAATAAAAAAGGTGAAATGGACGAGTTGATAATATAGTCAACTCGTTTTCCTTTTTTCTGGTATGTAACATAACTGTAACAAAAATGTATCCAAATTGGAAACCGTTTGATGTTACAATGGGGTTTGTAGAATTTTGCTGAAATATATTACATAGAGTGGTATTGCTTATGAGAAAGCATAAGTAAACTATCTTCAACAAGGATGACTAAATGAAAATGAAGGATGTCTTTTGTTTTCAGATGTACAGAAAAGTATTTCGAAAAAAATCATTAAGTATTGGGTGATAAATAATGATAAAAATGACGAATGTTTATAAGGAGTACCCGAATGGTATGAAAGCCATTGCTGGTCTTACAGTTAACATTAAACAAGGTGAATTCGTATACGTAGTTGGACCGAGTGGAGCCGGAAAATCTACATTTATTAAAATGATGTATCGTGAAGAGAAACCATCTACAGGATCTATTAATGTAAATGGACTTACTATCGAAACATTGGCAGAAAGAGATGTTCCGTATTTCCGTCGTCAATTAGGCGTGATTTTCCAAGATTTCAAATTGCTACCTAAATTAACGGTATATGAGAATGTTTCGTTTGCTTTAGAAGTAATTGAAGAAGAACCGGATGCAATTCGTGAGCGTGTAACAGAAGTTCTAGGTCTTGTAGGCCTTGAAGATCGTGCAGACGCACTTCCAAGTGAGCTTTCGGGCGGGGAGCAACAACGTGTGGCTATTGCAAGAGCAATTGTAAATAGACCAAAGGTTGTAATTGCCGATGAGCCAACAGGTAACTTAGATATTGAAACAGCTCTTGATATTATGAATATTTTTACTCGCATTAATGAGCGCGGCACAACGATTGTTATGGCGACGCATAATGCAGATATCGTAAATACAATCCGTCATCGTGTAATCGCGATTGAAGGCGGAAAAATTGTTCGAGATGAGATTGAGGGAGGATACGGATATGAAGGCTAAGACCCTTAGTCGACATTTGCGAGAAGGTGTAAAGAATCTATCACGTAACGGATGGATGACATTTGCTTCTGTTAGTGCAGTAACAGTTACATTATTACTTGTAGGTGTCTTTTTAACAGCGATTATGAATATGAACCATTTTGCGACGAAAGTAGAGCAAGATGTAGAGATTCGTGTACACATTGATCCAGCTGCAAAAGAAGCGGATCAAAAGAAATTAGAAGAAGATATGAGTAAGATTGCAAAAGTAGATTCTATTAAATATTCTTCTAAAGAAGAAGAGTTAAAACGTTTAATTAAAAGCTTAGGTGATAGTGGAAAAACGTTTGAGTTATTTGAACAAGATAACCCACTTAAAAACGTATTCGTTGTAAAAGCGAAAGAACCAACCGATACAGCGACAATCGCGAAGAAGGTTGAAAAAATGCAGTTTGTTAGTAATGTTCAGTACGGAAAAGGGCAAGTTGAACGATTATTTGATACTGTAAAAACTGGTCGTAACATTGGGATTGCGTTAATTGCTGGTCTTTTATTCACAGCGATGTTCTTAATCTCTAATACAATTAAAATTACAATTTATGCTCGTAGTACAGAAATTGAAATTATGAAACTTGTTGGTGCAACAAACTGGTTTATTCGTTGGCCATTCTTGCTAGAGGGATTATTCTTAGGAGTATTAGGATCAATTATTCCAATTGGCCTAATTCTAATTACGTATAATTCGTTGCAAGGTGTGTTTAATGAAAAACTTGGCGGAACAATTTTCGAGCTTCTACCATACAGTCCATTCGTATTCCAATTAGCTGGTTTACTAGTGTTAATCGGTGCTTTAATCGGTATGTGGGGAAGTGTAATGTCAATTCGTCGCTTCTTAAAAGTATAAAAAGTTGCAAACATAATTCGTACAAGCTTATCATATAGTAGAAATAGGTAAAGGCATCACACACTGTGTGATGCCTTTTGCTACACCACCTGTGTGTTTTGGAAAGGGGAATTCCGCATTGAAACGTAGAGTTGCAATTATTGGAATGGTTGTTGCATTTTTAATTGGTGCTGGCGGAATGTTTGCAGGCATGTCTGTATTTGGGGTTAACCCATCAGAAGTAACGCAAACAATTTCGAGTGGGAATGCTAGCACTGCGCAAGGGAATTTGGCAAAAATTAATGAGGCGTATGCACTAATTGATTCACGTTATGTGGAAGACGTGAAAGATGAAAAGTTAGTTGAAGGTGCAATACAAGGTATGTTGTCTACGCTGAAGGACCCTTATTCCACGTATATGGATAAAGAAACAGCCAAACAGTTTAGTGAATCGCTTGATCCCGAATTAGAGGGGATTGGGGCTGAGGTGAACAAGACGGACGGTAAGCTTATTATCGTATCGCCAATTAAAGGTTCACCAGCAGAAAAGATAGGAATTAAACCGAATGACCAAATTTTATCTGTAGATGGAAACAGTGTGAAAGACTTATCACGTGAAGAAGCAGTATTAAAAATTCGTGGTAAAAAGGGAACGACTGTCGCAATTGAAATTAAACGTGCGGGAGTAACTGATCCGATTGTATTTAAAATTAAGCGTGAAAAGATTCCGATCTTTACAGTGTTTAGTTCTGTGAAGCAAGAGAGCGGAAAAGATATCGGTTATATGCAAATCACTTCTTTTGCTGAAAATACAGCGAAAGAATTTAAGGATCAGTTAAAAGAGTTAGAGAAGAAAAATATAAAAGGCTTAGTTATTGACGTGCGTGGTAATCCTGGTGGCTACTTAAATAGTGTAGAAGATATACTAGGGGAAATTATGACGAATAAAAAGCCGATGCTACAAGTAGAGCAGCGAAATGGTGAGAAGAAGAAATTCTCTACGGAACTGAAAGAGAGAAAACCATATCCAATTTCAGTATTAATTGATAATGGAAGTGCTTCTGCTTCAGAGATTTTAGCGGGTGCGCTAAAAGAAGGAGAAGGATACGATTTAATTGGTGAAAAGACATTTGGTAAAGGTACTGTCCAGCAAGCTGTTCCATTTAAAGACGGCAGCAACATTAAATTAACGATGTTTAAATGGTTAACACCGGATGGGAACTGGATTCATAAAAAAGGAATTGCGCCAACAGTAGAAGTGAAGCAACCAAATTATTATCATGCGACACCAATTCAAATTGAAAAAACACTTTCATACAATTCAAATGATGTACAAGTAAAACATGCTCAAGAAATGCTTAAGAGCTTAGGTTATGTACCAGGTCGTGAAGATGGATACTTTAGTAAAGAGACAGAATCGGCTCTGAAAGCATTCCAAAATGCAAATGAAATGGAAGCGACAGGACAGCTTGATAAAAAGACAGCTGAAGCGATTCAAACTAAAATTATCGAAAAAATCCGTTCTGGAGAAAATGATCTACAATTACAGTCGGCATTAAAATTAATGGCAAAATAAGAAGAAATACAGGCAGTTTGCTGCCTGTATTTTTTTGTGTTAAACAAACGTTTGTTTAGTTATGATAATATAAAAAGAAAGAATGATATAAATGGTGGTGAATGAGTTCGTGGAGGCATGGATTTTTGAAATAATGCGGGCAGTTGGACGTTTTTTCTTACACCCTGCTGTCTATATATTTGTAATAAGTAGTATCTTCGTTGGATACTTACGTATGTTAAGAGAACGAAAAGATTTTTCTTTTAAAGTTTATGATATTTGGTTTGAACTGCGAACCTCTCTATTTGCAGGGATTGGATACGGATTAGTAGTATCTATTATTACGATTGGGCTTGGACTTGTTGTTTCTAAAGCAAGCTTATGGGCCATTTTAATTTGGACGTTACTATTTGGATTAACGGCTATGTATCGATGTTTATCGGCGGCTTATACATTTAGCATTGCGATCGTATGTGTTCTATTATCTTCTAAGCTACCAGTTTCCTTTTTACAGCTTCGAGAAGGTGAAGAGAGTACCATTGTATCCCTTGTTATTTTACTAGGCGTTATGCTTATTGTAGAAGGCTTATTGATTTCTAAAAATGCAGTAGGATATTCGACGCCGAGGATTAGGCAGGGGAAGCGTGGATTAAAGATTGGTTTACACGAATCAAAGCGTTTATGGATCGTTCCTATTTTTATTCTTGTACCGGGTGATACGGTAACGCAGTTTATTTCATGGTGGCCTGTCGTTTCAATAGGTTCAAATACATATTCTCTATTCCTCGTTCCATTTTTAATTGGATTTATGAGAAATATTAAAAGTTATGAGCCGACGGAAGCTTTATTATTTACAGGAAGACGTGTTTATGGGTTAGCAGGACTTGTGCTCGTTTTAGGAATCGCAAGTTACTGGTGGCACGTACTTGCAATTATCGCGATGGGAGTCGCTATGCTTGGGCGTTTCACAATTTCGATGCAAGAAAAAATTGCCGATGAAACAAGACCAGCGTATTTTGCTGCACGCAATGATGGGCTCGTTGTACTAGATACAATTCCAAATACAATTGGAGCAGAGCTGAAATTACTGCCTGGAGAAATTATTACGAAAGTAAATGGAGTCATTCCAAAAAGCGCCGAGGAATTTTATGATGCGCTTCAAACGAAGACGACAGGAGCATTTTGTAAATTAGAAGTATTAGATACAAATGGTGAGCTTCGTCTTGCACAAACTGCATTATATGCTGGTGGACATCACGAATTAGGTATTGTATTCGTTGAACAGGAGCATGAGTGGGATTCGGAAGCGATGTAATAGAAGGAATGGTATCACCTTGTGGTGGTACCTTTTTTGTTTTTGGGGATGGGAGAGTAGTTAGTAAACGAAGTTTATATCGGCGATTTTGCAAATATATCAGCGCAACTCGAAATATATCGGCGATTATTCGAATATATCGACTTTCCAGCAAAAAACGACAACTATCGCAAAGCTTATTTTCAGTTTCATAGACGGATAACTTGAATAATTATTTGATAATGGTTATCATTTAGGGAGTCTTTTTAATTTTGGAAAATGGAGGTAAGATATGCTGCGTAAATTTTTCTCGTACTATAAACCGTATAAAGGTTTATTTATACTCGACTTTTCTTGTGCGGTTGTCGCAGGATTATTAGAACTCGGCTTCCCGCTTATCGTAAATCAATTTATTGATAAGTTATTGCCAGGGCAAAACTGGACGCTTATTTTATGGGCTTGTTTCGGTTTACTCGCAGTTTATATGTTAAATGCAGGCTTACAATATGTCGTTACATATTGGGGACATATGCTTGGTGTTAACATTGAAACAGATATGAGGCAGAAATTATTTGATCATATTCAAAAGCTATCATTCAGATTTTTTGATAATAATAAAACAGGTCATTTAATTTCACGCCTTACAAACGATTTAATGGAAATTGGAGAAATTGCTCACCATGGACCAGAAGATTTATTTATCGCCGTAATGACTTTAGTTGGGGCATTCTCATTTATGATGATGATCAACTGGAAGTTAGCGTTATTAACGTTCTTCGTCATTCCATTCCTATTATGGTTAGCGCTGTACTTCAATAAAAAAATGACAGGTACATTTAGACGTTTATTCTCAGATGTTGCTGATTTCAATGCATGTATTGAGAACAACGTTGGTGGTATTCGCGTTGTACAAGCATTCGGAAATGAAAAGTTTGAGAAAGAGCAATTTGCTGTGAACAACGCTCGTTTCCGTACAACGAAATTAATGGCGTATAAAATTATGGCGTTAAATTCGTCGATTAGTTATATGCTCATGCGTCTCGTAACGCTCTTCGTCTTAATATGCGGTACATGGTTTGTTCTGCAAGGGGAATTAACGTACGGTGGATTTATCGGATTCGTTCTATTAACGAATATTTTCTTCCGCCCAATTGAAAAAATTAACGCGGTAATCGAAAGCTATCCGAAAGGAATCGCCGGTTTTAAGAGATATGTAGAGCTTCTTGAAACAGAGCCTGACATTGTAGACTCTAAAGATGCAATGGAAGTGAAGCATGTACACGGTGATATTCAATATAACAACATTACGTTTGGATATGAAAACAAAGAACCGATTTTAAATGACATTAGTTTGAAAATACATGCAGGTGAAACAGTTGCGTTCGTTGGACCATCAGGAGCTGGGAAAACGACGTTATGTAGCCTATTACCACGTTTTTATGAGCAATCATCTGGATCGATTCAAATTGATGGAATTGATACGAAAGATATGACATTATCTTCACTTCGTAAGCAAATTGGAATTGTGCAGCAAGATGTGTTCTTATTCTCAGGAACAATTCGTGAAAATATCGCTTACGGAAATTTAAAAGCATCAGAAGCTGAAATTTGGCAGGCAGTAAAACGTGCGCAGTTAGAAGATTTAATTTACTCACAGCCGGACGGTTTAGATACTGTTATCGGTGAGCGCGGCGTGAAACTTTCAGGTGGACAAAAGCAGCGTCTAGCGATTGCTCGTATGTTCTTGAAAAACCCGCCAATTTTAATATTGGATGAAGCAACTTCTGCGTTAGATACAGAGACGGAACTTGCGATTCAAAAATCGCTTGCGGAGCTATCTGTTGGTCGTACAACATTAGTTATCGCTCACAGACTAGCAACGATTAAAAATGCAGATCGCATCGTCGTTGTAAATAAAGATGGTATTGCAGAACAAGGTTCACATAATGAATTAATTGAGCAAGGCGGAGGGTACAGTAGGTTATACGAAGCTCAGTTTAGTTCGTAAATATAATTTGTACTGAATTAGTGCACCATAAGTAGGTAAAAATCTCATATGGGAGGCTGTACAGTATGATTGTAACAACAACTTCTACAATTCAAGGGAAAGAGATTATTGATTATGTCGATATCGTGAATGGAGAAGCGATTATGGGTGCAAATATCGTTCGTGATCTTTTCGCTTCTGTCCGTGATGTTGTCGGTGGTCGCTCAGGCGCTTACGAAAGCAAATTGAAAGAAGCACGTGACATCGCAATGGAAGAGATGAAAACTCTTGCAAGACAAAAAAATGCGAATGCCATCGTTGGTATCGACGTGGATTACGAAGTAGTTCGCGAAGGGATGCTAATGGTTGCTGTGAGCGGGACTGCTGTCCGTATCTAAAGTGAGAAGCCGTGCTGATGTGAAGTGACCCCTAAAAGTTAGACACGGTTATTTCATTAGGCAGCTTGATAAAAATGAGTCCGGTATTGCACCGGGCTCATTTTTAATTTTGCCTTTATCCGTTTTGTA
>NZ_JBQAHZ010000046.1:0-21625 GCF_051917185.1 Bacillus cereus group sp. MYBK108-1
AGCGTTCATCCTGAGCCAGGATCAAACTCTCCAATAAAGTTAGTTTGTCTAGCATCTAAAATAAAAATTGACGTTTCACGTTGTTTGTTTCGTTCAGTTTTCAAAGAACTAAAAGCGGGTGAAGAGAATCGAACTCTCGACCAGAGCTTGGAAGGCTCTTGTTTTACCACTAAACTACACCCGCGTGGTCGGGAAGACAGGATTTGAACCTGCGACCCCCTGGTCCCAAACCAGGTGCTCTACCAAGCTGAGCCACTTCCCGTAATTGGCGCGCCCGAGAGGAGTCGAACCCCTAACCTCTTGATCCGTAGTCAAACGCTCTATCCAATTGAGCTACGGGCGCTTATTCATGATGTTTTTTCGTCGTTGTAATTTGGCGACTCAATTATCTTATCATACTACATTTTCAAATGCAAGCACTTTTTTAAGATTTTTTTGATGCGGCCGAGAGGACTTGAACCTCCACGGGGTTTCCCCCACTAGGCCCTCAACCTAGCGCGTCTGCCGTTCCGCCACGACCGCGCGAAAAAAACAAAAAGTGAGCCATGAAGGACTCGAACCTTCGACCCTCTGATTAAAAGTCAGATGCTCTACCAACTGAGCTAATGGCTCGTAAATGGCTGGGCTAGCTGGATTCGAACCAGCGCATGACGGAGTCAAAGTCCGTTGCCTTACCGCTTGGCTATAGCCCATCGAAATAATTATCTTCTTTCCAAAGACAAATGTTATTGTAACATAATGTCCAATAAAAAACAACTGCTATATAGCAGAAGTTAAAATGGCGGTCCCGACCGGGGTCGAACCGGCGATCTCCTGCGTGACAGGCAGGCATGTTAACCACTACACCACGGGACCATTTGGTTGCGGGGACAGGATTTGAACCTGCGACCTTCGGGTTATGAGCCCGACGAGCTACCGTGCTGCTCCACCCCGCGACAATACTATTCATATAAAATTATATGGTGGAGGATGACGGGATCGAACCGCCGACCCCCTGCTTGTAAGGCAGGTGCTCTCCCAGCTGAGCTAATCCTCCGAAGTGGTGACCCGTACGGGATTCGAACCCGTGTTACCGCCGTGAAAGGGCGGTGTCTTAACCACTTGACCAACGGGCCAATATGTATGGCAGAGAAGAAGGGATTCGAACCCTCGCACCGCGTTAGCGATCTACTCCCTTAGCAGGGGAGCCCCTTGAGCCACTTGGGTACTTCTCTGTATGGCTCCGCAGGTAGGACTCGAACCTACGACCGATCGGTTAACAGCCGATAGCTCTACCACTGAGCTACTGCGGAATAATGAAGACAATTTGTATCTTATAAAAATTCTCTCTGTAAGTCAAGAAGTTTTTAACAACATCTTGTTCAAACGTGACATGTTTATAATATACTGGATTGCGTTTTTACTGTCAAGATGTTTTCGATATCGGTTTGAGTTTCCCTTTACACTTTCCACAGACATATCTTTTTATATTTATTTGACGCCTTCTTACATATTGAAGTGAACACTCCATACATTCATACTTATAAATCTTTTTTTCCTTCTCTTCATTAATCATTCGTTTACAAAAACGTGGTGCATCAACTTTCTTTAACAACTCACGAAAATCCCTGTCCCTGTGCTTATACCCTCTTCCTGCAATATGTAAGTGATAATGACAAAGCTCATGTTTAATAATCCCGACTAACTCTTCTTCACCATACAATTCGTAATATCGATAATTCAGTTCGATATTATGACTCTTCAATAAATAACGCCCACCAGTTGTACGTAATCTATTATTAAACACCGCTTTATGTAAGAACGGCATCTCAAAGTATTGTAGTGACACTTCTTCCACTAGTCGCTGAATTTCTTGCTCATCCACTCTCATTCCTCCTAAACAAAAAAATATTTTTACACTTTTCTCCCTTCTTATACATATATTAAATAGTACATATACCCATCCTCATGTAAGAAGCGTGGTTTCTAAAAACAAAACATGAATAGAAATCCACTCACCAACCTCTCATCAATAGCATTTTAGATTTTTGAGAGCAGGATTAAACAAGGAGGGATTCCTATGCCTACGTGGCTAAAAAAACAAATGCAACGTGCATATTTCGAAAAAAACCGGTATCAAATTAAATTATTAAATGAATGCTGGTTTTATTATAGCAAAATACATCAAAGCTCATAATCCATTACACTTTTTATTTCATAAAAAAAGAGCAGTTTCATCTGCTCTCTTCTCTTACTATTCAATCGGCAACATAGATAGTGCAACGCGTCCTTTTTTTGTATCAATATCATCTACCCATACTTTTACAATTTGCCCTACTGATACAACATCTAACGGATGCTTTACAAACTGTTTGCTAAGTTTAGAAATATGTACTAAACCATCTTGCTTTACACCAACATCAACAAAAGCACCAAAATCAACAACGTTACGAACTGTTCCTTCTAGTTCCATACCACGTTTTAAATCTTCTAATTTCAAAATCCCTTTTTTCAAAAGTGGTTTAGGCAACTCATCCCTCATATCTCGTTCAGGACTAATAAGCGCATCTATAATATCAACTAACGTCGGCTCCCCAACTCCTGTTTCTTGGGATAACTTAGAAATCTCTACTTCTTCCAATCGCTTTTGTAATTGCGGTTGTCCTACGTCATCTATCGATAACCCTAGACTCTTCAATAACAATTCAACATTTTTATATTGCTCTGGATGAATACCTGTTCGATCTAATGGATTCGCTCCTTCTAGTATACGTAAGAAACCTATACATTGTTCATAAGTCTTTGCACCTAAACGTGGGATTTTCTTTAATTCCGTGCGCTTCGTGAATTTCCCATCTTCTTCTCTCTTTGCTACAATATTTTTCGCAACAGTTTTCGATAAACCTGAAACATATTGTAACAATGCAACCGAAGCCGTATTTACATTAACCCCAACTTGGTTAACAGCTGTTTCTACTACAAATGTTAATGACTCATTCAGTCTCTTTTGAGATACATCATGTTGGTATTGTCCAACCCCAACTGATTTAGGATCAATTTTCACAAGTTCAGCAAGTGGATCTTGCAGACGTCTCCCAATAGAAACGGCACTTCTCTCTTCAACTTGTAAATTTGGGAATTCCTCACGGGCTAAATCAGAAGCTGAATATACACTAGCACCCGCTTCATTTACAATAATATAAAAGACATCTCGGTTCACGCTTTGTAATACATCTACTATAAACTCTTCTGTTTCTCTAGATGCTGTCCCATTACCAATTGCAATCATTTCAACTTGATATTTATCTATAATAGAAAGAACTTTCGTTTTTGCATCATCATATTTACGAACAGGTGGATGCGGATAAATAACATCGATATGTAGTACTTTCCCCGTATCATCTACTACAGACAATTTACAACCAGTTCTATATGCCGGATCTACCGCTAGCACGACTTTCCCTTTCATCGGAGGTTGTAATAATAAGTTACGTAAGTTCTCAGAGAAAATATGTATTGCTTGTTCTTCAGCTGTTTCTGTTAATTCTTTACGAATCTCTCTTTCGATTGAAGATTGAATTAATCGTTTATAACCATCTTCAATCGCTAATTGTACATAATGTGCACTTTTCGAATCGTTATCACGAATTACTTTCTGATTTAAGAAGGTTACTATCTCATCTACTGGCGGAACAACAGCAACTCTCAATATATCTTCTTTCTCGCCACGATTCATTGCTAATACACGATGTGGTACTACTTTTTGCAATGGTTCTTCATAACTGTAATACATTTCATATATATTCTTTTCATCTTTTTCTTCATCTTTCACGGAAGAAGACATAACACCTTTTCTAAAAGTAACATTTCGAATCCAACTACGATACGCAGCTTCATCTGAAACCATTTCTGCAATAATGTCTTGTGCACCTTGTAAAGCTTCTTCTGCAGATTGCACTTCTTTCTCTACATTAATAAATTCCACTGCCTTTTTAGCCGGATCTTCTTTCTTATATAACAATAACCATTCAGCTAATGGTTCTAATCCTTTTTCTTTAGCAACTGTCGCTTTCGTTCTTCTTTTCTCTTTATATGGACGATATAGATCTTCTACTTCTTGCAACTTTGTAGCTTTAACAATTTGCTGTCGTAGCTCTTCTGTCAGTTTCCCCTTCTCATCAATAAGACGAAGAACTTCTTCCTTCCTATCTTCAAGTTGCATCATATATTGCCATCTCTCTAAAATCGTACGAATTTGCACCTCATCTAAAGAGCCTGTCCATTCTTTTCGGTAACGAGCAATAAATGGAACTGTGTTACCTTCTTCTGTTAATTGAATAACATGACGAACTTGCTTTTCGGTAAAGCCTAATTCTTTCACTAACATTTTCATTAACGCTTGTCGATTATCTACCATTTCCATATACAACCGTAACCTCCTCTATAATAAAAAAAGTTGCCCTTCAAAGAGAGCAACTTAAACTGCCGATTTAAAAATCTATTAGTCCTAAACTAATTTGTAGCGCTTCATCTACACGAATCATCATCACTTCATCTAAGTGAGTGATTTTGTCCGTTAAGCGCTGCTTATCGATTGTTCGAATCTGCTCAAGTAAAATAACAGAATCTCTCTCAAAACCGTACTTTTTCGCATCAATTTCCACATGAGTGGGTAATTTCGCTTTTTGAATCTGTGCAGTAATAGCCGCTACAATCACCGTTGGACTAAAACGATTTCCGATGTCATTTTGAATGACAAGAACCGGACGAACGCCTCCTTGCTCAGAACCAACAACTGGGGAAAGGTCTGCAAAATACACGTCGCCGCGTTTTACAATCAAAATATTACCCCCCGCTAACTAAGCGTTCTACTGTATGAGCTGCTTCATACTCTGCTAAGAAAGCTTCAGATGCAATACCAAGATTAATTTTTCCCATTTCAATGTACCCACGTCGCATTGATTCATGTTGGTAGCGTTTCTTCGTCTTATGTTGACGCAATAACAATTGTGTTGCCTGGCAAATTAGTTCATGGCGATTCTTATTCTCTTGTTTTCCAATTCCGTCCAATTCCGTTACCATTTGCTTTGGCAACCGAACCACGATTTCAGTAGTTACACTTGATTCGGACACAAAAATACACCTCCACCGTCAACTACACACCCAAATATATATATGACACCTATTGTAATAATACCATTGTATGGAGCCTGTTGCAAAGACTTCCTTATTCCTTGCTTATGTTTTCCAATTCACAAACAAAACATTCATCTTCTTAAATTTTTTATCTCATAACTAACTAAAAACAATAGAACTCCTCTTCAAAACTTACGTGCAACTTATATAAAAAATGATTATAAGTAAAAAGCTTCTCATCAAAAAGAGCTTATTATCCAGCAATGAACAGTCACTCCAATGACAAGAAGCAATCATACTACCTTCTATATATTGTTCAAGTAATTAATTATCTCTACAACCTTACCATTCCGTATAAATATTCTCGGCACACGGAAACTGATCGTTGCAATAATTTCATAATTAATAGTCCCTGAGTATTCCGCAACCTCTGTAGCGCTAATATACTCATCTCCTTGCCTTCCAATAAGCGTAACTTTCGTACCAAGTGGCACTTCACAAGGAAGATGAATCATGAACTGATCCATTGTTACTCGCCCTACAATCGGTACCCTTTTACCATTTATAAGCACTTCAAATCCTTGTAACCTCCTAAGCCACCCATCTGCATAGCCAATCGCTACAGTCGCAATCCATTCTTCAGTTTTCGTTCGGTAGGTGACGTTATAACTAATTCCATCACCTTTAATTACCTGTTTAATATGAGCGACTTTCGTATGAAGTGATAGCGCCGGTTCTAATTCAAATGGTAAAAAAGGACGTATTTCTACAGAAGGAGATAATCCATACATTGCAATCCCAATTCGCACTGCATTAAATGTAATCCCTTGAAAACGTAACGTCGCAGCACTATTAGCTGTATGAACAAACTTAGGATCCACTCCGAATTCTTTCAACCAACTTAACTGCTCTAAGAACGTGTTATATTGCTTATCAAAATACGAAGTCTCAACTTCATCTGCCGTTGCAAAATGCGTGTATACTCCTTCTAACTCTAAAAACGGTGCACCCTCTAAACTCTTTAAAAATTCTTTTAGCTCTTTTCTTTCACGTATTCCAATTCTCCCCATACCACTATCAAAGTTAATATGGAATTTCATTACAGATGAACCATCCCAAAGTTTAATTGCTTCGTCCACCCATTCTTTTTGAAAAACCGTTAGCGCTACATCATTTTCAGCAGCTACATTTACATCACGCGGCGGCGAGGGACCTAACACTAAAATCGGCTCAGTAATACCAGCCCTCCGAAGCACTAAAGCTTCATCTAAAAAAGCAACAGCTAACCTTGTTGCACCTGCTTCTAATGCCGTTTTAGCCACCGGTACATAATCGTGCCCATATGCGTTTGCTTTAACTACAGCAAAAATCTCTACATTACTTGGGATGAACTCTTTAATATGTGTAACGTTGTTATAAATGGCATCTAAATCCACTTCCACCCAAGTGTCACGGTAAAATGGTGCTTCTTCCATAAATACACTTCCTTATACACGATATGCGAAGCTTATTCTTTTATATGCTTCTTTTATGAAATCCACCTTCAAACTAAGAAAAGACGTGGTGCACATATATCACCACGTCTAAGAAGTTTACTTCACCTGCTTCGCTGTAACTGAACGAGCAACCATTAACAGCTCCTTCGGCTCTAAACCTTTAGACACGAGCATATATTCTACTCCGTTATGCGACCACGTTACAGAGTCTTTCGTTAATGCACCAATCGTAAACCCAAGATCAACTGGTTCTCCACTTACACTTACCGCTGATGATGCCTCTGCAACTTTTGCCTTTTCTTGTATTAAAGTAAAGGATTTCTTATTTCCAGTGTATGTGAGTATCGCACGCTTGCCACTGTCTGTCTTCAACTCTTTTTCATCTTGCAGAGTCATACCTTGTGGTGTATCAAGTGGATACAAAATAGCAAACGGTTTGTCTTCTTTCGCTGTTGTTTGAACATCTACCTGCGCTCTAGACATATTTTGTTTCGTATCAAATGCACCTTTATCAAATTTCGCATCGAATTTCACTTTAGAGAAATCTACTTTCACAAGAACATTTTGATCATTATCCATTAACTTCACTGAAACTGGAGTCAAGTCGCTCTTATTCAATGTAATCTCTTGTCTCGGCAACATATTTTGATGTTGATAGTTTGTTTTTGTTTTAAAAATATAATACTTATCTGTTTTCTCAAAAGTAAGGTTTTTCTTGTCCTGCAAAATATCTCTTACAAGTGATTCATATAAATAAGCCTGGCTACTATTTTGCGGCCAATCACTTTGAAAACGGAAGCTCTTATTAAGTGCTGGCGTTAATACAAATACACCTTCTTCATTTCTCAAAATAATTTGGCTCTGATCTTTTTTTGCATTTTTTAAATTCACACGATAAAAAGACGGTTCCTTATGCCAAATCTCTACGTTATACTCTTGAGGCTCATTGCCTGTTTTAATAGATAATTTTGCCTCAGCTTGATAACTTTTCATCCCTTTTACTTTTGATTCTAAATCTCTCACGACATCATCTTGCTTCTTTTCCATACAACCCGCCAACACAAAAACGGTCAACAAACCGACAAGAACTAAAAACAGACGCCTTTTCATCAATTCAGCCCCTTTGCCCCTATAAATGAATGGAAGATGTACCTTCCTTATCGCTACCTCAAATATATGAGACAAAGATATAAAATATGCAGACTAGCGTGACAAGCTTTCTAAAACAACTTGAGCAACAGCAAATTCCTTACTATGACTAATTGATAAATGAACAATATACTCTGTACTTGTAATCAGAATTGGCTTACCTCTTTCATCATTTTTCACTTCAATATCTAAAAAACTCACTTCTTTTCCGATACCAGTACCTACAGCTTTTGAATACGCCTCTTTCGCTGCAAACCTTCCAGCTACAAACTCTGTAAGGCGACTTCCTTTCAGCTCCATAGCAACATTACGTTCATTTTCCGTTAAAATACGTTCCATAAATTTAAGCTTTCCATCTAGCATTTTTTCAATACGATTTAATTCAATAATATCGATACCAATCCCTATAATCATTTCAAAATCCCCTTCTTCTATTTAACTTTCTTCTTTCATATTGATAAGAATAACAGAGAATCTTTCTGATGCAAAAGGGGTGATAGTAACCGTATGCTAATAAGATCCACTCATATTTCTTTACAACCGACTATTCTTACCTTACTGCTTATTCATTTAGTCATGATGATATTAGGCGACTTTTTTCTCTTACCACTGGCAGCCTCTAATGAATATATCGCGAAAGGAGAATGGTGGCGTGTCATAACTTCTCTTCTCGTACACGTAGACTTACAACATTTTCTTTCTAATAGTATTTTTTTGTTTGCTCTTGGTTCTTCTATCGAAAAGCAACTCGGACACTTTTCTTTTTTTATTCTATTTTTTCTCTCTGGAATTTCTGGAAATATTTCTTCTTATATTATTATGCCGCTTGAATATATTCACGCAGGTGCATCAGGTGGTATTTTCGGACTATTAGGTGCACAGTTATTTTTATTGTACAATCGATACCGCTCTTCAAAACCAAAAGAAATTGCCATTTTCTCAATTATGATACTTCTATTACTGCTATTTACTTTCTTTAACCCTTCTGCCAATCCGATCAGTCATTTAACAGGTTTAATAACCGGTGGCATTTTAACCCCTTTTTTAACAAAAAAAAACGATGGTGCAAAGCTTATTTAATATAAAAGCTTGCACCATCGATAATTTCTACATCTACTTGTTCACTTAAATCTCTCATTAATTGAAATAAAGACTCATCCTTCATCTTCGCCTCAATCATACAATCAATTTGCGGAACACTTCCCTTTATCCTTCTTAAAAAAGATAAAAATGCGTCTACATTAATATAATCTGCATGAGCTCTTGGATCTTTTCCCTCTCTAGGGCTAGAGATATGCATTTTAATCGGCAACAAAGACGTTTCCCACGTATGAACAACACGTGCCCAATCTTCATACCAATCTTCTTGCTCATTATTCATCATATGGTGATGCAAGTCAAATACGACGGGAATATCTAATTTTTCTCCTAAATATAATGTTTCCTCTAACGTAAAGGTTGTATCATCATTTTCTAATATAATCATTTCTTGAATACCCCTTGGGACATTCGACCAATTCTCTATAAAGCGCTCTAATGCAAGTTCTTTATCTTTATATCCTCCTCCAACATGCAGTACACATCGTTGCTTATGTTCAATCCCCATGCCTTTTAATAATTTTTTGTGCATCTGCAATGTTTTTACAGATTGTTTAAAAACACTCTCTTCAGGTGAATTTAGTACAACAAAATGATCTGGATGGAAATCAATTCTCATATTCATATGAACTGCATATTCACCTAGTTTTTTTAAATTTTCTTTTAACGGACGAATATAGTTCCACTCTAGCAATTCCTCATGATTCGCTAAAGGAATGAGCTTTGAACTGAGCCGAAAGAAAGATATGTCATGCCCTTTATTATGCTTTAATAAACGTAAACAATTTTCTAAATTGGAATTAGCAATTCTTTCAAGCTTACGAATTGCAGCATCACGATCATCTAATTTCTGAAACTGTGCATACGTCATCGTTTGAGATGGAGATGCATTCTTCAAATGCACACTCATCGCAACGTAACCAAGCCTTACAAGCATATAACAGCCCCTTTTCTATCATAACTATTATGTAGTATGCACAATTATAGAAATAAAAAAAGAGAATGCCCGCAAAGGGCATTCTCTTTTTTTTATTAAGCTTGTGGACGGCTATGATGTTTTCTTTCGCCGCGTCCATTTGAAGAACCAGGGCGACCTTGGCCTTCACCTCTACGACCACGACTACCACCATCACGATTACGATCGCGGTTACCATCACGATTGCGATCACGGTTTCCGTCACGATTACGTCCATCACGGTTACGGTCACGATTACGTCCATCGCCACCGCCGCGTCCATCACGACTACGATTACGGTTACCATCACGGTATCCGCCTCCGTTACCGCCGCGTTTTTTAGAACCGCCGCCTCTTGAAACAACAGGTGGTTCTGATGTTAAAGCGATCGGAGTTGTATCCGGCTCTTTAGTCATCATTTTTAAAGCAGCAGCTACTACTGTTACAGAGTCATTTTCTTCTAACATTTCTTCTGCAATACGCTTGTAGTATGCTAAGTTTTCATTTTCAATTGTGCTTTGAAGCTTTTCAGCGATTAAACGTTGTTGACCTTCTAATGCCTCGTCAAGTGTCGGTGCATCCATACGGTCCATTTTACGTTTTGTTGTACGCTCGATATTTTTTAATTGTCCTGATTCACGTGGTGTTACAAATAGCATTGCAATACCTTTTTTACCTGCACGACCAGTACGACCGATACGGTGAACGTATGATTCTGGATCTTGTGGAATATCGAAGTTATATACGTGCGTTACGCCTGAAATATCAAGACCACGCGCAGCAACGTCTGTTGCAACAAGAACTTCAATAGAACCTTCTTTAAATTTACGTAATACAGACATACGTTTCGCCTGAGTTAAATCACCGTGAATACCTTCTGCAGCATAACCACGTAAGTTTAATGCTTCTGATAATTCATCAACACGACGCTTTGTACGACCAAATACGATTGCAAGCTCTGGAGATTGAATATCTAATAAGCGTGTTAACACGTCAAACTTTTTCTTTTCTTGCACTTCTAAATAGAACTGCTGAATGTTTGGCATTGTTACTTCTTTTGCTTTTACTTTAATGTGTTGAGGCTCAGTCATGAAACGCTCAGCAATACGGCGGATTGGATCCGGCATTGTCGCTGAGAATAGTAATGTTTGATGTGTTTCTGGCACATCTGTTAAAATTGCTTCAATGTCTTCAATGAAGCCCATGTTTAACATTTCATCCGCTTCGTCAAGAACAACTGTCTCTACGTTTTGCAGACGAAGTGTTTTACGGTTAATATGATCTAAAATACGACCCGGCGTACCAACAATAATGTGTGGGTGTTTTTTTAGAGCACGAATTTGGCGGTTAATATCTTGACCACCATAAATCGGTAAAATACGAACGCGTTTATGCTTACCAATTTTGTATAATTCTTCTCCAACTTGAATTGCTAATTCACGCGTTGGCGCGATAACAATACCTTGAACCGATTCTTTATGTGTATCCACTTTATCTAATAGTGGTAATCCGAATGCTGCTGTTTTCCCTGTACCTGTTTGCGCTTGCCCAATAATATCTTTACCTTGCAATGCATGTGGAATTGTTTCAGCTTGAATTGGTGTAGCCTCTTCAAAGCCCATACTTTCAACAGATTGCAGTAAAGAATCACTTAATCCTAATTCTCGAAATGTTGTCAATGTTACTTCTCCTTTTCTATCCTATACTTATCATTTAAAAAAAGGCGTTTTCCGAATTTGCGGAAAAGCCCTTTTCCTGAATGCTCACGTATATAAACGGGCGTATATTCTTCACGAAAATACTTCTAAACGTTATTACACTTTATCAATTATAAGTTTTGTATGTGTAAAAAGCAAACCCAACTGTTACCTTATTTTCATATTCAGAGTTTTTTTCTTCACTTTTATTTTTTTATATTTACTGTAAGCGCTTATTATAAGTTTCTTCTATTTTCGTAACTATCATCCCTATTTATATACACCAATTATTTCAACATCGTAATTACTTCTTCTAATTTCATACCGCGAGATGCTTTTATTAATACAACATCTTTCACATCGACTACTGCTTGTAAATCTTTTACTAACTCTTCTTTATTATCATACGCCTTTACACGTTCATTAGGGAAATTAATTTTTGCTCCTTCAGCAATTTGAGCCCCTAATCTACCGTATGTGAATACATGTGAGATTTTTGCTGGATCGATTAATTTTCCTACCTCATAATGGAACTGTACTTCTTGATCTCCAAGTTCTAACATATCACCGAGCACAACGATTTTTTTAGCAAAACCATCTAAACCATTCATTAAATGGAATGCTGCTTCCATAGCCGTCGGGCTTGCATTATAAGCATCGTTGATAATTGTTAAACCACTATTTGTTTTCACAATTTCCATACGCATGCCCGTCATTTGAAGTGTTACTAAACCTTCTTTCATCTCTTCCCACGTTACACCAAAATGTTTCGCAATTGCCATTGAAGCAAGTGTATTATACACATTATGTTTTCCTAACACCGGTAAGTAGAATGAAATATTTTCATCTCTATTCATTTTGAAATGTGTCCCAGTTGCTTGTAATGTTACAGTCGTTGGATAATAATCGTTTGCTCTTGCATCACCAAACGTAACCGTTTCTGCTGCTAAATTCATTCCAGGAACACGATTCGTTAATAAAGGCTCATCTCCGTTATATACGAACACGCCACCTTCTTGTAATCCTGTAACAATTTCTAATTTCGCTTCAGCAATTGCCTCACGAGATCCTAAATCCATTAAATGTGCCTCACCAATATTTGTAATGATAGCTGCATTAGGACGAGCTAACTTAGATAAGAATTCAATTTCGCCTCGGCTTGACATACCCATCTCTAATACTGCTACTTCTGTATTTTCTTCTAAGTTTAAAATGGTAAGAGGTAATCCGATATGGTTATTGAAGTTCCCTTCTGTTTTTTGCACTTTGAATTTAGTCGCAAGAAGACTTGTTACAATATCTTTCGTAGATGTTTTACCGTTACTACCCGTTACACCTACAACTTTAACATCCAATTGATCGCGATAGTTTTTCGCTAACATTTGCAATGCCGATAGCGTGTCTTCTACAAAAATAACCGGAAGATTCTCAGGTGGATTCGCTACATCTTTCATCCATAATGTAGCCACAGCTCCATTTTCAACAGCTTTATCTACAAAAGCATGTCCATCGAAGCGCTCCCCTTGAATCGGAACATACAAGTTTCCTTTTTCAATTTTTCTCGTATCAATAGACACGCCTTGAATAGTAATTCCCTCATATTGCTCTGCTAATTCAGTACCATTTACCATCTGTTCCACTTGCTTTAATATTCGCTTTATCATATATAAACGCTCCTTACATAGAGGAAGCACTATTCCTATGAATAGTGCTTCCTCCTTTTTTGTTAGATTGTATATTTAATTTTTTGTTTTTCTTCGTGACGTTCAATCGCTAAACGAATTAGCTCTTCGATTAATTCTGGATATGGTAACCCAGTATGTTGCCATAATAGAGGGAACATACTGAACGGTGTAAATCCTGGCATTGTGTTTACTTCGTTAATATACACTTCTCCATCTTTCGTTAAGAAGAAATCAGCTCGCGTTAAACCTGCACCGTCTAATGATTGGAATGCAATAATCGCATCACGCTTAATTACATTAGATTCTTCTTCTGTCATTTCAGCTGGAATAATTAGCGCCGTATCACCATCGATATATTTCGACTTATAATCATAGAAGGCCTTTTTCGGAACGATTTCACCTACAACTGAACATTTCGGCTCATCATTACCTAGTACCCCAACTTCTACTTCACGACCTACAATATTTTCTTCTACAATAATTTTGCGATCAAATTGGAATGCCTCTACAAATGCATCCTCAAGTTCTTCACGATTTTTACACTTATTAATACCAACACTTGAACCAAGGTTCGCTGGTTTTACGAAGCAAGGATATCCTAACTTATCTTCTACTTTAGAATAAGCTTCCTCACGATTTTTTTCCCATGCACTACGAATGAAGGATGCATATTTTGCTTGTTTTAAACCAGCCTCTGCAAAGATGTTTTTCATAACAACTTTATCCATACCAGCAGATGATGCTAGAACACCATTTCCTACATAAGGGATATTCATTAATTCTAATAGTCCTTGAACCGTTCCATCTTCACCGTTTGGTCCATGTAGTAATGGGAAAATAACGTCAATAGCGTTCTCCTCAGAAGCTGCAGATGGGATAATTTCTGTACTTAATGATAACGGAGAAATCGCATTTTCTGCACCGCTCATTTTTAAAGCTTCAACATCTGTTACTTCGCCTTCAATACGCTCACCACGTACCCATTGACCTTGTTCTGTAATATAAATTGGATGAATCTCGAATTTATCTTGATTTAACGCTTTAATAGCAGCAAGAGCCGTCTGTAGCGAAACTTGATGCTCAGCTGATTTTCCACCATATAATAAACCTAATTTAATTTTCGTCAATGAAATCACCCTAACCAATTGTTTTCATTTTTCTATTTTAGCACTTTTTATAAAAATAGGTAGTTCCTATTTGAAATAAAATGTAACTTCCATAAATAATTAAATAACATCACTTATTGGTTTTTCATTTCATTTTCTATATAGCTACACAAAATAAAATGGCAATCTAATCTAGTTATGTACCTAAAATATGTAGAAATCCCCTTTTTTGTGTATGTCATCTATTCACTAAGAAGATTGTTTGGTTAGTGTGTCTTTTTGCCTTTGCTCAACAAGGCGATCTAAAGAAACATATACAATACCTGCAACTACACATCCTACAGCTAAAATTGTAAATAGAAAGTGACCAAGTAATCGATCTAATAAAAAACCGCCCAAAAGTGGACCAAATGCGCTTCCTGTAATCCACTGCAAACTTGCAGCTCCCATATAAGTCCCTCTCAAATGCTCAGGGGCCAAATTTGCTACAAATGTCATCTGTACAGGCGACATAATCATTTCACCTAACGTATATAAAGCATAAACGAACAGTAGTGTTATTAAAATAATTGTAGCATTTGTATTAAATTCTCCAAACCACTTCGGTAACCACCCTATAAAAAATAATCCAATCCCGAATAAACATGCACCATATAACATCGTCTTCCCGACCGGTTTATCCGTAGCCCATTTTGAAATTTGAAACTGGAATAAAACAACTAATAGTCCGTTTAACGCCATTAAATATGGATATGGATTGTTCGTTCCAAAAATACGCTTCATTTCATTATCAAAATGTAGTGGCAACATGCCTTCCGTTTGAGAAAACCCCATCGAAATGATAATACCTGCTAATAAGTAAATCATTAATGCCTTATCTCGCATTACAATTTTCCAAACTGCCCCAGATTCCTTTTCTTTATGTTCTTCCTTATCTGTCCTCTTTGGCATCGTCTCTTGAATAAGAAGTAATACAAGTAACGCATAAAATAGCATTGTAGAAGAGGCAATAATAAACACAAGGTTCTTTGACAACACAACTACTGATGCTCCCATTATCGGACCAATCGCAGCACCTATATTGTGTCCCATTCGTAATAAACCATATGCCTCTGTTCTTTTTTCTGGTGCCGTTACATCCGCGACCATAGCTGATGCAGCTGGGTGAAATAAAGAATTACTCAACCCTAAAAAAATAGATAAAATTGCATATGGAATAAACCCTTCTATAAATAGAAAACCGAGCATTAATAATGCATTACTTGCCATAGAAAATATCATAATAGGCTTTCTTCCATATATGTCAGCAATTCTCCCTCCTATAAGTGATCCAAAACTTGCAGCAATTGGAGAAAGCGCCATAATAACCCCAACTTCCAACAACGAATCTACCTTATCTTTTAAATATAATGCAAAAAAAGGCATTAACATCATCATTGCAATTCCATTTAACGTCTCTCCAATAAATCGAATCCATACGTTACGGTCCATCTCCCTTAACTCACGCCACGTATTTTTCATCATTTCACCCCTTTAGTTAGCCAACAATTATCTTATAATAAGTTCAGAAAAATGTAAATTTTCAAATAAAAAAATCCATTCTAACAGAATTAGAATGGATTTTTTCGCTTATAAATTTGCAACATCTTCTTCTTTTTTACTATTATTTAAAGCACTATGTTTTCGGCTATATAAGAAGTAAACCGCTATACCAATAACCATCCATATCCCAAAACTAATCCATGCTGTCCCCGATAATTGAAGCATTAAGTATAAACAGAAGATCACTGTTAATGCTGGTAAAAATGGTACAAGCGGAGCCTTAAATGCCCTTGGTAAGTCTGGATGTGTTCTTCTCATTACGATTACCGCAACAGCTACGAGTGCAAATGCTGACAATGTCCCCATATTTACAAGATGTGCTAAAACATTTAAATCTATTAATCCTGAAATCAGTGCCGCAATAATTCCCGTTGTCCATGTATTTAAAAATGGCGTTTTAAATTTCGGATGAACTTTAGCAAGACGCTTCGGCAGTAAACCATCTCGGCTCATCGCATAAGAAACACGAACTTGCCCATACATCATAACTAGCATTACTGTTGTAATTCCTGTAATTGCTCCTACTGAAATTACCCCCGCTAAACCATCTTGTCCAATAAATTGAAGTGCAAAAGCAACTGGATCTGATATATTTAGCTGTCCGTATGGAACAATTCCTGTCAAAATAAGCGAAACAACGATATAAAGAACTGTACAAATTAATAACGATGCAATAATACCAATTGGTAAATCACGTTGCGGACGTTTCACTTCTTCTGCCGCTGTTGAAACTGCATCAAATCCTATAAATGCGAAGAATACTGTAGCCGCTCCAGCCATTACACCATCTAAACCAAATGGCATAAAAGGCGTCCAGTTTTCAGGTTTCACATAATTAAAACCAGCAAAGATAAAAATAAGAACAACTGCTATTTTAATAAATACCATAATGTTATTTACTCGTGCACTTTCACGAACACCCCTAGATAAAAGAACTGTCATCACTAAAATAATTAGAACTGCAGGTAGATCAATTATTCCACCCTTACCTGTACCAGGAGCCGAGGAGAGAATAGTCGGAATATGAATTCCAAACCCCTTTAATAAAGATTGAAAATATGCAGACCAACCGTTCGCTACAGCAGATGTAGCAAGTAAATATTCCAGCATTAAGTCCCAGCCAATTAAAAATGCGAATACTTCCCCCATCGTCGCGTATGTATACGTATACACACTGCCCGAGACAGGAACTGAAGAAGCAAATTCAGCATAACAAAATGCAGCAAAGGCACAAGCTAGAGCGGCAATCGCAAATGATAATATAATAGCTGGCCCAGAATGTTTCGCTGCCACAACACCCGTTAGAACAAAAATACCAGTTCCAACAATTGCTCCGATTCCAAGCATAGTTAAATCTAGCGCGCCCAATGTTCTTGCTAACGTTTTTTGCTTACTTTCTTGCATTAACTTTGCAATTGGCTTCTTTTGAAAAATTTGCTTCATCTTTCACTCCTCCAAGTTTTAAATTTTCTGAAAATTTTTAATTCGCTTTTTTATTTTACTCATTACGCTTTTCCTAGTCAATACTTTTGTCGAAACAAGTAGAAATTCTTCTGAATATGCACGACCCTTATTATTCTTTCTATATATCTTCCCATTATTTTTTTGGTATTATTATACATGTCGATTCCGTGAAAAAGGCATGACCCCTTATTGAGAGCATGCCTTTTTTACTTATTTCACAGTATATGAACCTTGTTCAATCCAGCTATACATATACTTTTCATCTTCTGTTTCATGTGCTTGTTTTACAATACGAAGCGGACGGAATGTGTCTATCATAACAGCTAATTCAAGCGTCTCTTTCTTCCCTATACTTGCCTCTGTTTTCCCCGGATGCGGTCCATGGGGAATCCCGCTCGGATGAAGTGTAATAGAACCTTCTTCCACACCTTTGCGACTCATAAAGTTTCCTTCTACATAGTAAAGAACTTCATCACTATTAACATTACTATGATAATATGGTGCCGGAATTGACTCTGGATGATAATCGTATAAACGTGGTACGAAAGAGCAAATAACAAAATTATGTCCTTCAAATGTTTGATGTACTGGCGGTGGCTGATGAATGCGCCCTGTAATTGGTTCAAAATCCTCTACATTAAATACCCACGGATATAAATAGCCATCCCATCCCACAACATCTAACGGGTGGTGTCCTAAAACATGTTTATGCATATAGCCTCTTGATTTTGTCATTACGACAAACTCGCCTTTTTCATCATATGTCTCTAATTTTTCTGGACCACGAAGATCTCTTTCACAAAACGGACTATGCTCTAACAATTGTCCGTATTCATTTCGATAACGACGCGGCGTTGTAATTTGGCTATTCGCCTCTACAACAAGAAACTTAGTCTCTCCTTCATCTGGAATAACACGATAAATCGTTCCAATTGGAATCGTTACATAGTCGCCTTTTCTATAGTGAATCGTTCCAAACATCGTTTCAATTTTCCCTGTTCCATAATGAACAAATAACATTTCGTCGCCATCACCATTACGATAGAAATAATCCATTTTTTCTGTTGGACTCACTACTCCAATTAATAAATCTTCATTTCCAAGTATGAAATTCCGTCCACTTATTGCATCACCACTTTTTTTACTTTCTTTCGTTCGAAAGTGGCGATGAGAAAGAGCAACATCCTCTTCATACTGCAACTGACAAGAATGCGATAATGCAGAATGACCTACTTCTGTCGGCATATAATGATGATACAAAATAGACTGCGTACCAGAAAAACCTTTTGTTCCCATTACCTGTTCACGATAAAGCGATCCATCTTTTTTACGAAATTGTACATGTCGTTTATGAGGTAGTTCTCCCATGTGACGATAAAACATGCCCATCACCCGCTTCCTTTTCTTTTTTGATCGTATTACGTAGTGTACCTAAACCAGTAATCGACAGTTCTACAACATCTCCATCTTGTAGCCACTCTTCTGTACCCAGTTCTAAAATACATCCTGTTCCTACTGTCCCAGAACCAATCACATCTCCTGGATATAACGTAACGTCCTCTGAAGCACGTTCAATCATTTCAGCAAATGTATAGTAAATATCTTGGAAGTTTCCTTTTGATAATAGTTTTCCATTTACATGAGCAGTCATTTCTAAATTATATCGATCACCATTACGATAAACGTCTAATTCCTCTTTCGTAACAAGATGTGCTCCTAAAGAAGTTGCAAAGTCTTTTCCTTTCGCTGGACCGAGACCTACTTTCATTTCTGTTGCTTGTAAGTCTCTCGCACTCCAGTCGTTCATAATACAATAACCAAAAATATATTCCTCTGCTTGCTCACGAGAAATATTTCGCCCTTCTCTTCCTATTACGCAAGCAATCTCCAACTCATAATCAAGCTTTTTAGACTTTTTCGGACCAATTACAAAATCACTGGAACCAATTACAGCACGATGATTAGTAAAATAAAAAACCGGAATATCATACCATTCAGGCACAACATCTAATCCTCTTCGTCCGCGAGCTGTTTTTACATGTTGTTCAAATGCGTAAAAATCTCGAATACTACTCGGATTAGGAAGAGCAGCTGTCAATTGTACTTCTTCTAAAGCATATATACCCTTATTTGGATTCTTAATATTCCGCACTACCTCTACATACTCATCCGCTTTCTCTAAAAAAGCAATCATAGAAGAAGGGATTTTCCCTTCACTAGCAAGATTCATATCTATTACTTTGTCACCTTCAAGCCATCCAGCCCGTAGTTCTTTTGAAGGAAGACGAAATGTAACAAATTTCATCCTGATTCCTCCTTATAAAAATGAAATTTCCACCAGCAAAGGGACTTTTGCTGGTGGATACAAATCTTATAAGTTTCCGCGACGCTCTTGTTCTCTTTCAATTGATTCGAATAACGCTTTAAAGTTTCCTTCACCAAATCCACGAGAACCTTTACGTTGAATGATTTCAATAAATAAAGTCGGGCGATCTACAATTGGTTTCGTAAAGATTTGTAGTAAGTAACCTTCATCATCACGATCTACTAAAATCTTTAATTCTTTTAACTTATCAATTTCTTCATCGATTTTTCCAACTCGTGCAGTTAACTCATCATAATAAGTATCAGGTGTATCTAAAAACTCCACCCCATTTGCACGAAGCGCTTCAACTGTTTTAACAATATCACTTGTTAATAAAGCAAGATGTTGTACACCAGCTCCATTATAGAATTCTAGATACTCTTGAATTTGTGACTTTCTCTTTCCATCTGCTGGTTCGTTAATAGGAAACTTAATACGACTTCCATTCGTCATAACTTTCGACATTAACGCCGAATACTCTGTACTAATATCGTCATCATCAAAATGAATCATTTGTTTAAAGCCCATAACATTCTCGTAATAACTAACCCACTCTTCCATTTTTTCAACATTACCAACTACATGATCAACAGCAATTAAACCAGACTCTTCAAATGGAATATTAAATTCTACCTTTTGGAATCCTGGCATAAATGCCCCTTTATAATTTTTACGCTCTACAAGCGTATGAATTGTATCACCATACGTACCAATAACTGCTTTTTTCAATGTACCGTCCTCATCTGTTAATTCCTGCGGTGGAGCAATTGCGACGGCACCACGTTTCACTGCTTCTGAGTATGCTTTATCAACATCATCAACAAGTAGTGCCACATCCTTCACGCCATCACCATGAGTCTTTACAAACTCTGCAATACGATTTTCACTACTTAAAGCTCCAGACACAACGAAACGCATATTTTTTTGCACAAGAACATAAGATACCTTTTCACGGTTTCCAGTTTCTAATCCAGAGTAAGCCACAATTTTGAATCCGAACGCTCTCGCAAGATAATAACTCGATTGCTTTGCATTCCCTACGTAAAATTCCAAATGATCTACATCACGTACTGGAAAAAAGTCCTCCATTTGTGCAGCTAGCGTATCCATAGATTTTTGTTTCATAATATCTTCATCCCCCTGTAAATAGATTAAATGGTCCATACTTAAAACCAACCGAAAACGCCTCCAACGTTAATTAATAGAAATTAGTTAGCAAGCTAACAAATTCTGACCTTTAAAATTTTCTATCTTTTCTGTCAAATTCCTCTTTTTTTCTTACATATAAAATTCGACTTTTTTCTCTTTGAAATAAATCGGGATTTTATTCAGTGGATTTTTGATTATTCGTTGAATCAAGTTTCAACCGCAACGTTTAATTAGCCATGCATGCTGGATAATGAGGTAACTTTAATACTTGAGGGGATATAAGAAGAATATAAAAAAGACTCCAACATATTAACTACTTACTAATACGTTAGAGTCTTTATTTTTTTTGAATGATTGTATTTATATATCTCATACTAATACATTTGCAAGGAATAGAATAAATGATGTTAATATTACCGCTCCCCCTAAGGATCCTAATAAATCTGTTTTTGTTACTTGAAACACTTGTTCACTGTTCATATCCCTCATTCTCCTTCCTTTTTTGTTTGATTTAAAACTTCTATTATACTAATACACTTGATAAAAATACGATTAATGCTGTTAATACTACCGCTCCACTTGCTGATCCTACGAAGTCACCTTTTGTTACTTGTAATACTTGCTCTTTCATATCTTTCATTCTCCCTTCCTTTTCTTTTGTTACAAAGCTTCTATTATACTAATACGCTTGATAGAAATACGATTAATGCTGTTAATACTACCGCTCCACTTGCTGATCCTACG
>NZ_JBQAHZ010000047.1:0-15692 GCF_051917185.1 Bacillus cereus group sp. MYBK108-1
TTGACGTTTCACGTTGTTTGTTTCGTTCAGTTTTCAAAGAACTACTTGGTCGCTCATTTGCGACTTCCTTATGTTAACATCTTCGTTAGTTAATGTCAACTAAGTTTTTCATTTCGTTTGTCGCTTTCGACGTTAATGTCATCGGCGACTTGTTCTATATTACACCTCTAAGCTCTAATCGTCAATATATTTTTATAAAAAATATAAAAAGGCTTATTTCTTTTAAAATAAGCCTTTTTATCACATATCATTCTATTCATTTATTATTTTTCTATAATTGGTAACGAGACGATAAATTGAATAGTGCCATCCCTATATTCCGCTCGAATACTACCACCTTGTAACTCAACAATACTTTTCGCAATCGCTAAACCGAGTCCCGACCCTTCCGTTACTCTACTTCGAGATTGATCCTTCTTATAGAAACGTTCAAACAAATTCGCTAACTCTTCTCTTGTAAACTCTTCACTATGATTCGCAATTACAATTTGTATATCCCTACGCTGCCTTTGAAGAGAAACTTTTATCTCTCCATCATCTTTACTATACTTAATTGCATTCATTAGTAAATTATCAAATACACGAACCATCTTTTCCGAATCAATCGATGCATAAGCACGTTCCTCAGGAAACTTCTTAACAAACGTAAGTCCATGCTCTTCCGCTTGCGGTACTAACTCTTCTATTAATTGCTCAAGCAACTCATTTACACATACTTCTTGTTTTTCTAATACAACTTGTTCATTTGTTAACTTCGTATACTCAAATAAATCTTCTATTAAATTTTTTAACTGCTCCGACTTTGCAAAAGCAATTCTCGTATACTCATCGTGTTGTTCTTTATTTTCATATTTAGAATCTCGAAGTAATCGTAAGTAACCCATAATAGAAGTAAGTGGTGTACGCAAATCATGCGATACATTTGTGATAAGCTCATTCTTTTGCTTTTCTAATTTACGTTCCTTTTCTATATTATTCATAAGCTCTTCTGCCATATTATTAATATTCTCCGTTAAAGCTGCAATCTCATCTTCACCTTTTTTCTCAATGCGGTAGGCTAAGTTACCTCTTTCTATTTCCTTTACGCCTTGTGCCATTGCTTCAATCTGCTTCATCTTTCTCTTTGTTATATAGAAGAAAGAGAAAATGAATACAAGTACACCAATTAAAAACGGGAATGGTCCTTCTTGCGTATCATATATTACCTCTCCCTCTGGAATTCCACTAACAAACATGTACAAATTCTTTCCTTCAATAGTAATAGGTGAAAAAGATATAAACTCTTTTCTTGTACTTTCAAATACATTTCTACCATCTGTATAATTAATCGCGAATGATGCTGCATTACGAATCGTATTATGCAAATCGATTTGCTCTTCTTGCGCTTGCTTTGTTTTATATAAAACTTTACCACTTTCATCAGTAACCAATATCTTCAAAGCTCTAGACCCTTGCTCTAAATTTTGGTTCTCCATTTCGATCATATTTGATATAGCTTCTAATTTATTTTCATGAACCGAACTATTTGCCGCTCCTTGAGCTTGGTGATTAATTTGTTCCATACCAGCCCGATAATCGATAGTTGCTTGACGATTCGCATTCTCAAAAAACGGTGCTGCTGCCTTTGCTGACAAAACTCCTAATAACGCACAAGCAGCAAAAGTAGTAATCAATTGAATCCTTATACTCTTTCGTACGCTCTTTACTAATTTCTCAATTAATTGTCTTATTTTCCTTATATAAGTAAACGGATTAAATATCTTTTTCAATCTTATACCCCACTCCCCATACTGTTTTTATATACCTAGGTTTCCTTGGATTCTCCTCAATCTTTTCACGCACTTTTCGAATATGCACCATTACAGTATTATCAGACTGGAAAGATCGTTCGTTCCACACCTTTTCATAAATTTGCTCCGCACTAAACACCATACCTGGATTTCTAGCTAGCAATTCTAAAATTGAAAATTCCCTCGGAGTTAGTTTCACTTCTTCTCCCTCTACAATAACTTTATGGGTCGAGATGTTGATTTTCATCTCCCCAATTTCTAACTCGTCCTCATTTTGAATAGCGAAACCATTCATTTTCATATAACGGCGTAACTGAGATTTAATTCGTGCAATCAGCTCTAACGGATTAAACGGCTTCGTTACATAATCATCTGCCCCTGTTGTTAATCCTAAAATCTTATCCATATCTTGCGTTTTGGCAGAAAGCATAATAATAGGCATTTCTTTCGCTTCCCTTACCTTCATACACATATGAATACCATCCACTTTCGGCATCATAATATCTAATACGACTAGATGTACTTCATTTTCTTCCAATAGACGTAATCCTTCTTCTCCGTCTCCTGCTTGTAATACTTTATATCCTTCATTCTTTAAATAGATTGTAATTAAATTCCGAATTTCTTTTTCATCATCTACGACAAGTATTGTTTCGTGTGCCACAATATCTCCCCCATCACTTTTTTAATCCCTAACTTCTATTATAGGAAAACTTCTGAAGAAAAACGCTCGGAAATCCTTAAGATTTTCTGAAGACGCAAAAAAGGTCTAGACTCCCCTTAAGTCTAGACCTTTAAAAAACCCCTTTTATTTACGAACGTAGATGAAATATAGTACGAATAAAACTCCCATAACATACATAATCGGATGAACCTCTTTACGACGACCACTCACTACCATTGTAATTGGATAGAAGATAAATCCAATCGCAATCCCAGTTGCGATACTATACGTAAGTGGCATAGAGATAATTGTAAAGAATGCTGGCACTGCAATCTCGAATTTCTTCCAATCAATTTCCCCTAAGGAAGAAACCATCAAGATTCCTACAATAATTAAAGCCGGCGCCGTTACAGCTGGCGTTACAACACTTAGTAATGGCGAGAAAAATAGTGCCAGTAAAAAGAATCCTGCTGTTACAACTGCTGTAAATCCAGAACGTCCTCCTGCTGCTACCCCTGCAGACGATTCAATGTAAGACGTTGTTGTTGATGTACCAAGAATCGCACCAATTACAGTTGCAATCGCATCTGCAAATAACGCTTTTCCTGCACGTGGTAATTTATTGTTCTTCATTAATCCTGCTTGATTTGCAACCGCTACAAGCGTACCTGCTGTATCAAAGAAATCGATAAAGAAGAACGTTATAATAACAATCCCCATTTGAACTGTGAAAATATCTCCAAAGTGCGTTAACGCCACGCCGAAAGTTGGTTCTAGACTCGGTATTGCTCCCACCACAGCTTTCGGAGTATCAATTAATCCTGTTGCTACTCCTAAGATCGCTGTAAGAATCATACCGTAAAATACTGCACCATTAATTTTCTTAATCATGAAGATGATCGTAGTAACAACCCCGAAGATTGCTAGTAACGTTGTACCCTTTGTTAAGTCCCCCAACCCAACAAGAACTGCATCATTTTTCACGATAATTCCGGCATTTTGGAATCCAAGAAATGCAATGAACAATCCGATACCTGCTGCTACTGCAAACTTTAACTCCGATGGAATTGCATTGATGATTTTTTCACGAATACCTGAAGCAGTAAGAATAATAAAGATAATACCTGACATTAATGTTCCGGCAATTGCTGTTTGCCATGGAATCCCCATCGTTAACACTGCTGTATAAGCAAAGAACGCGTTAATTCCCATACCTGGCGCTAAAGCAATTGGATACTTCGCGAAAATACCCATAATTAACGAACCGATCGCTGCCGCTAATGCCGTAGCAACGAATACTGCACCTGGATCCATCCCTGTACCTGCTGGTAACCCTTTAACATTTCCAAGCGACAGCGTAGCAGGATTGACAAATAGTACGTAAGCCATAGATAGAAATGTCGTTAACCCTGCTATGAACTCAGTCTTATAATTCGTACCGAGCTCATCAAACTGAAAATAGCGTTTCATCCTACGTTTCCCCCGTTATATGATTACTCGCCGCATTTCTCCTAGCCCTCTTTTATCCCGAGAAACAAAAAAGGCTTCCATTGCATATATACATGGAAGCGTTCTATGAATAAAGATAAGATTCCCCTCACCTTTATAAAAACGCCTCGTAGTCAAGCCATTTACGGTAGCTAGGTAGAAACTTTCGGGCCATATCCCCGATATTATACGACGGCTATAATATTCACTTTTTGTTTGAATTACATAATCATATTAACTCGACGAAGTAGTTTTGTCAATTTAAAAACGAACGTTTTTATAAACTTTTATAGTTTCGTTCGTATTAACACCAAAATAAAAAAGATCCACCTATGCATAAGCAATAGATGGACCTTTTTATAAATACTATTCCCACTCAATAGTTGCTGGTGGCTTACTCGTTACATCATACACGATACGGTTAACGTGTTTTACTTCGTTTACGATACGTACAGAGATTTTCTCTAATACGTCCCAAGGGATACGTGCCCAGTCAGCTGTCATACCGTCGATAGATGTTACCGCACGGATACCTACTGTGTAATCGTAAGTACGCTCGTCACCCATAACACCTACGCTACGCATACCAGGAAGCGCAGTGAAGTATTGCCAGATTTCACGGTCTAAGCCCGCTTTAATAATTTCTTCACGTAAAATCGCATCAGATTCACGAACGATTTCTAATTTCTCTTCTGTGATTTCACCTAATACACGAATACCAAGACCCGGTCCTGGGAATGGTTGACGCCATACGATTTCATCAGGAATTCCTAATTCAGATCCTAATACACGTACTTCGTCTTTAAATAACGTGTTTAAAGGCTCAATTAATTTGAACTGCATGTCTTCTGGAAGTCCACCAACGTTATGGTGAGATTTAATTGTTTGCGCAGTTGCTGTACCACTCTCAACGATATCTGTGTAAAGTGTACCTTGCGCTAAGAAGTCCATACCTTGTAATTTTGACGCTTCATCATCAAATACGTAAATGAATTCGTTACCGATGATTTTACGTTTTTGTTCTGGATCTTCTACACCTTTTAACTTGTCCATGAAGCGGTCTCTTGCATCCACTTTAATAACGTTCATATGGAAGCCTTCGCTAAATGTTTTCATAACGCCTTCTGCTTCACCTTTACGAAGTAAACCGTGGTCAACGAAAATACATGTTAATTGATCACCAATTGCTTTATGAATTAATACTGCTACAACAGAAGAGTCTACACCGCCACTAAGTGCGCATAGTACTTTTTTGTCTCCAACAGTTTCACGAATCTTTTCTAATTCTACTTCAATAAAGTTCTCCATGTTCCATCCTTCAGAACAACCACATACGCCGAATACGAAGTTTTTAATTAAATCGTTACCGTGCTCAGAGTGACGTACTTCTGGGTGGAATTGTACACCGTATAAGTTTTTCGCTTCATTGCTCATACCAGCAATTGGGCAAGACTCACTTGTTGCATCTACTACGAATCCTTCAGGTAAACCAGTTACTAAGTCGCCATGGCTCATCCATACAACTTGCTCTTCTGGAAGGTTCGCATATAATTTTGATTCGTTCTCTACTTTAAGAACAGCTTTTCCGTACTCACGGTGATTTGCACGCTCTACTTTACCACCGAAGTGTTGCGTCATAAGCTGCATACCGTAACAAATACCGAAGATTGGTAAACCTAGTTCAAAGATTTTTTCATCACAATGTAATGCACCTTCACCGTATACACTATTTGGTCCACCAGAGAAAATAATCCCTTTTGGATTCATTGCTTTAATTTCTTCTGCAGTAATTGTATGTGGATGAAGTTCACTGTATACACCGAACTCACGAATTCGACGTGCTATTAACTGATTGTATTGACTTCCAAAATCTAAAACGATAATTGTATCGTGTTGTTTCTTCAAAATAATCACCCCAACGTTAGTTCTCGTATATAAATATTTTCACCAATTTGGTGAAAAGCATTACCAATATAATAAAAAAAGCCAGTCCTCCGCCTCTAGTCTCATAACAAAGAAAAGGCAGGGGTCTGGCTTTATAAAGAAAGATAGTCTCCGCTCTTTATAAATATAAGACACACTGCCTTCATAGTCAGGTTGTTTACGGTAACCCGGTAGAGACTCTCAAACCATATCATTGAGGATATATGAAGGATCGTTTTATATTATCTTCCTAGATTCTAACAATGAAGTATCAATATGGTCAAGAGAGAAAGCGACAAAATTCTACAGAAATTCATTTCCTTTTCTAAAAAACATAAAAAAACATCCATTTCTATATAGAAATGGATGTTTTTTAGGACAAACGGAATTACATCATTCCGCCCATACCGCCCATGCCCATGCCACCCATGTCAGGCATTGCTGGTGCATTTGGTTCTGGCTTGTCAGCTACTACAGCTTCAGTTGTTAAGAACATAGCTGCAACAGATGCTGCGTTTTGAAGTGCAGAACGAGTTACTTTAGCTGGATCTACGATACCAGACTCAAGCATGTTAACCCATTCGCCAGTAGCTGCGTTGAAACCAACGCCTACTTTTTCGCCTTTTAGACGCTCTACAACTACAGATCCTTCTAGACCAGCGTTGATTGCGATTTGACGAACTGGCTCTTCTAGTGCGCGAAGTACGATGTTGATACCTGTTGCTTCGTCGCCTTCAGCTACGATAGAAGCTACTTTTGTGTATACGTTCATAAGTGAAGTACCACCACCTGCAACGATACCTTCTTCTACTGCTGCACGAGTTGAGTTAAGTGCATCTTCAATGCGAAGTTTGCGCTCTTTTAACTCAGTTTCAGTTGCTGCACCTACTTTAATTACTGCTACGCCACCTGCTAGTTTAGCAAGACGCTCTTGTAATTTTTCACGATCGAATTCAGAAGTTGTTTCTTCTAATTGCGCACGGATTTGACCGATGCGAGCTTCGATTTGTTCTGTGCTTCCTACACCTTCAACTACAGTTGTGTTTTCTTTTGTAACAACAACTTTACCAGCGCGTCCTAAAGATTCAACTGTAGCAGATTTTAAGTCACGACCTAATTCTTCAGTGATTACTTCGCCACCTGTTAAGATTGCGATATCTTCTAGCATTGCTTTACGACGGTCACCAAATCCAGGAGCTTTAACAGCTACTACGTTGAATGTACCACGAAGTTTGTTTACTACTAATGTAGCTAAAGCTTCGCCTTCAACATCTTCAGCAATGATAAGAAGTGGTTTACCTTGTTGTACCACTTGCTCTAATACTGGTAAGATTTCTTGAATGTTAGAAATCTTTTTGTCAGTGATTAAGATGTATGGGTTATCAAGAACTGCTTCCATTTTGTCAGAATCAGTAATCATGTAAGGAGATGCATATCCACGATCAAATTGCATACCTTCTACTACGTCTAATTCTGTTGTGAAGCCTTTAGATTCTTCTAAAGTAATAACGCCGTCGTTACCAACGCGCTCCATTGCTTCAGCGATTAATTGACCTACTTCTTCGTCAGCTGCAGAAATAGCAGCTACTTGTGCGATAGAAGATTTGCCTTCGATTGGTTTAGAAATCGTTTTTAATTCTTCGATTGCAGCAGTAACAGCTTTTTCGATACCTTTACGAAGACCCATTGGGTTCGCACCAGCTGTTACGTTTTTAAGACCTTCACGAATCATAGCTTGCGCTAATACAGTTGCAGTTGTTGTTCCGTCACCAGCTACGTCATTTGTTTTGCTAGCAACTTCTGCTACTAATTTCGCACCCATGTTTTCGAATGCATCTTCTAATTCGATTTCTTTTGCGATTGTTACACCATCATTTGTAATAAGTGGTGAACCAAATTTTTTCTCAAGTACAACGTTACGACCTTTTGGTCCAAGCGTAACTTTTACTGCGTTTGCAAGAGTGTCGACACCGCGAAGCATCGAACGACGTGCTTCTTCACTAAATTTAATATCTTTTGCCATAATAATTGACCCCCTTGGATTTTTTAAGATTTATATAATTAACCGATAACTGCTAAAATGTCACTTTCACGTAAAATCAAGTAGTCTGTACCTTCATATTTCACTTCAGTACCTGCATATTTTGAGAAGATGATAAGATCACCTGCTGCTACCTCTAAAGCAACACGCTCACCATTCTCAAGCACTCGACCAGTACCTACTGCAACAACTTTACCCTCTTGTGGTTTTTCTTTTGCAGTATCTGGTAATACGATACCACTTGCTGTTTTTTCTTCTGCTTGAACAAGCTCAATTACAACGCGATCACCTAATGGCTTTAGCATGAACAATAACCTCCTCATTTTGTTATGTAAATTTCTTTTATTAGCACTCAAGTCATCCGAGTGCTAACACACTTATAATAATAAATAATCTCAATTTCTTTTGCAAGTAAAAAAATCATAATTTTTTCGCAAATCACTATATAAACTTTCTATATACAATACTGCCTTTACTATATGAATCGTTGTTTCCACTGCTCGTATGTTACAATATGAAAGGACACCCTAAGTTGTTTTCGCTACACATACAACTTTCTCCTGTCTTCTATTATAATTTCAAATAAGGATTTACGAAAAAAACATAATTCAAGAGGTTTATATCGTAGGTAGCATATTTACATGTTATCCTAACTTATCTCATACACTATAGTTAGAAAGGATGGTTAAACCATTTGAAGAAACAATACTGGTGGATTATCATTACATACATTTTAATGCAGTTATCTGGCGTTGTTGGATTACCACTTCTCCTAAAAACAGGACTCTATGATAATAGAGGATTTACCATTGAAGAAAAAGGACAAATCATAACGGGACACTGGGCAATCATTAGCTTCTTTATTGCATTATGTATCGTGCTTTGGTTACTTAGAACAGATATTCGTGACAGGCATTTAGATCCAATGCGCTCTTCTGTTCCAGCTACTATTGGATGGATTTTTATCGGGTTCTTCTTAGCAATCATCTCACAATCCATTGCAGGTATGATTGAAATGTATGTATTTGGGGTTCCACGTGGATCTGAGAATACAGACAGACTGATGGACATCGCAAGAACGATACCTTGGTTCCTTATTGTTGTATCTATAATTGGACCTATCTTAGAAGAAATCGTATTTAGAAAAATTCTATTCGGCACGCTTTATAAGAAGTTTAACTTCTTTATCGCAGCTATCATTAGTTCGCTTGTATTCGCAGCAATTCATTTTGATTTTACTCACTTATTGGTATACACTGCTATGGGGCTCGTATTCGCCTTCTTATATGTGAAGACGAAACGTATTATCGTTCCGATTGCAGCTCATGTTGCGATGAATACATTAGTCGCTATTGGGCAAATTTTTATGAGCAATGAACAAATTCAAGAAATGATTAAAGAAGCTGAAAAAATGCAAGGCTTTATCGGAGGATTTTTTGTATGAGAAACTCACCATTGTTCATGGCTGCACTATACTTCCTTCTTGGATGTATCTTTACACGCTTCGCCATTACGAACGTGACAGATACAATCTGGAATATGTGGACAATACTATTTGCAGTTATGGCAACAATTGATTTTAATTTGGCACTTCGCCTTATATTAGTTAAATTCACAAAGAAGAAACAATAATAAAACGCAGAGGTCGCTTCCTCTGCGTTTTATTGTGGATAGTTTTTCAAAAAATAAACTAATGTTTGTAACTCTACAGCTAAGTCAATATGATGAATTCTAATATTCTCTGATACGTTTAATCGCGCTGGTGTGAAATTCAAAATACCGTGCACGCTTGTTTCAGCTAATCTATCTGCTACAGCTTGTGCTACTGTAGCCGGTACTGTTAATATTGCCACTTGTATATCATTTGATAATCTCTCTTCTAATTCATCTAAATGATATACAGGAATGCCCCCGATTTCTGTTCCAACTTTCTCTTCACTAACATCAAATGCCATTTCAATTTTTGTATTATTGTTTTTCGTGAAATTATAATGTAAGAAAGCGGTCCCTAAATTACCTACTCCAATAAGTGCTACACGTGTTATATCATCTTGATCAAGTGTTTCGCGGAAAAATGATAATAAATAATTTACGTTATATCCATATCCCTTTTTCCCTAACGCTCCAAAATACGAAAAATCTCTTCGTATTGTTGCGGAATCTACTTTTACTGCCTCACTCAATTCGGCCGATGAAACACGCTGCTTACCAGAAAGAGATAAGTTTTGGATAAATCGATAGTATAGAGGCAATCTTTTAGCAGTGGCTTGTGGAATCTTTTGCTGATCCATATGACCTCTCCTCTCTTCCTATCTTTATTCATATACTTTAATCAAATACAGAAGTTTAGCACTCATTAAATTCCTTGTATAATAAAGAGAAGAAGTATTCTCTCTTTATTTTAAACTATACACTATTTTTAGTATGATTGAGAAATATAAACATGGCAAAGTTAAGAAATTATTTGAGGTGAAAACATTGATTTTATTACAAGTAAACGCGCTTTCGAAATTATACGGTGCAGAAACGATTCTTGCAAACATAAAATTGGAAGTACAAACAAAAGATCGTATCGCATTAGTTGGAAGGAATGGAGCAGGAAAATCTACATTATTAAAAATTATCGCTGGTGAATTATCTCATGATGGTGGCGAAATTATAAAACCGAAAGATGTCTCAATCGGATATTTAGCTCAAAATACTGGACTAGAAACGTCTTTAACAATTTGGGATGAAATGCTAACCGTCTTTACCCACTTACAGCAAATGGAGACAAAACTTCGAAGGCTTGAGCAAGAAATGGGAAAAGAAGAAAACTTTTCAAACGAAGCTACATATGAAAGATTGTTAGCTGATTATGACCAACTACAACTCAATTATAAAGATCAAGGTGGATATCAATATGAAGCGGATATTCGCTCCATTTTAAGCGGCCTTGGCTTCCCAGTTGAAACGCACCAGACGACGATCTCTACTTTAAGCGGCGGGCAAAAAACAAGATTAGCTCTCGGGAAATTATTATTAACAAAACCAGACTTACTTATTTTGGACGAGCCTACAAACCATTTAGACATCGAAACATTAACATGGCTTGAGCAATATTTGCAAGGTTATCCTGGCGCAATATTAATCGTCTCACATGACCGTTATTTCTTAGACAAACTCGTTACACAAGTATATGAAATTTCGAATAAAGAAAGCAGACGATTTGTTGGTAACTACAGTAAATATTTAGACTTAAAATCAGCATTATATGAGCAAGAAATGAAACGTTACGAAAAACAACAAGATGAAATCGCAAAACTTGAGGACTTCGTTCAAAAGAATATAGCTCGCGCTTCTACAACGAAACGTGCTCAAAGTCGCCGTAAACAACTAGACAGAATGGAATTATTAACGAGACCATTAGGGGATTCTAAGTCAGCATCATTCCACTTCGATATTGAAAAACAAAGTGGAAATGATGTTTTACAAGTAAATGATGCAACCATCGGCTATGATGAAAACCCTATAATTGAACATGTAACTATGCGCTTAACTCGCGGAGATAGTGTTGCTTTAGTTGGTCCAAACGGAATTGGGAAATCCACATTGTTAAAGTCCATTGTGAATAAGTTACCACTATTAAATGGTGATGTTTCTTTCGGATCAAATGTATCTGTTGGTTATTATGATCAAGAACAAGCAAACTTAACATCTTCTAAACGGGTTTTAAATGAACTATGGGATGAATATCCACTGCAACCGGAAAAAGAAATCCGTACTATACTTGGGAATTTTTTATTCACAGGAGATGATGTACTGAAACCAGTATCTTCCCTTAGTGGTGGACAAAAAGCTCGATTAGCTCTTGCAAAACTTATGATGCAAAAGTCAAATTTGTTAATTCTAGATGAGCCTACGAACCACCTTGATTTAAATAGTAAAGAGATTTTGGAGAATGCTTTAATTGATTACCCAGGGACTCTTCTATTCGTCTCACATGACCGCTACTTTATTAACCGTGTAACAACGACTGTGGTTGAGTTATCAACAGAAGGTGCACAGGAATATTTAGGGGATTACGATTACTACGTTGAAAAGAAAAATGAAATGATTGAACGTGCAGAACTTGAACAGCAAGAAAGTGACGTTCCTGTTCAAAAGGTGGTTGCACAAGAGAAATTAAATTATTTAGAAGAAAAAGAGCGTAAAAAACTAGAGCGTCAACGCACTAGAAAAATTGAAGAGCTAGAACAAAGTATAGTGGAATTAGAAGAAGAAATTGCTACGTTAGAAGATCAACTTTGCTTACCAGAAATATATGCAGATTATGAAAAAGCTAGTGAAATTACAACTAAAAAGCAAACGCTACAAGAACAACTTGAAACTTGTATGGCAGAATGGGAAGAGCTGCATGTATAAGCATATTTAAATAAGGAAGATGTCTCATAAGTCAGGATTTTTGACTATGTGACATCTTTTTTTAGTACTTAAACAATTTTTTGAATATATCTATCGTAACTTAGAATATACTAACGATTTTTTAAATATATCTATTGTAACCCTATATATATTAACAATTCGACACGAAATATCGTTTTAACGACAAAGATTGACAAGATTAGCATCTTCTATAATGGGGAGATGTATCAAAATGTTTTTCGGGGATATCTTCTTGCTTTTTATTTCCCGAAAAAGAACAAATTCAAAGGTCTGACATCAACATATTTATCCACAAGTTTATACACATATCCACCTTTATAAAATAAACATCAAAATAACTTTTCCACATTATCCACAGTCAATAAAAAAGTTATCAACATTTTATATACACAATAAAACCCACATTATCAACAGATAATATGGGTTTTATCCACAACCTGTGGTTAATTATGTGTATAACTATGCTTCAATATCTAATCCTGGATTTGCATTTAAGGCTAATGTTGCACGCTTACCTTGTTCATAAGCAATTGTCCCTGCCGCTGCAATCATCGCTGCATTATCTGTGCATAAAGATAGCGGCGGAATAATTAATTCAATGTTTTCTTTTTGTGCAAATTCCTCTTCTAATCGCGCACGAAGTCCTTTATTAGCAGCTACTCCACCAGCAAGAAGTAATTGCTTTACATTATAAGCTTCTGCTGCACGAGCTGCTTTCGTTACAAGTACATCTATTACACTTTCTTGGAAACTTGCTGCTAAATCTTCTGGTGCAATTTCTATACCGCGCTGTTTTGCGTTATGCACAGTGTTGATAACTGCTGATTTCAATCCACTAAAGCTAAAATCATACGAATCCGCTTCTAGCCATGCACGAGGCAAATCAATTGTCGGTTCTCCTTCATGTGCAAGGCGATCAATATGAGGACCACCTGGATATGGCATAGATAACGTACGAGCTACTTTATCATATGCTTCTCCAGCTGCATCGTCTCGTGTTTCACCAATTACTTCGAATGAACCATGTTCTTTCATATAAACAAGTTCTGTATGCCCACCAGATACAACAAGTGATAATAACGGGAATTGAACTTCTTTTACTAAACGGTTCGCATAAATATGACCAGCAATATGATGAACACCGACTAACGGAATATCATGTGCAAACGCTACTGCCTTCGCTGCATTTACTCCAATTAGAAGTGCTCCTACTAAACCAGGACCTTCTGTTACAGCAATTGCATCAATATCATCAAATGTGATGTTTGCTTCCTTTAAAGCTTCTTCTAACACAACTGTAATTTCTTCTACATGATGACGGGATGCAATCTCTGGTACAACGCCGCCAAAACGTTTATGACTTTCAATTTGTGATGCAACGACATTCGCAATAATTTCCGTTCCATTTTTAACAACTGCTACTGCTGTTTCATCACAACTTGTTTCAATACCAAGTATAATCGTATTTTTTTCCATTATATATTCACCCACATTACGAGACCATCTTCCTGATTGTCTGCATAGTATCGTTTACGAATCCCACCATTTTGAAATCCGTATTTTCTGTATAACTGCTTTGCTACTTCATTTGATACACGTACTTCAAGTGTCATTGTTTTTACCCCTAGTTCTTTCGCTTCAGAAATAACTGCTTTCAATAGGGCATCTCCTAACTTTTGACCTCGGTATTCTGGCAAAATAGCTATATTTGTTATATGTGATTCATCAATAATTATCCACAATCCACAATACCCGACTACACGACCATCTTTTTCTAACACAATATAATGTGCATGTTCATTCATCGTTAATTCACGGTGAAAGGCATCTGCAGTCCAAGGAGTTGAAAAAGACGCTTCTTCAATAGCTACAATTTGAGCAATATCATCAAGCTCCATCTTTCTAAATATCATATCCATCTTCTGCAAGCTCCTACTTGTTTTGACTTTCTAACCACTTTGTTTCAGCTTCAGCTAAACGAAGATAGCTTGGAACAAACGTATGCACATCTTGTTCTTCTTTTTGTAATCCTAAGAATGCTAGCTCACTTGGTCTTGGGTTATTTTTAGTAAATGGAGCGAATACAGCTTGATCACCTAAATGTTCTATAATTGTTTCTTTATGCAATTTAACATCGTTACCGATAAATAAAACAGGCTGTCCTTTATCTTTTAACATTTGCAACCAGTCTACAATAAGAATAATTCGGTCTTCTTCTATTGAAGTTAACTGCTCTCCTTCATATGTATATAACCCAGTATAAATTTGCCCACGTCTTCCATCAAATAAAGGACAAATTAACCCGTTAAAGTTAGCACCGTTTGCAGCTACTACCTCTAAACTTGATACACCTACAATTGGTATTTGAAGTGACCAAGCTAATGTTTTCGCCGCTGTCACGCCTATACGAACACCTGTATAGGATCCAGGTCCAGCAGCTACAACGATTTTAGTTAATTCCTTCGGTTTTACGCCACACTCTTTTAACAGTTTCTCTACAGCTGGCATAAGACGTATAGAATGGTTTTTTGTTAAATTTGTAATGATTTCCCCAATTACGTTTTCTTCCTCAATAAGGGATACACCCATTACGTAATTTGAAGTATCAATTGCTAGTACTTTCATCTTGTAATAGCTCCTCACATAATCTAATATAGCGATCTCCAATTGGCTCGAGTATAATTTTTCTTGTGTCATCTCCAGCATGGAATAAACTAATTTGTAACTTTTCATTCGGTAAATATGCTTCTATTAAATGAGCCCATTCTACTACCGTAATTCCTTCACCGTAGAAATATTCATCAAAGCCTAAGTCCTCTTCACTTTCTGCTAAGCGATACACGTCCATATGATATAGCGGTAATCTTCCTTTATATTCTTTGATGATATTAAAGGTAGGACTATTTACAACTCTTTTCACTCCAAGACCTTTTGCTAGTCCCTTTGTAAAAGTCGTCTTACCAGCTCCAAGATCTCCTTCTAAAATAATTACGTCTTGTGCCTCTACGAGCTCACCTAGTTTTTCTGATAACCTTTGTGTTTCCTCAGAAGATTTTGTTGTTACTTCATATTTACTCACAGACTTCACCTACTTTACTCACAATGTTCTCTGCTCTTTATTATACAGGTTTTGAATATATAAAAAAGTCCTTAGGAGTTGTCCTAAGGATAGTTTGACTGTCTTTATTAGTTTTTTGTTAAAACAAATAAAAAAATACGAAACAACTTGTTTCGTTCTTTTCTTTATATGAAATGGCGGTCCCGACCGGGGTCGAACCGGCGATCTCCTGCGTGACAGGCAGGCATGTTAACCACTACACCACGGGACCATTTGGTTGCGGGGACAGGATTTGAACCTGCG
>NZ_JBQAHZ010000048.1:0-14841 GCF_051917185.1 Bacillus cereus group sp. MYBK108-1
CTGAGCCAGGATCAAACTCTCCAATAAAGTTAGTTTGTCTAGCATCTAAAATAAAAATTGACGTTTCACGTTGTTTGTTTCGTTTAGTTTTCAAAGTTCAACATCGCGTTTCAGCGACTTTTATAATTTAACATTTTGCATTAAATCTGTCAACAACTTTTTCTTTCGTTCCTGACGACGCTTATTAATTTACCATATTAATCATTTAATAGTCAACACTTTTTAAAAAAATGCCAAAATAATTTTATCTTGGCATGATATAAAGCTTAATAATCACTAATGCTGCCACACCCGGTAGACCTAATAAACTCGTTATTGCTGCTGTACCCATGTTAATTGGGATATGAAAATCAAAATATGTCCCTACAACATTTACGATAAAAAGCAATGCTATTCCTAAAGTAACATGAAAAATCACCTTACCTATAAAACGTAATGGCTTAGAGGCAACACCAAAAACAAGAAAAATAAATACTAAAGTAAGAATACCAACAATAATAATTGTAGAATTCATTTTTTCCTCCTTATGAATGACCTATACATCTATTTGTATGGGACAAGACAATAAAAAAGAACAGTTATCATATGCAGCATCTCTTTCATATAAACTAAATAAAACAATACCTCAGCATTAAAAAAAATAAAAAGGCCTGCTTAGAAAGCAGAACCTTTTACCATTGTTCCATTTTTACAGGACGACGCTTTGCTTCTTTCAACAAAAAGAAATATTTCGCCTCTGCTATTTTCAAAGAACAAATGACATCTTGAGACGGTTCTACACTTTGTTCGACCATTCTCTTCTGACGTAACCACTCATTCTTCACTTTTTCCAAAAGTACAATTAACTTATCGTCATACTCTTTACGCAATTTACCCTTTTTTTGAAAGAACATTTTTGTTTCTCCTCTTATACTTCTCTGCGCCCTTCTAACGCTTTGGATAATGTCACTTCATCTGCATATTCTAAATCTCCACCAACTGGCAGACCATGTGCAATACGAGTTACTTTAATGCCTGTAGGTTTTAAGAGGCGGGAGATATACATCGCTGTAGCTTCCCCTTCAATATTAGGGTTTGTTGCTAATATCACTTCTTGTACCGTTTCATCATGTAGTCGCTTTAAGAGTTGCGGGATATTAATGTCTTCCGGTCCAATTCCCTCCATAGGAGAAATCGCACCACGTAACACATGATATACACCTTGATACTCTTTCATTTTTTCCATCGCGATTACATCTTTCGGTTCTTGCACGACACAAACAACTGATTGATCTCGATGTGAATCATTACAAATATAACAAGGATCACGATCAGTAATATGTCCGCATACAGAACAGTACGCTAAATCTCGCTTCGCATTTACAAGTGCTTTCGCGAAACCTAACACATCATCTTCTTTCATATCTAATACGAAAAATGCCAATCGAACCGCTGTTTTCGGTCCGATACCTGGCAACTTCATAAAACTATCGATTAGTTTTGATATTGGTTCTGGATAATGCATGTATCAATATCCTCCTAGAACATTCCACCTGGTAAGTTTAAGCCTTTTGTAAATTTACCCATTGTAGAGTTTGAAAGCTCATCAGCCTTTTTAAGTGCATCATTTGTTGCAGCTAATACTAAGTCTTGTAACATTTCGATATCTTCTGGATCTACAACTTCCTCTTTAATCTTCACTTCAAGAATTTGCTTGTGACCATTTGCAATAACTGTAATCATTCCGCCGCCAGCTGTACCTTCAACTGTTTTTTCACCAAGCTCTTCTTGTGCTTTCGCCATGTCCTTTTGCATCTTTTGCATTTGTTTCATCATGTTATTCATATTTCCCATTCCGCCACGCATCATAATTAATTCCTCCTAATTATTATTACTCTTTTATTTCAATGAGTTCTTGCCCTACTAACTTCACTGCCTCTTCTATAAGAGGGTCTTCCTTTTTCTCCGGGCTTTCTTCAGACTCTCCACCTTCACGTTGTAAAAAGTCTTCACGGATTTTACCCCATTCACTTTTTGGAATGGCAATCATATTTAACCTTTTACTTAGCAATTCAAATAAAGCTTGTTCTACTGTATCCATAGCTTCTCGATTTTCGCTCGCCATCTTACAGTGAATCTCATATTGAAATGCTAAAACGTAAGTGTCATCTGAAGCTGCCACTGGTTCACTATTTTCTAGTAAAACGGCAAACGCTACTTTGTTATATGATTTGAGTCTTCCTAACAACTCACCCCATACAGCTTTTAATTGTTCTAAATCTTGACGCTTCGCTTGTTTTAATACTTCATTTACACGTCCGACAGGAATTTTCATACTTCCTGTTCGTACCGGTTTTGGTGTTGCACGTGTCTCTCTTACTTCCTGTTGTACACCAGCTGGCACACCGTTCTTTTTGACTTGCTCTAACTCTTTCTCCAGTTGCTGCATCCTGTTCATAATTGCTTGCAAACGATCTGTACCATTTGCTTGCATCATAAACTGTTGACACAATTGCACCATAACAACTTCTAAGAAAATACGCGGATGATTTGTCCACTTCATTTCCTGTTGTCCCTTACTAAGGGTATGAATAATCTCATAGATCACTTCCGGTTGCATTTCTTCACTCAACTTACGGAATTGATCATCTACAATTACTCGTTCCAACATATGTTCTAGTTGTGGTGAAGTTTGATATAAAAGCATATCACGATAATAGTAAATGAAATCCTCCATAAAACGAACTGGATCCTTCCCTTTACTCATCATTTCATCTATGATTTGCAATGCTCTTGATACATCATTTTCACGTATGCACTCTACTAAATTGCCTAAGTATTGCTGAGAAACAGATCCTGTTACGGCCAATACATCTTCTGTCGTAACAATCTCATCACTATAAGATATAGCCTGATCAATAAGACTAAGCGCGTCACGCATACCACCTTCGGCAGCACGCGCAACAATTTGTAATGCTTCACCTTCCACTTGCGTACCTTCATTTGTCACGACCGTTGATAATCTCTCAACAATATCATTCACTGATATTTTTCGGAATTCAAAGCGCTGACAACGTGAAATGATTGTAGGTGGGATCTTATGAGGTTCTGTTGTCGCCAAAATAAAGATAACATGTCCTGGCGGCTCTTCTAAGGTTTTTAAAAGCGCATTGAATGCACCCATAGAAAGCATGTGAACTTCATCAATAATGTATACTTTATATTCTACAGCACTTGGAGCGTATTTTACTTTATCTCTAATATCTCGAATTTCATCTACACCGTTATTTGAAGCCGCATCAATTTCTAATACATCTGAAATGGATCCTTGTGTGATTCCTAAACAAGAAGGACATTCATTACAAGGTTCAGCTACCGGAGCATGTTCACAGTTAATTGCTTTTGCAAATACTTTTGCAATTGTCGTTTTTCCTGTTCCCCTCGGGCCAGAAAATAAATAAGCATGTGAAACTTTCTCTTGAAGAAGGGCATTTTGCAACGTTTTTGTCACGTGCTTTTGACCGACTACATCTTCGAACTTTTGCGGTCTCCATGTTCGGTATAACGCTTGGTATGACACGAAAATACGGCCTCCCTCAAAGGTTATTATCTCATTTATTATAACCCATTCTGTTTATAGATTCCAAAAGTTATTTTCTATACAAAAAACTCACCTTTGTATTAAGGTGAGTTTTGTATACATATATAACTGCCGTGCACCCTCCGTCGATTACGTACCATAAGCGTTACTCAAGCAGTTAGCTCGGTTCAGGCACTCCTGCGGCACACGAGAAGACCCGCTTATTGCTGCTTCCTTCCGGACCTGACAAGGTTCACGGGGTCCCGTTGCGCAGGACCCAAACGTCAACACCACTTACTTAAGGCAGACCTTACAGCAACATAACCTCGAGAGGGGATTCGGCCTCGCTAGAGCGGATTGCGAGTATAGGGCACCGCTACCTCCCCGCTTAGCACGGCAAAGTTAAAACCAATATTCGGTTGCCTTCATTAAAGGCATTATCAGTATAACTTGTTTCTTTAGAAAATGCAAATACGTTAGTTCCCAGTATTCTTCTCTAATTTTTTTATTGCTTTTCTTTTTTTACGAAGCTCTCTAAAAAAGTTTGTTAACAACGTACCGCATTCTTCCTCTAGTACACCAGATACTACTTCACATTGATGATTGAAGCGTTCATCCGTTAAAAGATTCATCAATGTCCCTGCACATCCGCCCTTCGGATCACTTGCACCATATACAACTCGCTTCACTCGTGATAAAACAATTCCACCCGCACACATTGGACAAGGTTCTAATGTTACATACAATGTTGCATCTTCTAAACGCCATGTCCCTAATTTTTTACATGCATCATCTATCGCTAGCAACTCAGCATGAGCTATTGATCTTTGCTCAGTTTCCCTTAAATTATGGGCAACACTAATTACCTCACCATCTAACACTATAACTGCTCCAATTGGTACTTCCTGTATTTCCTCTGCCTTTTTAGCTTCTTCTATCGCTAATTGCATAAAATAAATATCTTGATCTTGTTCCATAACATAGTCCTTTCATTACAAATAAAGTACACTTATTTCCATTTACTACACAGGGGATAACTTTTACAAATTCAATCCACCCTAAAAGAAAAAAGAGAGGGGATTACATATGAAAAATACCGCCTTGCTCATTATCGATATGATTAATGACTTTCAATTTTCCCACGGACCCATTCTAGCTAAAAAATGCGAAACTATAACAAACCCTATTTTACAATTAAAGAAAAAAATGAAATCCTTTGGCTATCCTATAATTTACGTTAATGACCATTATCAACTTTGGAGATCTGATATCGACCAACTTATTACTCATTGCACAAATGAATATAGCGAAAATATAATCCATAAGATTGCTCCAAGTTTTGATGAGTACATTTTTATTAAACCACATTATTCCGCTTTTTATGAAACACCTTTAAATTCATTACTAGGTTATTTAAAAATAGAAAATCTAATATTAACAGGGGTTGCCGGAAATATATGTATCCTATTTACAGCTAATGATGCTCATATGAGAAATTATAAATTGTATGTACCACAGGATTGTATCGCCTCTAACAACGACCAAGATAATATACATGCTTTAAAAATAATGGAAACTACATTGAAAGCAAATATAACATCATCAACCAAAATAAAATTTAATTAATACATATATCTATTTTCTAACTTTTTATATCAAATTAACCCGCTCGCTTCCCTCTTGTGCTACAATAATTCTGTTTTGTGTTTTTAGTAGTCACGGTAAATCACTGATTGAAAGGAGGAAACAGCGTGACCGGAGTACCATTTATCACGGTTGAAGGACCAATTGGTGTTGGAAAAACTTCACTTGCGAAGGAAATTTCAACTCACATGCAACTCCACTTACTAAAAGAGATTGTTGATGAAAATCCCTTTTTAGGAAAGTTCTATGAAGACATCGACGAATGGAGTTTTCAAACAGAGATGTTCTTTCTTTGTAATAGATACAAACAATTAGAAGACATTAACATAAAGTACTTGAATCAAAGGAAACCAGTAGTAGCGGATTACCATATCTTTAAAAATTTAATTTTTGCATCCCGCACATTAAAAGACTCTCAATATGACAAATACATGCAAATTTATCGTATCCTTACACAAGATATGCCTGTGCCAAATGTCATTGTTTATTTAACAGCTAGCCTAGAAACATTGCAAAAACGAATCGCCATGCGCGGAAGAGAATTTGAAAAAAACATGGATCCAAATTACTTACTACAGCTCACAAAAGATTATGAAACAGCAATGGATGCTTTTAAAAAAGATCATCCGGAAATACCAGTATTGAAATTTAATGGCGACGATATGGATTTTGTAAAAAATCCTGATGATTTAAACGTTATCCTATCTGCCCTTCAAAATACTCTCTTAAAGGAGTCGAAATAATAATGAATTTAAGGCAAAAATATGATATACCCAATGACGCAGTAATCACTATCGCCGGAACAGTAGGTGTGGGTAAATCAACTATGACAACTGCATTAGCTAATGCTTTAGGTTATCGCACATCATTTGAAAAAGTAGATTCCAATCCATATTTGGACAAGTTCTATGCGGACTTCACTCGCTGGAGCTTCCACCTACAAGTGTACTTTTTAGCAGAACGATTTAAGGAACAAAAAAGAATTTTTGAATATGGTGGCGGTTTTGTTCAAGATCGTTCCATTTACGAAGACACTGGAATTTTCGCAAAGATGCATCATGAAAAAGGAACAATGACGGAAACTGATTATGAAACATACAAAGGTTTATTTGACGCTATGGTCATGACTCCTTACTTCCCTCATCCAGACTTATTAATTTACTTAGAAGGTTCTTTCGATGATATTGTCGATCGTATTCAAGAACGCGGGCGCCCAATGGAACAGCAAACACCAATTGAGTACTGGAAAGAAATGCATGGACGTTATGAAAACTGGATTAACAACTTTAATTCATGCCCTGTATTACGCTTAAATATTAATGAGTACGATATTTTAAAAGATGGTGATTCAATCGAACCAATCATAAAAAAAATTGGCCATTTTTTAAAACAAACACGTAAACTTGTAAAATAAAAAACCCGTGCATATGCACGGGTTTTCCTATTAAATTACTTCTTCTTTGTTGGAGCAATAATTTCACTCTCAGGTTTTCCTGCGTTAATGCGCTGACGAACAGTACTTGTACTAATATCGTATGCTTCAGCAATCTCTTTAACAGTCATTTCTTTCCCGTTAATTACTGCCGTTAATACTTTACCTGTACGTTTTGGAGCTGCTTCTTTCTTTACAGCTGCTTTTTTAACTTGTTTTGGCGCCTCTACTTTACTCGTAGCTGGTTTTACATCACAAGTACAACCACAAAGTTTACGGAATGTATCATCACTAATAATGCGTGATACGTTTGCACCACTGTTTAAAATTCTATTGTTCTTACAGACAGGACATTGTACATAATATAAAGTTTTTCCATCTAAAGGAAACGTTTGTATAATAAGATCCATGTTGACTCCTTTCATATCTATGAAGATAATCATCGGAATATGAGTGTGTAATAAGGACAAAATTACCTTACACCATACTTTATGATTGGTTTTAAAATAAAAACTCGTTACGTGTTGGTAACGAGTTCTCCAATCTCCACTTATATGCGCTGTTGTCAATTATATCTGGAGGAGGTAGAGGGATTCGAACCCCCGCGCGACTCTCGCCGCCTGTCGGTTTTCAAGACCGATCCCTTCAGCCAGACTTGGGTATACCTCCATATTGACATCAAATATAATATCAAAAGAAAAACAGTTAGTCAACCCTACTAAAATAAATTATGAGGAAAGGAAAATTTTACTTTCCCCTTCCTACATTACAGTACTGACAACGCTCATAATTACCAATCACTCATACCGATGAATGTTTAAATTTACTTAATAACTGTTTTTCCTCCCATATAAGGGCGAAGAACTTCTGGAATTATAATTGTACCATCTTCTTGTTGGTAGTTCTCTAAAATAGCTGCAACCGTACGTCCAATTGCAAGACCAGATCCATTTAATGTATGAACATGTTCTGGTTTTCCATTTGGTTCACGGCGGAAACGGATATTTGCACGTCTCGCTTGGAAAGCTTCAAAATTACTACAAGAAGAAATTTCACGATATGTGCCATAGCTTGGAATCCATACTTCAATATCGTATTTCTTCGCCGCTGTAAATCCTAAATCGCCTGTGCACATGCTCATAACGCGATATGGCAACTCTAATAATTGTAACACGCGTTCTGCATCATTTGTTAACTTTTCTAACTCTTCATAAGAATCTTCTGGTTTTACGAACTTCACAAGCTCTACTTTATTAAACTGATGCTGGCGAATTAAACCACGTGTATCACGTCCAGCTGAACCTGCTTCAGAACGGAAGCAAGAGCTAAATGCAGCATATCTTATAGGCAATTGCTCTTTATTTAAAATCTCATCACGATGCATATTCGTTACAGGTACTTCAGCTGTTGGAATTAAGAAGTAATCTTCACTTTCAATACGGAATGCATCTTCTTCAAACTTTGGAAGTTGTCCTGTTCCTGTCATACTTGCACGGTTTACCATATATGGAGGTAATACTTCTTCATATCCATGCTCATCAGTATGAAGATCAAGCATAAAGCTAATTAAAGCACGCTCTAATCTTGCACCAGCACCTTTGTAGAATACGAAGCGGCTTCCTGTTACTTTCCCAGCGCGTTCAAAATCTAAAATTCCTAAATCAGTAGCAAGATCCCAATGTGGTTTTGGCTCATAAGTAAATTCTTTCACTTCTCCCCAAGTACGTGCTACTACATTATCATCCTCTGTTTCACCAACTGGAGCAGATTCATGAGGGATATTTGGAATAGATAACATTAATCTTTCTAAGTCTTCTTCAACTGTACGAAGTTCGTTATCAAGATCCTTTACTTTTTCTCCAACTTCACGCATTTCTAAAATTAGAGCTTCTGCATCTTTCTTTTCACGCTTCAATACAGAGATTTGTTGAGATACTTCGTTACGTTTACTTTTTAGTTCCTCTGTTTGAACAAGTAGTTCTCTTCTTCTCGTATCCAATTCTTCAAAACGACCAAAATCAGTTAAATCTTCGCCTCTATGCTGTAATTTCGCTTTTACTTCTTCAAAGTTTGTACGTAAAAATTTAATATCAAGCATTGTATACTCCTCCTTTTATTTTATAAAACACAAAAAACTCCCGTCCCTATATAAAGGGACGGGAGTTAACCCGCGTTGCCACCCTAGTTGAAAGCATTACCGCTTTCCTCTCAAGTAGAAATAACGGCTCTTCACCGGGAATGCTTACTAATCCAAAAGATATTCCACATTCCATTCCAGGATGGATTCACAAACTGTTTCTATCGATTTCCACCAACCATCGACTCTCTATAAGAAACGACATTTGTTACTATTTCCTATCAACACGCTTATTTTATAAAATTGTTACCATCAATTTACTATAATCTTATACAAGTTGCAAGTTACTTATACAACTTTTTTCATTTTCGCTTCTTTTACCATTTCAACAAAGTATGCTGTTACACGATGATCATCTGTTAATTCCGGATGGAATGAAGCAGCTAAAAACTGATTTTGTCTTACCGCTACCATTCGGTCACCATGTTTAGAAAGCACTTCAACATTATCAGCTACTTCTACAACATACGGCGCACGGATAAATACACCAACGAAGTCTTCACCCACGCCTTCAATTGAAAGCGCAGCCTCAAAACTATCCTTTTGGCGTCCGAACGCATTACGCTCAACTGTAATATCCATAGCCCCAATATGTGCTTCTTCATAGCCAATAAGTGTTTTCGCAAGAAGAATCATCCCTGCACATGTACCAAACATTGGTTTACCAGACTTTGCAAATGTACGAAGTGGTTCCATGAAAGCATACTTATCAATAAGACGGCGCATTGTTGTACTTTCACCGCCCGGTAAAATAAGACCATCAATCTCTTCAAGTTGCTCTATACGCTTTACAACAACAGCTTCTGCACCACTTGCTTCAACTGATTTTACATGCTCACGAACTGCACCTTGAAGACCTAGTACACCGATTTTCACCATTTTAAAGTTCTCCTTTAATTACCATCCACGCTCTTGCATGCGTTGTTCTGGTAATAACGTTGAAATTTCGACACCCTTCATTGCATTACCTAATCCTTTAGAAAGGCTTGCAATTAGTTCGTAATCTTCATAATGAGTCGTTGCTTCAACGATTGCACGTGCAAATTTCTCTGGGTTTTCTGATTTGAAGATACCAGATCCAACAAATACCCCATCAGCACCAAGTTGCATCATTAATGCTGCATCTGCTGGTGTTGCTACACCACCTGCCGCAAAGTTTACAACTGGTAAGCGACCAAGACGTTTAATTTCAAGTAATACTTCGTAAGGAGCGCCAGTATTTTTTGCATATGTCATTAACTCATCTTCACGTAGACTCGCAACTTGACGGATTTCTGCATTGACTTGGCGCATATGACGCACTGCCTCTACAATGTTTCCTGTTCCTGGTTCACCTTTTGTACGAAGCATAGATGCACCTTCTGCAATACGACGTGCAGCTTCTCCGATATCACGGCAACCACATACAAATGGAACTGTGTAATCACGTTTATTTAAATGGTATACTTCATCAGCAGGAGTTAATACTTCACTCTCATCGATATAGTCTACCCCTAATGATTCTAATACACGTGCTTCTACAAGGTGACCGATACGGCATTTTGCCATAACCGGAATTGACACCGCACCCATAACTTCTTCAACAATTGTTGGGTCTGCCATACGAGAAACGCCACCTGCTGCACGAATATCTGCTGGTACACGCTCTAATGCCATAACGGCAACTGCGCCTGCCTCTTCTGCAATTTTTGCTTGTTCAGCGTTAACTACGTCCATAATAACGCCGCCTTTTTGCATTTCTGCCATTCCACGTTTTACACGTTCTGTCCCTGTTACATTTGTCATGTACAAAAACCCCCCTAGGTGAATTGCTTTCCCCCGTTAAAGGCGAAAATTAAGAATACTCTTACATTCTACCACTAACTATCAGATGCTTGTCTACTACTTTTTCATAAAGTCGGTATGAAAAATAGGAATAAAAAAAAGCTCCTATCGTGAGGAGCTTTTAAAACCAACCTTTTACTGTATCAACAGCACTATTCCACATACCACTAAAGAATGAACCAATTCCGCGCATAGCACGAGTAAACCAGTTTGCTTCTTCTACTTCAGATGTCGTTACAAGATCCACTTGCAGTGACTTACCAGTTAAAAATCCAGGGTCGTTTGTATCTTTTGGCGTAATTACCATTTGACCAAGCGCAGCTCCCTTTTTAATAGGTGCTTCTTGTCCCTTACTTGATTCTTTTAATTCTGTTTTATAAACATCTTTACTTCCTTTTGGCACTGGAAGTGAAATAGCTTGTTTCGTTTGAACTGCTACATCTTTATCTTTCGCATTTTCTACTCGTACTGTTTCTTGTCCTTTTACTGAAGAACCTTTTTTATACATTTGTTTCACTTCGAAGTTAGCAAATCCATAATCATATAGCTTCTTTGTTTCATCAAAACGTGCTGTATGAGAACTTGTTTTAATAACTACAGAAATAAAACGCATTCCGTTTCTTTCAACCGTACCAGTGAAGCAATCTCCTGCTTCTGGAGTTGAGCCTGTTTTTAAGCCATCTACACCATCATATTCTTTAACTAAGCCCTTTAACATCCAGTTCCAGTTCGACATTCCAAACTTCTCTTTTTCTGGACGGAATTCTTTTTTAGGGATTTTTGCTGTATCTAACACTTTTGGATAATCTTTAATTAAATGTTGTGCTAAAGTTGCAACATCCTTTGCAGACATTTTATTTTCTTCATCCGCTGTTGTTCCTTCAGGATGCATTCCCTTTAAATCTTTATTCGTTAAACCTGTAGAATTGACAAATTTATAATTTTTTAACCCTAGTTCTTTCGATTTGTCATTCATCATTTTTACGAAGTCTACTTCTTTACCTGCAATTGCTTCTGCTAATGCAATTGTTGCACCATTTGCAGAAAAGATTGCCATTGCTTCGTATAACTCTTTTACTGTATAAGAGCCACCATTTTCTAATGCAACATTTGATAATGAAGCATCTTGTGAAACCTTATATGCATATTCAGAAACCTTAATTTTCTGGTCCCACTTAAGTTTTCCTTTATCCACTGCTTCGTGAACTAAATATTCACTCATCATCTTTGTCATACTAGCAATGGATAATAATTCATCTGCATTCTTTTGATATAAAATTTTCCCAGAATTCGCTTCTACTAAAATTGCCGCACCTGCTTCAATGTTTAAAGCGGCTCCTGTTTCAGCTGATGCATTGCTATATGGCATAAAAATGCTACAAGCTAGTGTAAGCACTGTTACCAAAGCAATGAATCTTTTGCAAAACATACCTTTCACTTTTGCTACCCCCAATATCTATGTACTCACATAACCGTTATTCTAACATAATCAAAAAAAAATAGACAGAGATATCAAATCTCTGTCTATTTGTATATAAGACATTATAATGAGTAGTTTGGAGCCTCTTTTGTAATTTGTACGTGATGAGGATGACTTTCACGTAAGCCAGCACCTGACATACGAATGAATTGTGCATTTTCGCGTAAGAATTCTAAATCCTGTGCTCCGCAATATCCCATACCTGCACGTAAGCCACCAACTAATTGGTGAACTGTATCTGCTAAAGGTCCTTTATATGGCACTCGTCCTTCAATACCTTCTGGGACAAGCTTTTTATTACCTTCTTGGAAGTAACGATCTTTACTTCCTTTTTCCATCGCACCGACAGAACCCATACCACGATACACTTTAAATTGACGACCTTGGTAAATTTCAGTTTCTCCAGGGCTTTCTGCAACACCTGCAAACATGCTACCTAGCATAACAACATGTGCTCCTGCCGCTAAAGCTTTCACCATATCACCAGAGTACTTAATACCCCCATCAGCAATAACTGGAATACCGTGTTTACGAGCTTCTGTTGCACAATCATAAACTGCAGTTAATTGTGGTACACCAACACCGGCTACAACGCGTGTTGTACAAATAGAACCTGGTCCAATACCAACTTTAACTACGTTTGCACCAGCTTCAATTAATGCTTTCGTTGCTTCAGCAGTAGCAACATTTCCAGCGATAATATTTAGTGATGGGTATTTAGCACGAACTTCTTTTACCTTATCAATAACACCTTTAGAATGTCCATGTGCTGTATCAAGTACAATTGCATCTACACTAGCTTTTACTAATGCATCGATGCGAAGCATAGCATCCGCTGTTACACCAACTGCTGCTCCAACTAATAAGCGTCCTTGCTTATCCTTAGCAGAGTTTGGGAATTCAATTACTTTTTCAATATCTTTTATTGTAATAAGCCCTTGTAATACACCGTTATTATCAACAAGAGGGAGTTTTTCAATTTTATACTTTTGTAGGATCTTTTCAGCTTCTTCCAGTGTAGTACCAACTGGAGCTGTAATTAATTGTTCTTTTGTCATTACGTCAGAAATTTTGATTGAGTAGTCTTGGATGAAGCGCATATCACGGTTTGTAATAATACCAACTAATTTTCGCTCATCTAAATTATTTACAACCGGTACACCTGAGATACGATATTTTCCCATAAGATGTTCTGCATCATATACTTGATGTTCTGGAGTTAAGAAGAAAGGATCTGAAATAACGCCGCTTTCAGAGCGCTTTACTTTATCAACTTGCTCTGCTTGTTGCTCAATAGACATATTCTTATGAATAATTCCTAAACCACCTTGGCGAGCCATTGCAATAGCCATGTCAGCTTCTGTTACTGTATCCATTCCTGCACTAATTAACGGGATGTTTAGCTGTAAGCTTTCAGATAAAACTGTTTTAACACTTACTTCTCTTGGTAATATATCTGACCTAGCTGGTACAAGTAATACATCATCAAAAGTCAAACCTTCTTTAACAAATTTAGATTCCCACATAATTGTTCCCCCTATGATACCAGAAATTATTATTAGTAGCTTATCAATTGGTTAAAATACTGTCAAGGACGTATATATATGTTAGAATTTTTAGACAATAAAAGGAGCGTAATATATGCATCAAACATCTTGTACTTGGCAGCAGTTAAGTTTCTTTTTTTCATCTCAAAACGTACAACGTTATCTTGCCCGTTGTTATGAAAAATCCTCTATTCAGGATGCAGAAAAAAAAAGTTTTGAAAATTGTTATCCCTTTATTTATTACTTAGAACACGGGAAAAATTATTATGAATTATATAAGACAGCTCCATTTTCCATTCAACCAATGTTGTTATTTTATGGAATTAGTCAACTGTTTAAAGCATGCCTACTAACTATTGACCCTAACTATCCTGAATCCACTACTGTTTTAGCTCATGGCGTTACAACTCGCAAACGAAAAAAACAAGGGTATCAATTTTTAGAAGATGAGGTGAAGGTACAAAAAAACGGATTGTTTACTCATGTTGCAGAACAACTGTTTCACATGAAACACTTAGAAGCAGAAAAATTTAACATGTTAGAACTAATGGGAAATATTCCAGAATTACAAAATTTATTTCGTTATAGTCAAAAAGGATCAACTTTATATAAAATTGATTCAACAATTAAAAATGAGCTCTCCTTTTCAGTCAACCTACTAGATCGATTACATATGACTAAAGAGAGATTTTCTCGTTACATTGAAACATCTTGTAAGCATTTATCAATACAACACGTACCTGAGAAGACTAATAAATCGAATTTACTTTTTACAGCGCCTATTCAATCATGGAACCCTATGTACAGTACTCCTTTATACTATGAACATCTTACTAATACTTATTATTTGCCACTTACGACTGACCCTAGAAATCCTAAGCCAATATTACCTGAACTCCTCATTCATTATTTATTGCTCTATAATTTAAGCATGATTTCTAGATATGAAACAGATTGGTGGTATGACTTACTTGGAAGTTATGGTTCTGAAGATTATCCATTTATTTATCAATTTCTAAGTATTTCTGCTCAAAAAATCCCTTACTATATTTCAAATTTTTTATTAATGGAACCAAATCTATTTCATGGGAAATAAAAAAACACAAGTCAAATGACTTGTGTTTTTAGTTGCTTGGCGACGTCCTACTCTCACAGGGACAAGGTCCCAACTACCATCGGCGCTAGAGAGCTTAACTTCCGTGTTCGGTATGGGAACGG
>NZ_JBQAHZ010000049.1:0-10029 GCF_051917185.1 Bacillus cereus group sp. MYBK108-1
TTCTATAATGAACAACCATATTGTGAATTAATCAGTGCAGAATTTTATGAACTTGATTATTCATCATATGATGTTCATCATGATTCGAAATATAATGAATGTCATGAGAAAAATCATGATAGATATTATGATAAATATCAAGATAAATATCAAGATAAACATTATGATGAATATCCTGAGAAAGAATTTGACAAATTACGTGAAAAAATTGTTCTTGATCTTACTTTGAAAGTATTACAAACTCAACAAGTACAAATCGGATAAAATAAAAAAGTAATATTTTTAAAGTAAATCAATTATTTTTCACATTTCATTAATTAAAAAAAGAAAAATCCTAAAAAATCCCTTCAGATCTTTATTCTAAAGGGATTTTTTGTCCACATAATCTGTATTATCAATAATTTTTATGTATTTACTCCAAAATACTCTGGATGTTCTACTTTCATAGATAAAATGTTACCACACTCAGTACAAATATCAGCAACCATTCTTGAAAATTGATTAAAAAGGTTATTCGTACTAATAAGTTTTAAACATTCTTGGGCATTTAATAAATCTTCCTCTATTTCTCTAGAACCACAATTAGGACATTTCTTATTCATTTTCTATTCCTTCTTCCTAAAATTTAGTTCATATAAAATAAAATTATCAGTAATAACCCAAAAAGCTCAGAATTCCCATATAACTCTAAACTTTACCTTTGTATTCATTTTTCTATATTTTTTAGAAGTAGCAAGAGATAATTAAACAAATTTTAAAAAATCATTTCCAAAACTCATACCATTTCCTATCTTTACTTGCTGCAATCATCTTCTTAACTTCCTGAACTTCCCTTATTGTTTGTATAAGCATTTCATCGCTTCTTTGATTCTTCGCTACGTCTTCGCTAGTATTCACCGCTATAAGCCTTTGGGATTCCTGTATCGTTTGTATAGCGCTCAATAACTCTGATTCTCTTTGTGCAAATCGCTGATCTTGTTCAACTAAACGTTTGTTTAATTCTTGTAGTAATTCATTTTGCTTTTCAATGATTTCATTTTGATCTTGAAGCATCATCTGTAGCGTTGTAGCGTTGAAATCTGGTTCTTCATAGCGCTCAATTTCATGTCGCTCTAATGGCAATACCTCAACGCCTTGATTCCATGATACTATTTGTTTTGTAGCGTTTTCTAATGTCATGTCTGTATCATTCTTTAGGTTGATAACCTTACGAAACACCATTACATCACTTTCTGTATATTTCCTATGGCCACGTTCATTTTTTATAAAAGTATAACCCTCTTTTTCTAGTACATCAGCATACTTACGTAATGTACTAGATTGAATACCTAATTGCTCTGCCACGTCGCCGGGACTATATAGCGTCTTCATAGCGTCTCACCTCAAAAATATATTCGCTATAGCGATGATATACCCTTTTTCCTAATAATTCACGTATTACTTTTTTCAAACCATTAATCTCCATAATCTTTACATAAGCAATTTGTATAATTCCTATTACAGATCAAATTTTAAAATTAAATACTCATCCCATCCCAATACCCACATCAAAATCTTTTTTATTTATACAAGATTTTATGCAAAAAAAGAATAGCAAGGATCCCTAGAATCCCTGCTACATCAACCATGTATAAAATCATGCATATTAATTTTACTAGAAAAGAAAAAAGAACCCTATAAAAACAAGGATTCTATCAAAATCTTTGCTACCGATAATAGGACGTTATGTTAACTGTATTTGTATAATATATTCATTCAATTCGCCTAAATTGTTGAAGACAATCTTCATAGCATGCTTTAGTAGGAATAATATATGTCGTTACCATATATTTCATAAGATTAGGAGCGAACCAATGAATAATTATTATCCTTATAATGGATCGTATATACCTCAAATACCTCAACAGGTGCCAAAAACCTTATATAGAGAAACGGCTAATAGACCTTTTAACGTTGGTAGGCGTTTTGATTTAGATGTTGCAGAAGCGACTCAACAGAATCTTGAGAATGGCTTTATCCGTTATTTATGGGCACCAACTCAAGTTAACATACAACCCAATGAAATTATAGATTTTCGATTGAATGGAAGAGCAAATCAACAGGTTATCAGTGCAGGATACGCCACTGATCCATTGGAAGACATATATCTAGTACAAATGTACCCTCGACATACCAATGTTATGACCGTTTTACTTCGTTCCAGTACATTATCTTCTTCACCATCAAGAATTCATATGTGGTTAATAGTAAAACAAAATTAGTACTTTTAAAGGATTTGTCGTTTTGTACTTTTGCTTTCAATAATTATGTGAACACGAAACCCCAGCTAAACAATCTGGAGGACTTTTTTATGTAGAACGGGTGGTTTTAGGTTTCCCTCTAGACAAATGAAAACCTAAAACCACCCAATCATAATAGATAAATTACTCATAATCTATAATTTGAATGACTATGTAAAACTCTTAAAACACCTTATAAAACTTTAATTTACACTTAGATTAATATATGAATTAAAGGGAGAGAAAAAATTATGAAATGTATAAACTGTTTTCCAGCATCTCACTGTGTTTATTTTGGAAATAGACCGATTTGCTACTATAAAAAACAATGTATCATAGAACCTTGCCCAATTAAACCAGAAATTCCGATACAAATACTCGATCCAGGACAAGGAGGAATAGGACCGGTAGTAAGACCCTCGAATTCTCCTGCAATCATGTCATATTCATATGGACCAAGTTGTTTTGCCCATTGCCTGCAAATAACAGGAGATAATTTCTACGCCTGTCAAAATATATATAGACCCATTTACCAGTAATTTCGCAACATAATAATTTGGTGGTCTTTCACAATAAAAAAGAAAGTAGCTAAGCTACTTTCTTTTTTATTTGTATTTGTTTAGGTTTCCCCCTGTTTTTGGGTTGATGGTTGGCTGGGGTGAGCGAAGCGAGGGGTTAGCCCCTTTTAGTGTCTTAAAAATATAAAGTAAATATCTATTCATGAACAGTTGAACTAGGCGGTTCGGCGGGTATAATAGCTAGTCCAAGTCGAGCAACTCAATATTCCGTTTTTGGTCTGTTCGGCTGGGCAACATTCCACCCCCCGCCGAAAAAATTTCTGCAAGGATGAAGCAAAGCGAAAAAGGTGGAGATTTTCTGAAGCAAAACGAAAGAAAATACGACCTGTTCCTTTCGGAACTTTTAGCCTTATATATAAGAGTAAGAAGAGCAAAATGAAGAAAGTCAGTAATATCAAGGGTTTATAAGACATAAAGTGTTAATTTTTTTAACACCTAAAAAGTGTAAAAATACACATAAAAAAAGATGTCAATATAAAATTGACATCTAAAATAAATAAATTGGTAGTTTATGTTTTTTCTTTCTGAAACTTTTTTACGCAACAAATATTAGATTGTCAAAATCGATAGGCCACACGATATTGATTATATATTCGTTACTATGGGTTCTTCATGTTGATTGTATATTCGTCACTGTCGTCGGTCGTTCCCCTCTTAAACCCTACTACTCTACAAGGTGTACATTTCTCCATCCAGCACTTATTGAAACGCTGATCAGGGACAGTGGTATCGTATGGACCACCCCAAGAACCTTCTTTGTCCTCAACATAGTACCAGAACGTTAGGTTTTTGGTATCCCCGCTCTTAACCATCGCTTTCCTACCAGGCTCCACATTCCACCATCCAGTCTTATTCCATCCACAACTACAATTAGGATCAGGTAAGCTGATAGCAACGCTTATGGAGTATTGGGTACTGTTTTGAAAAAAAATAGCCATCACCTTCACTCCTTTGTTTAAAAAATTTATATACGTATTATATAAAAACTCTAACAAAGAGTACCGCCATGTTGGAACCCAAAACGGTAAACGTTTTGGAATTCCAAGAGGGTCTTAGTGTAGTGAATCTGTTAACTCCTTAATTCTCCCTACGGTCCGCTTACCGTTGAACAGACACTTCATAGAATTTTTAAATGGTTATATTCTAATATAATGAAATCGAACCCATTTTAATTCAGACAACTATCTCATTAATTTAAAATTCATAAAATATTAAGATTACCACTTTATTAATTATTTTAATCTATGTTTAATTCTTAAATATGTTATTTCAAAACAATATATATTTTTAAAAGAAAGGACAAAAGATTATGACAATAAAAGACGATAATAATTATCGACGAACAGACAGACAATTAACGCCGCCAACTCAAGAGGGACAATGGTTTTATCTTCCGCAACACTATTTTAAAGACGGAAACTATTGGGATTGGCGTCCTGAACAATACGTTTGGATCATCAAATAAAATTAAATGCCATTAAAGAGTTTTTTCTTGTTTTTGGTTGTGAGTGCTGGCTCGTCGTGTGGGGGCGAAACCCCACATAGCGTTAATTCTATATAGAAAAAGAAGAATATTTTGAACGGAAGAACTAGCGGTTCGGCTGGTATAATTGCTGATCCAAGTCGAGCAAATTAACCCTGTTTTTGGTCTGTTCGGCTTGGCAAAAGCTAAAAACCAGCCGAAAAAAATTCCGCAAAGACAGAAAAAAAAAAGAAAAGGCGATAGCCTTTAGGTGAGGATTAACGAACCGACTTTTCTTTTTCTGAAGGTGGAGATTTTTGAGCGTTATTTGCTCAAAAATACTACCTGTTCCTTGCGGAACTTTTAGCCCTATATATAAGAGTGAGAAGAGCAAAATAAAAAAAACCAGTAATATCAAGGCTTTATAAGGTATAGGGTGTTGCAAAAAAGCAACACCTGTGTTGCAAAAAAGCAACACCTAAAAAATGGGAAAACACACAAAAAAAAAGATGTCAATAACATCTTTTTTCTCATTCCTAAAATAAATAAACTGGTAATTTATGTTTTTTACCATCTTCAGCAATAAAGTTTTTAAGAGACTTCTTAAAAATTCTTTGTGTAGCTTTGTCTACTCCATCTTTTGGAGAACAACACATAATATTAGGATTTATAAACCATGTACGACTCGTACAAATACGTCCATCTTCTGTTGTCATTCCAGATTCAGCAACCGCCAATACTCCTTTTTCCATTAAAGAATTCATCATCATTGAAACCCTTGAACGATCTCTCTTTAATTCTTTTGCTAAATAACTAGGAGTAGCATTATCTGAATCAAATTCATTTTCTTCATTTGCTCGTTCTACGAGAATATTCGTTTTAAATTCTACATAAGGTACTAAATCCATTAAAAAAGCCTTTTCAGCATTTGTAAGATAGTTTATTTTTGCTAAGTAATTATAATTATCCGTAATCATTTGCACAAACTTCACCCTATCCGTAGGCTTTTTCTTTTTACCAATGAAATATTCTTCCCCACCAGTCGCCTTACTTAACAACTGCAAAAGCATTGACTTCTCTTCTTCTGAATAACCACCGGCTTGCAACTGGTCATAAATACTATCAATCTTACGATCTCTTATTTTCGCTTTTTTTTCAGCTTGTCCAAAATCTACAACTTTTGTCATAAAATAATTCTCTCCCTTAGTGGAAGGAATCAACTTTTATATGTTAGAATGTATATAGAATATATAAATGGTTGATTCCAACCTTAGTACGAAAAACCGTCTCGCCGACCAAAGCTAGAGCGGTTTTTCTCGTTTATACGTCTTTCTCTATAATAACATGAAACACCTTGTTAAAGCTTTCCATCTCTTGCAAAAACACAACGTTCAATCCTCTTTTTCTTCTTCAAACTCATACAACTCAATACTTTCATCATTATCACTCTTATCTTTCCCTATCAAAATCTCGATGTCTGCTTATTTCTTTCTTATGTTCACGTTCAAATTGATTATCTATTCCCTTGCTATCCAATTCATTTTTAATAATCCCTCTAAATACCTTAAATTTCTCTTTAAAAGCTTTTTTCGTCTGTTGATACAAAACTCTTACATTCTCCTTTAAATCCTTTATATGAGCTTTTAATGAGCCTATTTCAGTATGTAACTTTCTATTTTCCTCTTTCAACTCTAAATTGATCTTTTGAGATTCTTTTAAAGAATCATACAAGCTATCAACTTGACGATTCAATTCCCTATTTTCTTTTACCAAATCGGTATTCTGCAAACGCTCATAATCTTTTTTTACAGTAACTGCTGCAGTTATCAATTCTTCTACTTTTTCGAGTTGCTTTGGTGAAAAAACATAATTACCTGTTTCTTTTTCAATGATTTCAGGTTTACCAATTAATTTTGACTTTACCTCCGTCTTGATCTCTTTCTTTTTGGGCTTTAACGTAATCTTGCTATCCGGCAATCTCTTACTTATCTCCGTAATTTGATTCTCTATGTTAGAAACAGCTTCAGCATATTCCTTGTATTGTCGGACTTTCATATATTTATGTGAACCCACATTGGCACGTTCAAAATTTGGAATTTGTTCTTTAGCTAAAGATTCAATATAAGCCGTTTCTAATTGTCTCCAATTCGCAATTAGATCCGTTCCTTTTCCTTGTACACCTTGTTGTTGCAAGGCTCTATCCATTCCGACACGCCTCGTTAATCCTCGACTACTTTCGAAATTCGGTACATAGTTAATATGTAAATGCGGATTTGCTTCATCATCATGTAAAACCATGTTATAGACTGCTAGATTTGGATTTCTCCCTTGAAACGCCTCTGCATACTGTTTTAACGCTTCTTTTTTAGCCTCCCTATACTTTGGGTCATCTTTACCCTCTCCAACCGCTACAACCAATTCTCGTTGCTCATGTGTCTTTGTATCTTTTTTTATCTTGTCATAATAATCCTTAATTTTGCGATCATTACGTTTTTGTTTCTCGTTATACTTATTTACTGCTTCTTGAAAGACATCCTTGTATACACTTCGGATGTCCTTTTGAACAAAGTAGATATTCTCTTCTAACCTGGATGGATCTATGCCAGGATTCCCATGAATGTTTTCTCTGTTATTATGGCTTAATGAACTTTGGTGAGATTGATTAAATGAGATAGAAAACAACATAAAGTGCCACCACTCCCTCTAGATCAATTGATACAATTAGTCTAGCAAGGCGACGAAATTGTGTCAATTGACGTAACCCTATACGTATTTTGACGCTGACGCATCAAAATCAATAGGGGTCTGCGACGCTTTTCGGCTTCGCCGATCCATGCCAAGCATGGAAAAGATCTCGGACTTTGTCCGAACCTACAAGGGGAAACCTTCCCCTTGACCCCATCAATCGAACTCCCCAACCCCTCAATCCTTGAGGGGATCCCTCGCCGGTTGGCAGGAACAAACAATAGTTTGTTCAATGCCAAGAGGGTCTGGGTTTCGTTCAGTTGGTCAAGTCAAATACTCCCTTCGTTTCACTAGGTCCGTTTTGATTGACCAACATAATATTCTCTATTTCTAATCATGTCTTGTATTTACACTATAACATTGAACATCTTTACTCTATAAAAATATCGAAAAACTCAAAAGAGCAATAATTCCTGAAACCGACGCAACCCCTACAACAATCAATGTTTTTTGAATGATGTATTTTTTCTTATCTCGCTTTTCTCTTTCTACATTCACATCTTTATTTTCCATGAAAGCAACAATTTCAGCGTATGTTTTTATATTTTCACGTTTCTTGATTATGTCAATTTTTATAGCAGCTGTCATAGCAATTACCCAAAAAACAAATGGAATAATTAAACCTACATTACCAAAATATTTAATTGCTAATCCTATTGATCCTACAGCTAAAATCAAGAATATAGCCATTACCTGTCCTAACTTATTAAATTTAACTTGCTGAAGATTATTTTTCATCATTTCCATGTCCCCTTTAACTAAATCATCTAAAGAAACATCGAAAAGAACACTTAGAAGCAATAAATTATGAATATCAGGATAGCTTCTTTCATTTTCCCAATTTGAAATGGTTTGACGAGAAACATAAATTTTTTCAGCTAAATCTTCTTGAGAAAACCCTTCCCTATCTCGATATTTTTTAATTTGTTTACTAAGATTCATTTCGCTCGCTCCTTCTACATCCAAAATAGTTCAAGGTAATGATTTATAAGTAGCAAATATCTTTATAAAAGCTAATTTTAATATGTCAAAAGGCTTTATACATCGTTTAAACGCCTTATTTATCAACGATTTTTAAGATCTTAATCCTCAACAAAATAAACTTAAATGTATATTATCCACTTTTATGAAATCATTAATTTAAAATATATAAACCCTTACTAAACTATCATCTATATTCAATTGATACAATATTATAAAAAAATAAAAAAGAATCCCATAAACATAGGACTCCTTTTTATTCTATTCAAAAGTAAACTTTTGAATAGAATTTTTCTTATTAGCAACGGCCAAGACTATATTGTAAATGCTCATTGCATTATACGTTGAATTTAAAAAAGTGATAATATGTAAAACTTTTTAATAAATGTTTTACTAATTTCTTAGCATATGAAATTCGCATCTTGTTGGTGCTAACCCATATAGAACATAAATAAGTTAAATAAAAAGCCTAGTAAAAACTAGGCTTTTTATCTGAAAAAAATACCATTTTTCACCTTAATACACTTTTAATTTCACGATATTTTATACAATTAATAATAAAAAGTTCCAATGTAAAACTTTGAATTTAATTTAACATTCAAATCACTTTAAATGTTGACTTTTCTTCATGAAATTAATAAAGAAGAAAAAAATAATGTCCTAGATGTATTTCATATTTAAAATACAATAAAATAGTTAAATCAAATAATTCTAAATTTAACCTTTTATAAAGTAATTTCATACAATAAAATCATGAATGCAAATATATTTTCTCTCCGAAAAACAACTCAAAGAATAAATAAAAAAGATATTCGTAATAAATATCTTTTTTATTTATTCTTTATATGATTATTTTCTGATATAACGATTTTTATGTAATTAACTAAACTTATAAACTCATATTATTTCTTTCAAACAAAAATAAATATATTAATCTTATAAAAAAAGGAAGAACAACATATAAACATCTATTTAATTCAAAAAAGGGATTTACTAGTAAATCCCCTTTTTCTTTCAAAGAAGATCAAGTTATGAGTGCAAAACAAGTGTCCAAAGCTTGTTCCACACTATAAATATATGCTTTCAATTCAAAATGGTTCAAAAAATTTTATTTAGTACTATCTATTTTTAAAGATAAAAAAGTCTAACAATATTTTAACGAAAATATATACTAAACAAAATTCAATAAGAAAAATATAAATTTTATTACTTTAATCTATTTTCTATTTCAAAATGAGAAAAATCACTATTATACGAGCCTTCACATAAATAAATACATTCCCATAGCATATTAAAGTAATATCAAAACACTCAAACATAAACCAAGAGGAGGCTTTTTAACTTGAGTGAAAAAGAATATAGTAAAAATAAGAATTGTAAAGTTAAATCAGAATCACGAATTCCACTGACTGATACTGAAGCAACACCCGTTCTTACAACCAATCCTAGAGTTAAAATTCCAGTTGTATTAACAGAAAGAACACTTCAAATTGTTGTAGAAGCGGAAATTCCACTTTCTCCACCAGCAGTGGAAATTAAAAGAGTGTTAAAAGATGTATTTTTAACACAATGTAAACTAGTACCTGTTGAATATGAACCAATTAATGAAACAGGATTTTTCCAAGTAACAAGAGCAAAATTGTTTGTAGAAGGTTATATTCGTAAAAATATTGAATACGCTGCTAAATACTGCAATGGCGTGCTTCATGATCGTATTGCAAAGGTTCGATTCTCTGGTTTTGCTGATATAACTGAAGATGAATTCCTTTCCTTACCAATTATAGCTTTTTCTTCGGAAAACAAAGCACGTTTTATTAATCCAAAAAACAATGATGTTCCTCGTCTAGACAAATACTTCTTTGGAAATAATGTTTTCTATAATGAACAACCATATTGTGAATTAATCAGTGCAGAATTTTATGAACTTGATTATTCATCATATGATGTTCATCATGATTCGAAATATAATGAATGTCATGAGAAA
>NZ_JBQAHZ010000050.1:0-8707 GCF_051917185.1 Bacillus cereus group sp. MYBK108-1
TTGCTCGCATTTTCATTTCATAGATATATATATATCATTAAAAAGTCGCACCGTTTTAATCGAGTTGTGTGATGAAAAAAGATGTTTAGATTATGTTTGAATTTGTTGTTTTGTGAATTTTTTATTTCGTGATTTCTGTATATTTTTAATCCTTTTTACTCTTAAAGTCTGTTTGTTTTTGTTTGCAAATGAAAAAAACAAACAGTCACGCATAACTTTTATTAAATATATAAATATATTATTAAAATATCTAACCCTTTTGTGATGGAAAAAATATAAATAGTTAAAGAAAAAAGACTGACAAAAATATCAGTCTTTTTTCTTGTTTTTAGTTATAGAGAGTATCTTTTTATGGTATTTTCTACTTTTTCTCTCCAGTTTTCTATATCGTCAATTGATATTCCGATCTTTATTAATTCGCTTGGAATGAAACTGTTATCTAAAATCCATAAAGTGAGCCTTTCTAATGTGATTCTTTCGTTTCCAATTGAATAAATACGTTCACTTTGTTTGCAGGTATATGGTTTTTTACCAACATATTTTTCTACATAAAAGTATCTTTTTCCATTTGCTTTGTAATTTGTTAGAAATGCCATAGTAATGCTCCTTTTAGGTATTTTTATGGTTAGTTAAAGAGTAGTTCTGTAATGTTTTTTCAATTTTTTCATACCAATATTTCACATCGTTTATGGATACTCCGATTTCTATTAGTTCTTTTGGTATGCGGTTGTTATCTAATAACCACATAGCGATTCTCTCTAAAGCTATTTTTTGATTGCCGATTGAGTAAATATTTATATATTTATAGTGTTTTGAGTAATATGGTTGTGTTCCAACGTATTGAGATACATAAAAGTAAATGTTTCCTTTTACTTTTTTTGCTGTTAGATATGCCAAGTCGTTCTTCCTTTCATGTTCGTTGTTCTTTGTTTTTTGTCTGTGGTTATATTTTAACCTTATGAAGTTAAAATATCAATAAATATAAATAAATATAATGTTTAAGAGGTTTATTTTTACTTATAAATTGCATAGAATTATCTTTATGAGTAAAATGGAGTGTATATTGAATATAAGGAGTAAGAGGAATGAAGTTAGTAAATAACATTCGTATGATTATGGCCCAAAAAAATATAGATAATATTGCGGAGTTAATAAGGATAACTGGTGTGAGTCGTAATTCTATTAATAAGCTTTGGCATAATGATAATGTGTCGTCTTTAAGATTAGATACATTACTAGCGATCTGTGAGAAGTTGGATGTTAAGTTATCGGATTTAATTGAATATATTCCGAATGTGGATGAAAACAGTAAGTAGATTCAAGGAGAGAAGAAGGGGGAGAATTTCTCTCCTTTTTTTATGGATATAAAATTCTTAACTAAGAATTCGTGATAGAATATAAAGGTTGTTGTGTCAGTATATGTAAAACATTTGGTGTTTGGAGGAGAACTATGCAATTTTCCGAGTTAACTATTAGGTTATTATTAATTTTTTTTCCAGGATTGATTTCAGCAGTCATAGTAGATAGTTTAACTACACATAAAGGGAGAGAATTTAAGGTATTTTTACTGAACTCTTTCTTGTTTGGTTTAACATCTTATTTTTTTGTATACATTTTTGTATGTTTGAATAATTTAATAGTGAAAATGAATGGTTTTAAACCGAATCAAAAAATGAACTTTCTGGTTTCTTTGATGGATGGTAAATCAGAAATAAATATAACGGAAGTTCTCATTACTTCGGTTGTAGCGATTTTTTTAGGTTTTTTGATATCGTTTATTATAAATTCGAGATTAATTCATAAGTTTGCTGTTAAGTTTAAAATTACTAAAAAGTTTGGAGAACTGGATGTTTGGGCGTATGTGTTTGAGTTGCCGACTATAGAATGGGTTACTGTTCGAGATTTGAAAAATGATTTAATGTATCAAGGTTGGGTGGAAGCTTTTTCAGATACGCATGAAGAAAGTGAATTGTTTTTAAGAGATGTAGTAGTTTATCGAAATTCTACATCTGAAGAAATGTATAGAGTAGATGGTATTTATTTGACAGGTGAATCTAATAGTCTATTATTAGAGTTCCAAAATATTAATTAAACTATTTAAGGGGGAGATTATATGAGTTCTAATTCTAATAATCCTAAGATGTTAAATGAAGGTATGTTAAAAAAAGGAGGATTAAATAGTCCTCCAGTTTCACCGAGACCGCCAGCGCCAAGTCCTCAAAAACCACTTGTTAATTCTCAAAATACTAACAATAACAATAATTAATTGTAAGTAAAAGGCACTCTTAATAGAGTGCCTTTTTTATTTTTGGATACGATAGATATCTTAAGAAGAGGGGGAGTGTATTGTGTCTGTCAACGGTAAGCGGACGGAATGGAGCGATAGCGAAATGATGGAGCATTAAGGAGTTGACAGACTAACTGTTCAAAACCCTCTTGGAACTCCAAAACGTTAGCCGTTTTGGGGATGCCTACCGGCGAGGGAGCCCCTCAAGGATTGAGGGGTTGGGGAGTTCGATTGGAAGGGGTCAAGGGGAAGGGTTTCCCTTGTGGGTTTGGGCAAAGCCCATGGTTTTTGCCATGCTTGTCATGGCTCGGTAGTCGCCGAAAAGTCCCATAGGGCACACGTGTTTACGCAGTAAACTGTAGTGTGCTACAGTTTACATGGAACTATCACCGAAAAAGGAGCGAAGCCCATGTCGAGATTCATGGTTTGTCATATGCAAAAATTCAAGATGACAGATGTGAAAGGATTACAAATACATAATCAACGTGAAAAAGAAAGTCATTCAAATCCAGATATTATTCAAGAACGAACAGAACAGAATTATGATTTGATTCATGGTAAAGAGAACGTGGATTATAAAAAACTAATTCAAGATAGAATTCAAGACGGGGTTATATCTGATAGAGCCATTAGGAAAGATGCTGTTGTTTGTTGTTCGTTTATGATTTCGGCTAGTCCTGATTATATGAATTCTTTATCTCAAGCGGAACAGAGACGATTCTTTGAAGAGTCTGTTTGTTTTTTAAAGGCGAGGTATGGAGAAGAGAACTTTGTATATGCTTCAGTACATGTTGATGAAAAAACACCTCATATGCATGTGGGCATGGTTCCGGTTAATGAAAAACAAAAACTATCAGCGTATTCATTTTTTAAAAACAAATCAGAGCTTCATGATCTACAAGATAAAATCTATGAACATGTGAAGGAAAAGGGATTTGATATAGAGCGTGGTGTTTCTAGCGACAGGAAACATTTATCGACGCAGCGGTTTAAAGCGGTGACTTTGCAACAAGAAATAGAGAAGTTAGAACAGGAAAAGAATGAGATAGATAGTCGTCTTCATGATTTGAAATTATCTTTAGATAAAGCTAAAAGTGTAGATGAGATCCCTGTTAAAGAGAAAGGCGGGTTTATACGCTCTAAAACGGTCGAGATTGCATTAGAAGACTTTGAGAGTATAAAAGTATTAGCTAAGTCTTCTGAAACGCTTAGAGAGGAAAATAAGCACCTTAAAAACGAAAAGGTTAAGAATGAATATGAAAAAGATAATTTATATAAAGAACAACGTTTTTTAGAGAGGAAAGTAACGGATTTAAAAAGAGAAAATGAAGGATTAAAGGGCGAAAATGATTTTCTTAAGAAAACGTTGGAGCGAGTGAAAGATTTGTATAAGGAGAAGCTCCCTGAACTTGCAGGAATGATTGGTTATGTTAAAGCGAGTATACTGGATAAGATGAATCGCAAGTTTTTAAAACGACATTTTGCTGGTGATGACGAAGTAAGTGGTGCTCAAAAGTTCTTGAATCACAAACAAGAGCATGAAGAACAACAAAAGAGATTAAAACAAGTGGGAAGAATCCAACAGAAAAATCGGGACCAGGGATTGGAGAGATAGTGTGGGGACGTTATTTGATCAACAACCAAGGATGGAGTATTTTCATAGCTTTGGAGTGAATTTTATAAACACTGTGAAGGATTTGGCTGAGAAAAATAATTTAACGATTGAAGAGACTTGTAGGATTTTGGAATTGACTATGAAAATTGATGACTATGATCGTAAGGATGAACAATTAGCTGGCATTGGAAAACTTATTGGTGAAATGAATGAACAAATTACGGGGATTGGTGAAGGTTTGAAATCTATAAGTGAACGTTTAGGTGATATAAGTGAAAGTGCTGTATTAGTATCTTTGGATGATAAAAAATAATGGCATGTTAGGGGGCTCTGTGTGAGTCCCTTTTTAGATGTGTATCGTTAGCGGAGCTTGTTTTGCATAATTTAACGAGGTTTGTAGAGCTTTGCATAATGTCCTCGCAAATTGTTGGTGAAAGAATTTGCGAGGACATTGGGAATCCTTCAAGATTCGTTTGTTTTTTGCGTTGATTAATAAAAAAACGTTAATCATTATTTTCTTTTAATGTATTCTTAATGTTAAATATACGAATAAGGAGGATGATTTATGGTAAGTAATTCTTTTTTGAAGAGTATTTATTTTTCTTTAAGTTTTAATAGTTCTTTTGAAGAGGATGATTTCTCAATAATAATTCCAGAAGGTGATAATCATACGAAGGAATTAACAATAAAATATATATTTGATGAGAGCTATTATTTTAAAACTTATATTAATTCGTCATTAGAATTTCGTTGTGAGTTTAGTCCTGGTAAAGTTATGTTGATTCAAAATAAGAATATATCTCAGATGGATGATTATTTTTCTGAAATTCGTTCTTGGATTAGTCGGATGGAAGATGAATTTAATTCCACACCTTTAGCGAGAAAAGTAATAAAAAATCAATCTCAGGTTGAAGATTTAATAAGTAAAGTGGATTCTTTATTTGAAGAGAAGGAATTGGATCCTAATGAAGGTTTTTCACACTCCGAAATGGAGGATATGGAAAATAAATTAGAAGAGTTTAAAGCGTTAATTGAAGAGAAATTAGCTGAACAAATTAATGAAAAAGAATCTTTGGAAAAAGAAGTTAAAAAATTGTTTAGAGAAATAAACTTCCTCAAGCAACAAGTACAGACGTTGACTAAAAAGAATTGGTTTGCAGCATTTTTAAGTAAAACTGGTAAGTTTATAAGGAATAATCCTGAGACTACTAAGGCGATTGCGAATACGGCTAGAGAACTTCTTCCAGAAGAAATCAAGATGAGTATTCCAGATGGAACTACTGATGTAATTGATACTTTTTTGGAAGAACAAAAAGTAAATTGATTGAAATTTATATTTAAAATGTTTAATAGGATGATTAGGACCTTTGTTTATTATGCAAGGGTCTTTGTTTTTTATAGAAGGTGAGAAAACAATCTTTTACTTGATATATTAGAAACATCTCGGGGCACGAAGGGGGTGATGTTATTAGAAAACACTTTGATATCAATGGTTTATGGTGTTTTTTTTAGTGTTGTTTCTAATATTTATAACTAGGGGGAAGGGGGATAAGTATGTCTAGAGAACAGGTGAAAATAAAATTTAAGTCTGAGAATATAAAAGCGGAGATTGAAGGTTACTCTGATATGCCTTATTGGAATCATGATTTGAAACTGGAATTTATTTTGAGACTTTTAAATACAGTTGATGAAAAACAATTTCTTGAAAGTCAGAATCATGATCAGTTGGATTATTACACTAAAGAAATGATTAAAATGATTGAAGCTAGTTTAGGGTTTGATGGATTATATCGGTTGGTTTATGGAGATGAATTATAGGTTGGGAGAACTCTTTATGAGTTCTTTTTTATTTGGATTTTATGTTCTTTTAAAATAAAGTCATTTACAAAACGTCATACGAAATGATAACATGTTGTTGCTGGGTTATTTGGAGGTGTTTTAATGAGTAAAGCTAATTATGTGACTGTTGGTAGGAAACCGAAAGACGGTAAGAATCCGAAAATCCCTGAGACTTTTAGATTGCCGAAAGAAACATCTGAAAGGATTAAGGGATTGGTTAGTAGTGGACGTTTTTCTACGAAAGCGGAAATTGCAGAAAAAGCATTTGAGTTTTATTTTTCTTATTTGGAAAAAGAAAACGGGAAGTAAATGTGTTTGAAAATAATTTTTTAGTTGAGGGAGATTGACTCTCGAAAAAAAGTTACCTGTTATTCTAATAAGCAGGTAAAGGTTGAGAATTTCTCTACCTTCTTCAGAAACACCTTGGACAAGCACACAAAATACAACTGTTTGGGGGTTACGGATTTGTTATGAATGACGTACTAGAATCCAGTTTATTGGATGCAACGATTGATAAACTAAGTATTGTTGCAGATTTTAAAGAAGGTATTAAAAAAGAAGAGTTTATAAGAGTGGTTACAAGTTCAAATATGCCATATTCATTGCAGGCAAACCGTTCGAAAAATTTTGGATATGAAGAAGTTTTGAAATGTGATTCTGTTGATTGTGGTTATATTGAGTTAGCGGGAGAATTGAAAAAAGCGTCAGTTGACCTTCCGAAATTAATCTCTCATAGGATTAGATTAGAAATTCAAATAGAGCAGGAGAAGAAAGCAAGGGAAGTTGGAGAATCGTTACTTTCTAATGCTGAGTATCAAGGTTTGTTTGAAAGTTTGGCTGATGTGAAAGAATTGATAGCTGAAACAGATGAAGATGGTCGTTTGACTGATGAACGGAAATTGAAACGGCATGAGAGACAAATAGAACTTACTATTGAGAAGTTGAAAGGCGAAATAATCGCATTGAAATCTGAAATAGATGAGCAAGAACTTGCAACGGGTTTTAAAAATGAAGCGATGGAAAAAATTCATGAGGAACATGTTCAGATACTACTTAACACTTTGGAAAATAAAGAGAAATTGATTGAAGTTAAAAAAGATGAGTTGTTAAGGAATGCTGGACTGTTTTTACAGTTGGATGCAAATGGTTTTCTTCCGAATAACGGGAAAAAGAAAAATGATCGTTTGTTGAAAGATGTTAGGTTTGAGTTTAACCCTAAGCATATGGCATATAATCGTGTTGTTGATGAATCTATAAGGCTTGTATTAGGGTTGTTAGAAAACGTTGAGGTTACGGGTATACATATAGCTTGTGATTATCCAATTAAGATTGCAGAGTTGAAAATAAAAGATTTATCTAGTAAATCAGAATGTATTTTTCTAGATAGGGATAAATCATTGGAAACGATGTATGTTGGGAAACGTGCTTCAGATAATCATCTTTGTATTTACGATAAGAAGCGAGAAAATGAAGAGAATGACACGTTGGATCAGTATCCTGATGTAGAACATGTAACGCGTTTTGAAGCTCGTTTACGTAAGAAAAAGGCAAGTGAGTGGATGGAGTCAACTTATAATCCGTTTGATTCTATAATTGTTGGTGATTTAGTTAGTTTGGATGGAAGTGAAATGAAGTTAGGTGATCGTATAGTTTTAGAAGCTATTATGAATGATTACCATGGTCGGTATTTTGGTATGATGGATAAATTTCAAAGAAGTACTTGGAGAAAGAAAATAAAACAATATGTTCCGAAGTTATTTGATGTTGCTGGGGATTATGAAAAGAAAAAAGTTCTACTAACTGGACAATTAGCAGAACTACTGGAAAATGGTAAAAATAAGGTTGGAAAATAAAAAAATGGTTAATCCTTTCGAGTGTTGGCGCACTTGGAAGGATTTTTTTATGATTTAGAACTTAATTTTATTTTTAAGAATAACTACGACTATTATTGCATGTATACCGTATATTATTCATTTTAATGACTTTTATATTGATTGTCATCAAAGAAAAATAACCCAAAAAGGGTGCGGTTTTTTATATATATAAAACATATAACCCTACCGTTCATAAATTATATATATTTTTATGAACGTTTGCAAATGATTTTAGGGACTTTTTGAGACACTTGTTTTTGGCTTTATGATGCGTTTATCAGTTATTTGGGACTACTTTTTGGTACGGTTACTTTTGGAACTGTCTCTTTTGTATTGCGTTAATTTCAGGGCTTTATTGATGCTATGATGGTGTAATGGGCTAATATTAAGGTGATTACTGGGGGGAGCTTTTATGTTGAGTGAACAAGTCATATATTATTGGAATGATGAATTACAGTATTATTATTTAGCTGAAAAAAAGAATGGCAGCTATAAATTTGTACAACCGTTAAAAAAATTAGAATTAGATGATATTAGTGATCCGTTAGAAAGAGAACAAATGAAAAAAATGTTAGAGATAAAAAAACGGATGTCAGAAACAAAAGATAATTGGTTTTAAAAAAAGAAAGACACTTTGTCTTTCTTTTTTTAAAACTTTAATTTCGTGAATTTGTGAATTCTTTTTTAAATTTACAAGCTATATAGTTTATATCCTAAAACTTCCCGTTACTACTGTATAGGATGGAAAACTAAATTGTGCGCATGAATTTTTTTAGTTATATATATAACGATAAAATACCGTACGTTTTTTGAAGGTTTATTTTTTGGGGGAGATTTTGATGTGGAATTTGATTTTGAACTTTGTTGAATTTGAAATCTTGATTTTTCGATTTTCGAAATTCTTGTTTTCTTTGTAATTCTGTATTCCGAAATTACGGAGTTTATATAGTATCTCTATGATGAACTGAAAACGAAAAAAATTTGCTCGCATTTTCATTTCATAGATATATATATATCATTAAAAAGTCGCACCGTTTTAATCGAGTTGTGTGATGAAAAAAGATGTTTAGATTATGTTTGAATTTGTTGTTT
>NZ_JBQAHZ010000051.1:0-8644 GCF_051917185.1 Bacillus cereus group sp. MYBK108-1
GATGGCAGAGAGGTCACACCCGTTCCCATACCGAACACGGAAGTTAAGCTCTCTAGCGCCGATGGTAGTTGGGACCTTGTCCCTGTGAGAGTAGGACGTCGCCAAGCAACTTTAAGACGAGTCAGAATGACTCGTCTTTTTTGTATGCTTTCATACCTCTATCAATTGCATTTTTAACCCCTTCTAAATAAGAAAATCCATATTTTTTATCTGGCTCTAAGTAAGTTCCTTCCGCCCACTCGTTCCATGCGTTAATAAATAAAAACTCGCTGTTATAAAAAGAGTAAGTACGATGAATTTGCTTGCTTAAATATATGGTGAACTTTTCAGGGGTAGAACCTACAAAGATGCTGCTATTCGCGTTTTTACGTCGTGCAGTATTATCCCAATCAACAAAAGCCCCGGGAAATGTTTTTTTCTTTGGGAGCGATCGTTGTAATATATACATCCATACTTTATCGTAGTCCCAAACATTTAATTGCATATCAGAATCATATATTACCTTATTTATGTCTGAAGAGCTATCATGGGCAATTGTATAGAAAGGTTCAAACTGAATGCTGGCATCGAATCCATTTATATTAGGTAGTGGAAAACTGTTTAATGTTTCAGCAAAGTATATACCTTTTAAACCATTTTCTCGCGCTAATGCATTCCAGTAATTAAGCATTTTTTCACAATCAGGAATATGTCCTGGACGATAAATAATGAATAGAGGTTTATCATCTATATAAATATATCTCTCATCTTGGAAAGCCTGTAATAAATAATCAAAGTGTTCCTTCCAATCAGATATATCTCCGTAGTCTTGAGGCATTAATATATGTTTATCGAGACCATCCCAAGATTTTGTCCATGGTTCATTTGCCCAAGAAAGACAAAAAGGGAAGTCAGGTTCCTTCATCTTTAGTACCTCATTAAAGGGTGTTTCTAATAGTCTTTTTCCCTTAAACCAGTAATGATAATAACAAAAACCATATATACCGTATGCTTTAGCGATTTCCGCTTGCCACTTTCTTACGGAGGGGGTAGTTAAGTCGTAATAAAAATCTTGATAAGGTTCCCTAGGTTGATAATGTCCTGAAAATAAAGGTTGTGCACTTTTAGTATTTGTCCATTCAGTAAATCCTTTCCCCCACCATCGATCATTTTCTTTAATTTGATGGAATTGTGGTAAGTAAAAAGCGATTATTTTCAAGTTATATCCCCCTCATGTTTTTCGTAGTTCAAGTGTTGGGAAGTTATTCTTGATTTGGTGAAGCAATTTTAAAATAAGAGATATGTTATCTGTTTACTTTCTTTTTATGGTATGTATTGGATTTTTTTTAAGCTTACTTAATAAGAGAGTATTAGGTAATTTGATATATAGCTGAAATAGAAAGTGCTTTTCGTCATGAAATTTATTACGTTGAATGAAAGGAATTAAATTTTTTGAAGGACAAAGAGGGCCTGTGGTAATCGATTTACATCATCAAAAAAGTCTTGTAGCTTTAAATATTTCTCATAATGATTTTCAATATAAGTCCTAGGTATAACAGTTTCTCCGTAAAAACTACTATTTCTAACATCTCCTGCACCAGTAGGACTGTGAACAAATTTGCCATTTTCATAATCCGAGATGGCGCGATGTATATCTGGAAAAGCTTGAGATAAAGTTTTATGCCATCCTGTTTGAATTAATTCAGGATGTTCTTGGAATTGTTGACAAAAATCAAGAAAATAGCGCGCTTGTGTTGTTGCGATGAAGATTCCACCAGGGCGAAGAACTCTTGAAAATTCTTTTACCCAATTTTCTGCAGTTGCTTCGGATAAATGTGAGAATACAGAATAAGCGAATATGATATCTAATGAATTGTCACTAATAAATTCTACAGGGGGATGTGGACTTGCTGTTTTATATATCCCTCTTCCTAGTGTTTCATTACAAAGTGTGATCATCGCAGGATCGACATCAATGCCAAGTAAATTTTGATCAGAGGCATCTTTAAATAAGAAGCGTATAATTCTTCCCCATCCGCAGCCGAAGTCTAAAACTTTACTTTCTTTATTTAAGGGAACCCCTAAATTTTGGGCGTATTCTTTTATATGTCTATAAAACAAATATGCTTCGTAAAGAGCATGTTCATAGGAAGCACCTACAAATTGTTTTTGAATTTCTTCAGGAGGAAACCTAGGTACGGGAACCCCATTTATCGTTGTTTGTGAACAACTTTGTATAAATAAATTTAGAAGTTCGACATCAGATAGTGAATTAACAAGATGATCAAAATCACTTCCTAACTTAAATTTATTCATTTGTTAAACCTCCGAATTATATAGTGATTAAACTTTATTTTCTTGCTTTTTACTAATAAAAACATGTAAAAATTCAGCATCTAACCCTAGTGATCTATCCTTTTGTAAATAAACAATGGTATACATGTTTGCGTGTGTATAAATATATTCAATCATATCCTGCCCCCAATCGAACGTTACTAAAGATCCATTCTCATCAATAGGGTTTCCGTGATAAATGGGCTCTTCAATATATTCAATCACCTCTTGATTCATTCTTGCTCTTTGCACAGTTTTTGTGAGTGTAGGATACCAAGGGACAGTAAATACATGAGCGCCGCCAGGTTTTAATACTCGTTCTATTTCTTTAAAGGCTTTGTTTGGCGTCATTACATGCTCAAAAACGTCTTGAGTAATGAATAAATCAAAAGATTCATTTTCAAAAGTCATGTCTTCTAAGTTCTCACATCTAATACCTTGAAAGTATTGGCCAAGAGGATAATTTCTAAAGTATTGAGAATAAGTATAGTTTTTACAGTTTTTTAATAGTAGCTGAGTTGTAATTCCTCCAGGAGAGGATTCGTGGATACTATAGGAATCCCATTTTGGAAAAAATGTATGCAAGGCATGGATTAAAGCTCGCTGCCTTGGTATAGAGTTACATGTAGAACATAAATAATGATCTCTAAGCCAATCATTATGCTCTATAAATGTAGCTTTCTTTTCGCAAATAACGCAGTACCCATTATTGTGTTTCAAATTGATTTCCACACGACATCCCTCCTATGTTAAATGCAATCTATTTATGGAAAGTATGATACACGTCAACAATCAGCGAAATCAAAGGGGGAATGGGTGAAAGTTAGGTATCTCTTAAAATTGCGATTAGGAGAAGGGAATAATCAGTTGAAGAGAACCCCTAATCGAATTAAAGTTTCACTTTATGCTATGCGATGCATCAGCTTTTATTCATGGGAAAATGTATAGACTTAAAATATCCCTTTCGTGTATGGATACATTTCAAAATCCTGTGCGTATATTTCTGTAACTAAATCCATAGTTTCTTTATCATAAAAGCTTTCGTATGTTGGAAATCGTGGGAAGTCTGTATCTGTAATGCTAAGTTCTGCATAGCTCCCTGCATAAATCATCTTGTGTGCGCGATGATGATCTGAATTTGTAAGAAGTGCTAAAGGGGATTTTATCAAATCGTACGTGTGTTCTAGTTTGGTGATTTGTGTATTAAAATCTTCTAAAGGAATATAACATTGGATGAAGTTTTCTTCACCAGGGACGTATTGTTGACTAAAATGTATATCTAACGCTAGAGAATTGGAGCTGAATGCCTGAACGTAATATAAAAATTGTTTAAATGATATTCCTTGATTACTATATTTGTCATTATAAAAATAATGACGGATACTTTCCCATTGAGGGCTAGCATATGGGTTGTCAGCAAGTAATAGAAATGAGCTGACAGCCCTTGTATAGGGATTTCGCACAAGTTTACAAACATCCTTTTTACCCTCTAGAAGACCATTTTGTAACTCGGGTATGTAATTTGTATTGTTCTTATACACCCAGAACTCATAGTAATGAATAAAGTCATTGTATTTCTTTGCTTCAGTAAATAATCCGATTTGAAAAAAGAACCAATTAGCTAACGCGGTGCATCCGCTTCTATGACTCCAAAATAGTATAATCGGGAAGTCTTTATGGTAATGTGGAATTCGATCTTTATGTAGAATTACATGATTTAAAAGTTCTTGATTTATATTTTTCATGAGTTTCGCACTCCTTTTTGGGAAATTTGTGTATGTAGACGTTTTTTTTTGGGGTTAAACAAGTGAGGATTGTTTATTAAATATATTCATGGGGATGAGTAAATATTATGAGTGTTTTTGCAGTCAACCTGAATAAGGAAGCTATTCTAAAATGAAAATAGAAAATAAAGATAATGAAAATTTATAACAAACATACAATGATAAGAAGATGAATAATCGAAATGATCCAGTTTATTTGTGTATATTTTTAGGTTTGACGACGGGAAAAATTTATTACTAGAGAGATGATATTATGAGGAAGAATAATTATTTAATAGTAGGTGGAAATAGTTTCATTGGTATCAACCTCGCATTGGGTTTATTGAAACAGGGGCAAAATGTAAAAGTATTTTCCAGACATATAAATAATTTTCCTCAAAATATTATAAGTGAAGTTGAATTTATTAAAGGTGATTTAGAAAATGTTGAGGATATATATAAGGCTTTAGTGAATATAGATATTATTATTTATTTAGCTGCGACGTCTAACGTAGCAACTTCAATTGAAGATGTTTTCGGTGATATTAATAGCAGTCTATTTTTTCTTAATTTCATGGAAAGTGTTAAAGATTTTCGTATTAAAAAAATTATATTAGCTTCTTCGGGAGGCACAGTTTATGGTGAACCTGAATATTTGCCTATTGATGAGAAACATCCATTAAGACCACTTTCCCCGTATGGAATAACAAAAGTTTCGCTGGAGAATTATTTGTACTTTTATAAGAGAAAATATGGAATAGATTATGTTGTATGTAGATATTCTAATCCGTATGGAAAATACCAAAACCCCTTAAAAAAAGTTGGGGCGATAAATTGTTTTTTGTACCAGCATCTCAGTAATGAAAGGATTCATATATATGGGAATCCAGAGGAGATTATTAGAGATTATATTTATATCGATGATTTAGTTGAAATTACTATACAATTAGCACAATTAAATCAATTGAAATCTTGCGTATACAATATAGGGAGTGGCAAAGGTCTTTCTTTAAAACGAATTATAGTGGAATTAGAGAAAATAACAGAAAGAAAAGTGGATTTTATCTGTTACAAACAAAAACAAGAGAACGTTCAAAAAATCATTTTAAATATTGATAAGGTAAAACAAGAATTGAATTGGGAACCTAAAATAGATTTTAAACATGGGATTAGATTAAATAAGCTATGGATTGAAGAGTTCTTATATAGTAAAAAATAATAACCCACACTCTACTTGTATATAAGCAGAGCGTGGGTTATTATTTTGCTTCTTTTTCTATAACCCAAAGGTCTTGATGTTCCCACCAAAATCCTTCAGTATACTTTTTGATAATTGGGTTATGGGGTAATAATTTAATTTTGTCACACACGTAAGAGGGACTAACTATCGTTTGTCCGTATTGATTCACATCTAAATCGAATTGTTCACTAGAAGAGAGAAACCAATAGCCCTTTTCATTTAAATTTGGAAACCCGAAGTATTTTTTGCTTTGATAGCCATGGGTTGTGAAAATGAATAAACCACCAGGTGAAACAGCGTTATACAATGTTTGCAGCCAACGAAACCAAGTTGTATCAGGCATATGAGAGAAAAAGGATAGACAAAAAACGATATCGTACGTAGAGGAGTCCAATTTTAACTGTTCAGGCTCAGGATGAGATAATATAGAAGAATTATTTAATTTGTTTTCAATAAAGGAAATAGCCTCTTCGTGTATATCGCAAGCGGTTATACTCAAATTCGCTTGTAGATTTAATAAATGACGTGTTACGCAGCCGTATCCGGATGCAAATTCTAACAATTTAATTGGATTGCCTGTAGGAGGATAAAGGGAAGTAATTAAGTTTAAGAGTATTTGTGCTGAGTTTTGCCCATCTTTAAAGTAGTAATCTATCGCTTCTTTTTTTGATGGGAAGACGGGATTAGTGACAATGAACTGAAAGATATGATCCTCAGGATGGATACTTGCATTTACATTATAGTTGTGTGCGATTTGAGAAATTAAATCTTTATGTTCCTCTATAAAGTCTTTCAAAGAGTATTCCTCCCTTAAGTAATAGTAGCAACTTACTAGAGATATTGATGGCATAGAAAGCACATGTTTAAATTTTTAAGTATGCTTTAAGATGCTTTCTATATGTATACATTTTCATTTTAGAAATGTCGTCGATAGTAAATCTTTCTTTAATGAAATTTTGCATTTGTACAACTTCATTGTAATGGGAGTATGAATCTTCTGTTCTCGTTACGCTATTTAAATGTCGTCTATGATAGTTTAAGGGGGATGGATTGAAGTAAATATCTCCCTCTGTAAGAAGAGAAACGTAGAAAAACCAATCACCAGCTATTTTGAACTTCTCTAACTGTTTTTCTGTTTTCTTCATATCTATATTTTTAAAAACTACACTTGAAACATTAGGTATAGTGTTTTTGATAAGTAACGTATCTTGTATTTCTTCGACGCCTTTTCGAAAATAGGGGCCTTTCCATTTTTCTTTATCGATATCATTTGTGTAATTTAAATAATGATTAGCCAATACATTTCCTTGTTCATCAATTTGTTTTGATTGTGTGTAACTTAAGGTAATATTGTTATTTATATAAAACCCCTGTATCACCTCTTGTAAAAATGTCTTATCGCATAAGTCATCGGCCTCTGCGATCCAAATATAATCACCAGTTGCTGCAGAGACTCCTTTTATCCATTGTTTAAATACGGAACCAGAGTTTTTATCATTAATAATCTGTTGAACCTTCAGGTGGGGCTTATTTTCTTTTGAGAGCAGCTTTTTAAAAGTTGATACGCTATGATCAGTGGAGGCATCGTCTAAGAAAATTAGTTCGTAAAGAGGGTAGGTTTGGTTTAAGATTGATTCGATTCGAGCAGGTAAGTATTTTTCATAATTATAGTTCGGTATGATTACACTTATCTTTTTGTAATTATGTTCGAGAAGATCTAGTAATTGATAAATGTAATTAAGAAAATTGAAGTTTTTTTCGATAAGTTCTTGGCCCAAGCTTCCCTTTTGTAATCGTAATCCCTCATCGTGAATAAATTCATATATTTTCTCTAGCATTTTGGGTAAATTTAAAAAATCTACTAAGGCACCAGTTTTTTCTGTAACAACATCTTCAAAACCTCCAGCATTTTTAAACCCTATAACAGGAAGTTTTGCATCTAATGCTTCTAAAACAACATTTGGAAAAGGATCTTCCCTTGAAGTTAATAAGTATAAGTCAGCCCCGGCGTTATATAATCCAATATCGGGAGTAGGATCGACTAATGTGAAATGTGCTTTATATTTAGGGGGCAGTGTATTCAGGAATGGAACGTCCGTTCTCCCTACCCAAATGAAATGAATATCCTTGTGAGTCTTTCGTACTGAGTAAGAGATAAGTGAGAATAAATCTATTCCTTTTCGATAATCTGCGAAGCCTACACCTAAGATGATTTTGCTATCTAGAGGCAGGTTAAGCTTCTTACGTAACTCATTTCTAGCTTTTGCGATATTGTTTTTATAAGGGTTGTGGTTAAACAAACCTTGAGGGAGAATGTGACATTTTTGAGGATCCAATTCAGTGATTGTACGAAATTTTTCATATACGTATTGTGAAGGGAAGACAACTTTGTAAGCAAATTCAGCGATGTTTTTAGCTTTCCCTTCAGCAGAGTACTGTTGTATTAAATGCGGTAATTCATGTATTAATGAAACAACTTTTATATTGTGTCTAGCTAGTAATGCGACGATATCGCCACTTATGACAGTGCTACATATGGCGAGGGTAAAATCCTGTGATAATAAATCCTTTATTAATAATTCGACCTTTTCTTCTGTTTGATAACCTTGCTCGAGACAATAAACAGGACCGTACTTTTGAAAATCTGGAATTAAAATACCTGATCCAATAGAGATAATTGCAACAGAGTAATCAAAGTTTTCTTTAAGAGCCTTAATAGTATGTAAAGAAAGTAGCTGTGCTCCGTGGAAATGGGCATCATGGGATACATAAATTATCTTTTTATTAACATGCATTTCATAACGCCTCCTAAGTATATTAGATTTTAAAGGTAAAGAAGAGAAGTGTTTTATTTATAATCTCCCTAGAGATGAGCAGGAGGGAGGACGTACTAAAAGAAAAAATACTATTCTTAATATATATTTACTTGGTCGCACATTCATTCTTTAGAAAAGTATTAGTATTAAGTTAGAGAGTGTAGGCTGCAGATTGTTAGTTTGAATACATAAGTTTAAGAAGTTCTAAGGCTGTGTTAGAAATTAAGACAGGGTAAAGCTTTTATGATTTATAAAATAAAAAAGATAAAAGGTATTGACGGTTGATCTACGGGGGTGTAATATAGAACAAGTCGCCGATGACATTAACGTCGAAAGCGACAAACGAAATAAAAAACTTAGTTGACATCAATTAACGAAAGTGTTAACATAAGGAAGTCGCAAATGAGCGACTAAGTAGTTCTTTGAAAACTGAACGAAACAAACAACGTGAAACGTCAATTTTTATTTTAGATGCTAGACAAACTAACTTTATTGGAGAGTTTGATCCTGGC
>NZ_JBQAHZ010000052.1:0-6835 GCF_051917185.1 Bacillus cereus group sp. MYBK108-1
AGTATCTCCAGTAGGACCGGTATCTCCAGTAGGACCGGTATCTCCAGTAGGACCGGTATCTCCAGTAGGACCGGTATCTCCAGTAGGACCAGTATCTCCAGTAGGACCAGTATCTCCAGTAGGACCGGTATCTCCAGTAGGACCAGTATCTCCAGTAGGACCAGTATCTCCAGTAGGACCAGTTGCACCGGTAGGACCAGTATCTCCAGTAGGACCGGTATCTCCAGTAGGACCAGTATCTCCAGTAGGACCAGTTGCACCGGTAGGACCAGTATCTCCAGTAGGACCGGTATCTCCAGTAGGACCAGTATCTCCAGTAGGACCAGTATCTCCAGTAGGACCGGTATCTCCAGTAGGACCGGTATCTCCAGTAGGACCGGTATCTCCAGTAGGACCAGTATCTCCAGTAGGACCAGTATCTCCAGTAGGACCAGTTGCACCGGTAGGACCAGTATCTCCAGTAGGACCAGTATCTCCAGTATCTCCAGTAGGACCAGTTGCACCGGTAGGACCAGTATCTCCAGTAGGACCAGTTGCACCGGTAGGACCAGTTGCACCTGATTGCTCCGATGCTAGTAATGATATATCATCCACAACCACATTGGGACTTCCAATCTGCCCTAACTTAAAAATAGATACAAGGGCTTGGGTAGCCGTAGGTGGTGCTAAAGAAGTAGTTTGATACACTGTCAACCAAGTATTTTGACTATTATCTGGGAGACGATCTGCTGGAATTATAATAGTCAGACCATATTCTAAAAAATTTGCTGGAATAACTGCTCCTGCATAATAAGCAATTGTAATCGAGATAGTAGGGCTTGCAGCTTCTCCAACTTTAGCAAGAGAAGCCAACAGTTCATAACTTTGATTTGAGGAAACAGGTACCTCTTGTACAATAACAGCATTCCCTATTCCGCCAAAAAGACTTGCACTGAAAAGGCCAGAATGACTATGTGTACCATCAATAGAAGCATTCACCGTCAAAAACGGTAAAAGTGTTCCGTTCTCAAATCCACCATTAATAATGAGATTAGTAATCAAAAAATCACCTCTCTTCTTGATATAAATTAGTGAGAATTCTTTTTTTGTACATTAAGCTAGATAAGACATCCCTAGAAAAATTAAACTATTATATATGTATGAAAATAAAAAAATCTATGATTAGATTTTTATACCCTCCAAATAAATTTATTTATCATTTTAGCCAAGAAGACTCCTTCCTCAAGGAGCGTGAAGGGTCACAGCCTAGTGAGTAGGTGGGAGATGAATTGGCTTCGAACAAGGGATGGCAGGAAGCCATCTTAATTGTTCGACTTACAGAAAGTGTTACTCTACTACCTATCGAATGTACGTTTGGTGTATAATAGTCATATACCGAAATGGAGGTGAATCAAATAATGATTAATAAGGCCTATAAGTTTCGTATCTATCCAAATCAAGCACAAGCAATTCTAATCAACAAAACGATTGGGTGTTCTCGCTTTGTATTCAATCATTTCCTATCCTTATGGGATCACGCATACAAAGAGAAAGGAAAAGGCTTGACCTATGGTACATGCTCTGCCAAACTACCTGCCATGAAGAAAAAGCTTGTTTGGCTAAAAGAAGTGGATAGTATTGCGATTCAGTCGTCTGTTCGCAACCTTGCGGATGCTTATACGCGCTTTAAATCTAAGAAGAACAACGTACAATCGTATACCACAAAACAAACAAATGAAAACATTGCCGTTGTAGGGAACAAAATAAAGTTGCCGAAACTAGGCCTTGTTCGATTTGCCAAAAGTCGCGAAGTAGATGGGCGTATTGTAAATGCTACAGTTAGACGGAACCCTTCTGGTAGATATTTTGTGTCACTATTAGTTGAAACAGAAGTACAAGAACTTCCGAAAACACATTCTTACATTGGAATAGATGTAGGACTAAAAGATTTCGCTATTTTGTCAGATGGAACACACTATGAAAATCCGAAGTTTTTCCGATGATTAGAAGATAAGTTGGTGAAAGCACAGCATGTTCTTTCTAGAAGAATGAAAGGATCTTCTCGCTGGAATAAACAACGAGTAAAGGTAGCTAGAATTCATGAATATATATCAAATGCTAGAAAAGATTACTTGGACAAAACCTCAACTGAAATCATCAAAAACCACGATGTTATCGGTATAGAGGATTTGCAAGTATCGAATATGTTAAAGAATCATAAGTTAGCAAAAGCAATTAGTGAGGTATCTTGGTCACAGTTTCGAACCATGTTAGAATACAAAGCAAAATGGTATGGCAAACAAGTCATTGTCGTATCGAAAACATTTGCTTCCAGCCAATTATGTTCTTGTTGTGGATATCAAAATAAAGACGTTAAAAATCTAAACCTACGTAAATGGGACTGTCCTTCTTGTCGTACACACCATGATAGGGATATTAACGCAAGTATCAATCTAAAGAATGAAGCGATAAGGCTTCTAACCGCAAGGACTGCGGGGTTAGCCTAATCAATTAGAGTTCGATAGAACTCTTTACTTAGGAATCCCTCACTTCTAAACGAAGTGAAAGTGGGGGTAGTTCAAATCGTATTTTGGTTCCCAAAGTACTTCATTTTTTAACCGTAGAACATTCGTGCCAACAAACAAAGGTTCATTATTAGGGAAGGGAATAGCACCTAATTTGATTAAATGTTCTTTCCCTATTCTTTTTGTGATAATAGAGGCTAGTTCTTTAATTTGAATAGAATGACCAGAAGCGACATTTACAGTACCTATTACATCACTGCTTAATAATGAAATAAGAGCATCTGCAACATCGCTTACATGAAGGAAGTCTCGATGTTGTTTCCCATGTGTACATAAAGCCTCCTTATTTTTTAATAATGAAGTAATAATATTAGAAATAAGGCGATTGCCATGTTCGTAAGGTCCGTATAAATGAAAAATTCTTCCCCAGCACATGCTGAGTCCTGTTTGCTCAGAATAAGATTGTAGCCAAGAGCGTAAAGTGTTGTTACATAATGAATACGGATTTTTATAGGAAAGGAGTGAAGAATCTTCAGATAATATACCGTTAATCCATTCGTACTCTGCACCTGTACCAGCTACGACAATTCTCTAACCACCATGCGCTACAAACTGCTGAATTAATGAGATGCTCGATTGTAGCCAATAATAGTTATTGATGGACTCATAACATTTTGGTGGAACTGCTTCCCACGCTAAATGAATGAGGTGAGATACTTTAATGTGATGAATAAGTTTTTTTACTTCATCATTATTGAGTAAGTTTACTTTATGCCAATGACATAAAATGTGAGAAGGTTTATTTCTATTATAAGTGGCGTGTACTTCATAGCCCATTTGTATTAATGAACTTACTACGTATTTACCAATCCAGCCATTTCCTCCTGTTACAAGGATCTTCTTCATGCTTCGATCACTTCTACTTTCGGAATAACAATTAAAAATTTCCCGCCCCATTCATGAATGAAGGAGCATTCCTCCATAATTTCTTCTTTTAAATTCCAAGGTAAGATGAGAATATAATCAGGTTTTGTTTGTTTAATTTTATCAGGGGATTTAACTGGAATGCGAGTTCCTGGTAAGTGAAAACCTTGCTTATGAGGGTTTTTATCTACTGTATAAGGAAGAAATTCTTTTCCAATTCCGCAAAAATTTAAAAGAGTATTTCCTTTAGCTGGAGCGCCATAGCCGATAATTTGTTTATTTAAAGATTTTGCCTCTATAAAAAATTTCAGGATATCTATTTTCAATTGTTCTACTTGTTTAGAAAAAAGAAGATAGCAATCTAATTTATGCAGTTCATGATCTGTTTCTTTTTGAAGTAATTTCGTAACGTTTGAACTGATTTTTATATTTTTATTTATATGCTTTATAAATAATCGTAAGGAGCCGCCATGTGTAGAAAGTTCTTCTACGTCTATAACTTGTAAGTTATGGTGTAATAAAATCTTTTGAATACATAGAAGTGAGAAGTAAGAAAAGTGTTCATGATAGATCGTATCAAATTGTTTAGAGGATATGAGGTTTAATATATGTGGGAATTCAATTGTAATTACACCATCAGGCTTTAATAATGTTTTTAAGCCGGCAATAAAATCGTGTAAGTTAGGAACGTGAGCTAATACGTTATTAGCGACAATTAAATCAGCCTGTAGATTTTCCTCTCGTAATTGTTTTGCTAAATTATTACTGAAAAAGCTTATTTTCGTAGGGATCCCTTTTTGAATAGCGACTTCCGCGACATTTTTTGCTGGTTCTATTCCTAATGTACGAATGTTTCCTTGTTGAAAGTATTGTAATAAGTAACCATCATTGCTCGCGATTTCAATAACTTGCGAATGAGAGGTTAAGTTGAAACGTTTAATTGCCATTTCTACGTATTGTTTCGCATGCAATAGCCAACTAGATGAATACGAACTAAAGTATAAATAGTCATGAAAAATATTTTGTGGTGATTCGAATTCATCTAGTTGCACAAGTAAGCAATTGTTACAAACAAACGTATGCAATGGATAGAAAGGTTCCATTTTATATAAGTTTTCTGGAGCTACAAATGAATTAGCGAGAGGAGAAACACCTAAATTTAAAAAAGTATCTGTCAGTAATGAATGACAGAAACGACATTTTTTATGCGACATTTTTATAGCCCCTTTATAATTTTTTAAATGCATTGATTTGTTGTCGCGTGAACCATGCCATGTTTTCACCGGATATATATTTTAGATACCAATCAACAGTCCAAGCTATGGATTTTTTAGTTGATAATTTTGGAACCCATTCTAAGTCTTTTACCGATTTCGTACTATTGAGTGTTAAAATAGGAGATTCGTAAGGAGTGTTATTAGTAGGAGTGAGTATTGTCAATTTTTCATCCCACAGCTTCATTACTGTTTGAATTAATTCATTTACTGTTATATGAGGTTGATTAATTGGTCCAAAATTCCATGCTGCTGCATATTTGGCATCTTTCCAAAGTTTTTCAGCTAATCGTACATAACCATTTAGAGGATCTAATACATGTTGCCAAGGGCGAATTGCATCTGGATTTCTAATACTTAAATGATTGGTGTGGATATAAGCTCGAATAATATCCGGAAACAGACGATTTTCCGCCCAATCGCCGCCACCAATGACATTACCAGCTCTTACTGAAGCCAGTTTTGGAATAGAAATACTGTTTGAGTTAAAGAAGGACTTATGATAAGAGGTTGCGACTAGTTCTGCACAGGCTTTACTGGCGCTGTATGGATCATGTCCTCCAAGACGATCCTTTTCATGAAAGGATCGATTTCCAGTCCCATTATTTTCATAGCATTTATCACTTGTAACGTTAATAATGACACGTACACTTTCCGTGTGCTTTGCTGCTTCTAATACGTGAACAGTACCTAAAACATTTGTTTTAAATGTCTCAATAGGATTTTTATATGAAGTTGTAACTAATGGCTGAGCGGCTAAATGGAAAATAATTTCTGGTTGATAATACGTGATCGTTTTTAATAAGGGAGGATACTCTGTAATATCTCCGGTTACAGAATGACATTCTTTTGCTGCGTTAGACTGTTCAAAAAGGTATGGAGTTGATGGAGGATGAGAAGAGTACCCAATTACTTCTGCACCTAAAGAAATTAAAAAAAGTGTAAGCCAAGTTCCTTTAAATCCTGTATGCCCAGTAATAAATACTTTTTTTTTATGCCAAAAAGATGTAGTAACCATATTATATTACCAAACCTTCCATGGAGCATGATTGCTTTCCCATAATTCCTCTAATTTTTTCTTGTCACGTAGTGTGTCCATAGGATGCCAAAAGCCTGTATGTTGATATGCAGTAAGCTCTTGTTTGTTTACTAGCTGAACTAAAGTATCAGTTTCAAAAACAGATGTATCACCGCTAATATAATTGAAAATTTCATGGTTTAGAACAAAGAATCCACCATTCACCCAACCGCCGTCGCCTAAAGGCTTTTCTTTAAATGCTAAAACGGATTGCTCATTTAATATAAGAGAACCAAATCTACCGGGAGGTTGAACCGCGGTTACAGTAGCCATTTTTCCATGTTGTTTATGAAATTTGATGAGTTCTTGTAGATTTACATTGCTTACTCCATCGCCATAAGTAAGCAAAAAAGGTTCGTCCCCAACGTACTTTTGTATTCTTTTAATGCGTCCACCAGTTTCTGTTTTTTGTCCTGTATCAATAAGTGTGACTTTCCAAGGTTCTACATGATGTGAATGGCTAATTATTGTGTTGTCACATAATTGGATTGTGAAATCTGACGTGTGTAAGTTGTAATTAAGAAAAAATTCTTTAATTGCATAACCTTTATAACCTAAACAAATAATAAATTCCGTAATACCATAGTGACTGAAGAGGCTCATAATATGCCAAAGAATAGGTTTTGTGCCAATTTCAATCATAGGTTTTGGTTTTAAATGTGTTTCTTCCCCAATTCTAGTACCATATCCACCAGCAAGAATAACAGCTTTCATCATTTCCTCCTAAAACGTCAAACATTATAGTATCTTTTTACTGTATTCATCTATCTTACAAGTGGTGTTATTTTTGTAAAGTATGAAGGGAACGGTTATGAAAAATGGGAGGGATTATAAATGTTTTTAGTAGCAATACTTTATAATGTGCTGAAAAGAGAGTGTTTATATTTTGTATAATGCAAATATAATAATTTTAAAATGTTTTTATACATATAGGGGTGCCGCCACACATCCATCAACTTAAGGGATATTTTCAAACAAAATGTGGTTTTTTCATGTAATTTTTTATTATCTTTTGTAGTTTTTATAAAAGTAGGCATATCAAATAAACCCTGACG
>NZ_JBQAHZ010000053.1:0-5767 GCF_051917185.1 Bacillus cereus group sp. MYBK108-1
TCATCCTGAGCCAGGATCAAACTCTCCAATAAAGTTAGTTTGTCTAGCATCTAAAATAAAAATTGACGTTTCACGTTGTTTGTTTCGTTCAGTTTTCAAAGAACTACTTGGCCGCTCATTTGCGACTTCCTTATGTTAACATTTTCATCTTTCAATGTCAACTAAGTTTTTTATTTCGTTTGTCGCTTGCGACGTTATTGTCATCGGCGACTTGTTCTATATTACACCTCTAAAGCATAATCGTCAACACCTTTTTATAAAGAACTTCAATTTAATATTTTTATGCTCTTTTAACTAAATACGTCTCTATAGGATTTCATTATCGGAGCACACCTTCTGCTTCTCTTTAATTTGTTTTTCCAAATATATTCGAGTTAATTTGAACTCTAGACTTAACTTGTGTGGACGTTTTCCTCCAACAAAACTAGCAACCTTATTTTAACAAATACTAGTATATAATTAGAGAGTTGTTGTACTATCAATAAAACTCTATTAGAAGCAGGTGAAGATATGAAAGATATACGTATCCTTATAGCAGACGACGATAAAGAAATCCGAAATTTATTAAAAATATATTTAGAACGAGAATTATACATGGTAGACACTGCAATCAACGGCGAAGAAGCCTTACATTTATTTAATCAAAATAACTATAACCTCGTTATACTAGATCTTATGATGCCCAAAATAGATGGAATCGAGGTATGTAAAAAACTTAGAGATAAAACTAACGTACCTATATTAATGCTCACCGCTAAAGATCACGAAGTTGATAAAATTTTAGGTTTAAGCATTGGTGCTGATGATTATATTACGAAACCTTTCAGCATTCACGAAGTAATTGCACGAGTAAAAGCTCTTATGCGGCGTTTTTTAGTTCTCGGAAGTAACAATACTGCTCAAGAAAAAACAACTTTATCTTTTAAAGGACTAACTATCAATTTAAATACATACACAGTTCATACAAACAAAGAAGAAATTAGCTTAACCGGAAAAGAACTGGAACTGTTAAAATTCTTTACTTCAAACCCAGGGCAAGTATTTACAAAAACACAGCTCTTCCGAAATGTATGGGACGATAATTATATAGAAGATGACAATACCGTTATGGTACATATTCGAAAACTTAGAAAGAAAATAGAAATTGACCCTTCCAATCCAAAATTCATTCAGACTATATGGGGAATTGGTTATAAGTTTGTAGGTGAAAAGCTTGAAGACTGATAAAACCCTCTTCCTGATTTCATTACAACTTATCATTTGCGGGATTTTAAACATACAAATGGATCCAAGAATAAAAATGTCTTTATTTATTATCCTTATCTTAATTACAATTTATCTCTTCTTTTCAAGAATACAATTCATTCAACATCGCAAAGCAATGGATACTAAATTAAGTCGTGTACTAAAAGGAAACTTACAAACGAGATTATTCACAAGCAATGACCACTCATTACATAATATCGTTTTTTCAATAAACGAGCTAATAGGTAAATTAGAGCAGGTTCAAATTGAAGCCAAAAGATCCGAGGAATCCAGAAAACAACTTTTGTCTAGTATCTCCCACGATATACGAACACCACTCACCTCCATTATCGGATATATAGATGCTTTGAAAGACGGAGTTGCTGCTTCTGAAATAGAAAAACAAGAATATCTTAAAATACTCTATATGAAATCAAATAACTTAAAGCACCTAGTTGATGAAATATTCAATATGGCGAAGCTAGACGCTAATGAATTTCCACTAAAAGAAGAAGAACTCGACTTTTCTGAAGTTACTAGAGAAGTTTTGATTGAATTTTTACCTGAGCTCTCAAAACATAACATCGAACTGCAAATTCTCATACCAGAATCTACTTGTCCTATCATCGCAGATCATCTAAGCATTATGCGGATTATCGGTAATTTAATGAAAAATGCAATTTATTACGGAAAGGATGGGAAAACAATAGGAGTCGAATTGCTAGAAGCTGATGCAGAATACGAACTTCATATTTGGGATCAAGGCCCTGGTATTCCAAAACATGATTTACAAAACGTATTTGAGCGAATGTACCGAAGCGAACAATCAAGAAACTCTTCATTTGGTGGTAGCGGTCTCGGGCTTTCTATTTCCAAAGCGCTTGTTGAGAAAAACGGTGGACATATATGGGTTGAAAGTACTCCATGGAAACGAACTACTTTTGGCTTTTCTATTCCAAAGCACAATACTTTTAAGAAATAGTTAAGAAATGATTAATATGCAGTTAAGCCTTCCTTTTTATGATGTAAGTAAGAACTTATAGAAAGCAGGTGTCTCCTATAAATACAATTATAAAAACGACTAACCTTACTAAAGTATATGGCAATCAAAAATCAGTAGATAATTTAAATATTAATGTTCAACAAGGGGAGATTTATGGCTTCATCGGCCGCAACGGTGCTGGTAAAACAACAACCATTCGTATGCTACTTAGTCTTATAAAGCCTACAAGTGGAACGATTGAAATATTCGGAGAGAACTTATTCCAAAATCAAAAAGATATTTTAAGCAGAATTGGTTCTATAGTTGAAGTTCCAGGATTTTATGAAAACTTAACTGCAAAAGAAAACCTATTAATTAATGCAAAGATAATTGGGGTTCACAAAAAGAATGCTATCGAAGAAGCATTAGAAATAGTAGGCTTGCAGCATGAGACAAAAAAGTTAGTAGGAAAGTATTCTTTAGGAATGAAGCAACGCTTAGGAATTGCACGTGCTCTTCTCCATTATCCTGAGCTACTCATATTAGATGAACCAACTAACGGACTAGACCCTATTGGTATTAAAGAAATGCGAAAACTTATTCATTCTTTAGCTCAAGAAAGAAATATAACAATACTCATTTCTAGTCACATATTAGCCGAGGTAGAACAGTTAGTCGATCGTATCGGAATTATTCATGAAGGAAAGTTACTAGAAGAAGTTTCTCTTGATACGCTGCGCAAAGCAAACCGTAAGTACATAGAGTTTCAAGTGAATAATGACGATAAAGCTGTGATGTTATTAGAAAATCATCTTCAAATTTTTGATTATGAAGTACATGATGAAGGAAATATTCGTATTTACTCTCATTTTGGACAACAAGGATACGTAAACAGAACGTTCGTTCTTAATGATATTGAAGTATTAAAAATGATGATAAGTGAAGATAGACTAGAAGATTATTTCACCAAACTAGTTGGAGGTGGAACAATTGGTTAATCTACTCTATACAGAACTCTTAAAACTAAAACGCTCTAATATGTTTTTAATTAGCATTATTGGTGCTGGTGTCGCACCTTTCTTAGTTGTAGTAGCCTCTTATATACATATAAAAACAAAACAGCCAACTCCAACTATTTGGTTCGATCAATTATTTACTGACGTTAACTTATATACTACTTTAGTTATAGGATTCCCCTTATATGGAGTAGTGGTTGCTTATTTGCTTACCCGCGAATATACAGAAGATACACTGAAAAATTTACTAACTATCCCCGTGTCACGCATTAGCTTTATTACAAGTAAATTCATCATTCTCTTTCTTTGGATTATGATGCTAACTTTAGTCGCTTGGGCACTTACTTTAATATTAGGGCTATTGGGGAACTTCCCTGGTTTTAACATTTCTTTACTTTTAGGTTCTTTCCTAGAATTTTTAATATGTGGTGGACTTCTCTTTCTATTGTCTTCACCTATTGTGCTACTAACTCTTGTAATGAAGAGCTATGTACCACCCATCATATTAACAGTCATTATTACAATGACTAATCTTATGCTCGTAAACTCCAAGCATAAAGATTTATTTCCGTGGACCGCTACTCTAGATATCGCAAATAACGAATTACAACCGACATATCCACCAGAGTATTCTTATATCATCATTGCAGTAACGACAATTTCCGGATTTATTGCAACACTATTCTATTTTAAAAAAGTAGACATTCATTAATGTATAGGAGTGAAACTATGAGCGATATCATTATTGCCTTCATACTCGGTATTGTAGAAGGATTAGCTGAATTTTTACCTATATCTTCTACTGGCCACCTTATATTAGTCGGGCATTTATTAGGCTTTGAGGGAGAAAGAGCAAAAACGTTTGAAATTGTTATTCAGCTAGGCGCAATTTTAGCTATTGCAATTTTATATCATAAACGTCTCGTTTCTTTATGTAATATTAAACCTCTTATACAGAAAGAAAAAAAATTCAACGCGTTCCATGTATTTCTTGGCGTATTTCCGGCAGTGGTTGCTGGTTTGCTACTACATGATATTATTAAAACATACTTATTCCAGCCATACACTGTTGTGATTGGACTTATAGCAGGGGCAATTCTTATGATCTTTGCAGAAGTAAAAAAGAAAGAGGCAGCAGCCTATTCACTGGACGATTTAACATACCGTCAAGCTTTAACAATCGGATTATTTCAGTGCTTAGCGGTATACCCTGGCTTCTCTAGAGCTGGCTCTACTATCTCTGGAGGTCTATTAGCAAAAGTAAATTATAAGACTGCATCTGAATTCTCTTTTCTAATAGCTCTTCCTGTAATGATTGGGGCAACAGGCTTAGACTTACTAAAAAGTTGGAAGTATTTAAGTGTCGATGACATCCCTATGTTCGCGGTAGGATTCATTACCTCTTTTATAGTAGCGATGCTAGCAGTAGTAACTTTTCTAAAGCTTTTAGAGAAGATAGGTTTAAAACCTTTTGCATACTACCGTATTTTGTTGGCTATCTTATTTACGCTTTTCGTATTGCTATAGATTCATATAAGTCACATATTATTAAACTGATATTCAATTTAGAATATCAGTTTTTTTATCTATTTCAACTCTAGTATTACTCACTTCAATATGGCATAGTGATAATAAACTACCATTCATAATCTGAACGTTCTTTAAGTAACTATGTCCTTTATCATAAAATGCAATTGGAAAATTAAAGATCCCATATATGTACAGAACATATTTACAAACTATATTCACTCCACATAGTATCTTTTTAATTTGCAAAACACTGATACAAATTAAAAATAAGTACAAAGGCATAACAAATAAATAAATTTCCTAGGAATTATAAAGAGATTAAATATTAATTAGAGTGAGGTGACGATAAAAATGAATCAATTAGCACAGACATATTGGGATACTTATTGGGGAAACAACAAAAAACCAGAATCTGTTACAGCTTGGCAATTTGGGGATGCCCCTAATTATCTTGCACAACTAGTAATTGACGGTATTAAAACAGCTACATGCTCCGGTCACATTTTTTATGAATTAGAAAATGAATCGCTACCGACTACTAATGATTATAGTATTATACTCAATAGTAATGATGAACCTGTAGCTATTATTAAGACAATAGAAGTAACTGTAACACCAATGAATGAAGTAAGCGAAGAATTCGCTATCGCTGAAGGCGAAGGAGATCGTACTTATAATTACTGGAGAGACACCCATGTTCGTTTTTTTACAAAGGAACTAAATGAGATTGGTCTTAATTTCTCTGAAGATATGTTACTCGTCTGTGAGCGTTTTGAACTTGTTGATGTGAACAATAAAGTGAAATTTTAATAAACTGAGATTTACCAGCCATTCTTATTTTTATAAAACACAAAAAAGACGAGTCATTCTGACTCGTCTTAAGCTTGCTTGGCGACGTCCTACTCTCACAGGGACAAGGTCCCAACTACCATCGGCGCTAGAGAGCTTAACTTCCGTGTTCGGTATGGGAACGGGTGTGACCTCTCTGCCATCA
>NZ_JBQAHZ010000054.1:0-2600 GCF_051917185.1 Bacillus cereus group sp. MYBK108-1
TGTAGAGTAAGCATCCAGCGCCTTTCCACGTTTCTGTGATAGGTTTCCAAATGCTCCTCTCCGAACCGGACTTACACGTCTCCATGTATCCGGCTCTCCATCTGTCATCTGCATTTTATATCTCGCCTTTGTGTCTTTTTAAATGACACTCTTTACAAAGAGCGATTGTTTTACGATTTCTCGCTATCATTTGTTGTTCGAGATATGATTTATTCGACTTTCCCCGAAGGTTTTTCAACCTTTTAACGTGATGCATGTGTATGGTTGTATTGCTTCGTCCACATGATTCGCACGTTTCCGCTTTTATTCGGTCTGAGAGCCTTGTTGTACTCATTGTGTATCTAGTATTTTTTTCAACATCTGTTTGCTCTTTAGAAATTCCGTTTATTCTCGGAAAATTACGCTCGATAAAGTGGATTTGTTTTATACCTCTTTTTGTTTCATATTCCACTGTAAAACGTCCATTTTTCATATACTTTTTCCGAATATGTTTGGTACGCTTTCTATATTTCGTAGCGAATGTTTTCAACATCGAATAAAACATGAAGTAAGCGAACCTATGCATATGATTACTCACGTTCTCGGCTAGTCGATAATAGTTATACAATCCACGTATTTCACTGTTATACTGGGAAACAATCTCTAAGTCTTCATTTCGTTGAAAGTAATTTCTTGGTTTAGGCTTCCAAGTGCCGTTGGCACTCATTTGGATGGCTTGGTACTTTTGTAACTTATTTACCCATGCTTTATGTGGCATTTTTAATTGGACTTTGCCATTTAACAGTCTTATTTTTCTACCTAATTTATCCGTACGAATTGCTTGGCTTTTGAATATCTTGATTTCATATCCAAGAAACTGAGCTTGTTTATTTGATGCATTTGTTATTAACGTTTTCTCCATGGACAGTTCCAATTTCAACTTATCTTTTAGAAATTTTGCTATTTCTTCTTTTACGTATTGGGCATCCTCTTTTGAACTGATGATTCCTATCAAGAAGTCATCTGCATATCTTACATAAGTAAGTCTTCTATATTCATTGTCCATTTGATCACTGTAAGGCATTTGTGTTAGTTTTTTCTTCAGTACCTTCACTTCTTGCTTCCAGTTTTCGATACTATCAGAGTCTTCTTGTTCATCGGTATTATCAATTTTCTTCTCAAGCCTACGCATTTTACTTCGTACGTTTTCATATTCAGGATTTTTCTTTCGTCTCTTTCCTTGATTGAAGCTGTTCTTAAAAGATTCCATATATACGTCCAATTCATTAAGGTAAATATTTGAGAGTATCGGGCTTATAATACCACCTTGTGGAGCTCCACTATATGTGTTGTGAAACTTCCACTCGTCTAAATACCCCGCACGTAAGAACTTCCAAATGAGTTCTATGAAATTTTCATCGGAAATTTTTCTTCGCAGAATCCCCATTAAAGTATGATGTTCAATGTTATCAAAGAAACCCCGAATGTCTCCTTCTATGAACCATTTACTTCCTGTAAAAGTACGCTTTATTTCTAATAGAGCGCTGTGACAACTTTTATTTTTCCGGTACGCGTGTGAGGAATTAGAAAAATTCGGTTCATAGATTACTTCTAAAATCATGCGAATAACTTCTTGCACTAATTTGTCACAGAAGCTGGGTATTCCTAGAGGTCTTTTCTTACCATTTTTTTTCGGTATATAGACTCTTTTGGACGGGTAGGGTTGATAACTCTTGTTTTTCAACACTTCAATGAGCTGTTCTACTTCTTCCATAGAAAATCCATCAATAGACCTTTGGTCTACTCCCATAGTTAATGCACCATCGTTTTTACTTAGATTATTGTATGCCAGTAAAAAGAAATCTGGATTGTAAAGATTTCGATAGAGTCTTGTATATTGATACTTTTTATCGAGACTCTTCTTTCGCAGATTGCTTAATACTACTTTTGGACATTGCATAGTGCCTTTCGCACCTCCCCAATTTGGTAATAAGCTAACAGACTGCCTTCCTTCGCCTTGTACTAGGCTTTCCCTAGCTCTGACTACTATGAAGGCTCCGTTGCCATATCAGATATTCATAAGCCATACTTCTTGACTGTTGGGTCTTGAAGTTATCCTTAATAGCCATTTTGGCATTCTGACGTAGGCAATCCCCATTTAGTAGACAAGGAATTTGCACGTACGATTTCGGATACGACGTTCACACGTTTCTTCTATATAGAAGCGGGCAACAGATGACCTTATTCATGTAGGATGACATACACTATCCTCATGACATCTGTTAAATCTCGTTCGTAAGCATCTTCCAAGATTAGTTACGGTGGCCTCCCTTGTGCTATCGTTCAAGCAGTCTAGCTTTTATCCTTATTCGTACTTTATATCTCGCCGTTCAGTCGTGGCTTGATGCTTAGCCAACTTACGGCTTTCTTGGCATGCTGTTGTCCCCCTTCAGTTTCCCTCCAAGGTAAACCAAGTGATACTAGGTCATGTAAGGTTAACCTAACGGCTTGCAATCACCGTTTTTCCTTGCCCCCTTATGGGCGCACGAAATCACCATAACAATATGGATACCTAAAATTATTTTTATTTCCACCACAAGTATACATCGCTGGATTTTGAT
>NZ_JBQAHZ010000055.1:0-2463 GCF_051917185.1 Bacillus cereus group sp. MYBK108-1
GTTAAGCTCTCTAGCGCCGATGGTAGTTGGGACCTTGTCCCTGTGAGAGTAGGACGTCGCCAAGCAAGCTTAAGACGAGTCAGAATGACTCGTCTTTTTTGTGTTTTATAACTTCTTTTCAAAGCTAAATATTTTGAAGTGCTTCTCGCTTTTCAAAAAGGTTTTTGAGTACGTAGCTATATAAGTTTTATTCAATTTCTTTCGTGATTCTTTATATGTAATTTAAGATTTTCTATTTTATTTCTTAAAGATAGGATTCATCAGTGTGTTAAAATAGTACAGTTGTTTTTGATGTACTTTAATATAAGAAGATTTAAGTTAGAAAAGGAGATAATATGAAAAAGATAAGTATAATTACTATAGTAGTCTTAGTCCTGCTAGTAATCGTGTATATGTTAGTTGGGAATTATTTTTATAACTACGCGTTAAATGCGAAACAAGAAAAAGAATTTTTGCAAGATAATCCTCATTTAGTAGAAACGGTAAATGCATCGGGAGATGTATTGGCTGCAAATGAAGAAAAGAATGTAAACTTCGTATCGAAGTATAAACCTAACACATTAACTATACGTTCTTTCGATAAATTAAATTTAAAAGGTTATGAATATATGAATGAACCATCCAGTCATAAATGGGCAATTGTAGTTCATGGATACAATGGTAGAGCATCAGAAATGACGAAATATGTTCGTAACTTTTATGAACAAGGCTATAACGTCATAGCACCAGACCTTCGTGGACACGGAAATAGTGAAGGGGATTATGTTGGTATGGGCTGGCATGATCGTAAAGATGTTTTGATTTGGATTCAACAAATCTTGAAGAAAGACCCTAATGCTGAAATAGCTCTATTTGGTGTTTCAATGGGCGGGGCAACTGTAATGATGACTTCAGGAGAAGATTTACCTTCTAATGTTAAAGTTATTATTGAAGATTGTGGATACTCAACTGTTATTGATGAATTTACTTATCAACTAAAAGATTTATTCCATTTACCGAAGTTTCCTGTTATGAATGCGGCAAATACGGTTACTAAATTAAGAGCTGGTTACGATTTAGAAGAGGCTTCAGCTGTAAAACAAGTAGCGAAAAGTAAAACACCTATGCTGTTCATTCATGGGGATGCTGATACATTCGTTCCTTTTGAAATGTTAGATGAAGTATATAATGCTGCAAAAGTAGAAAAAGAGAAATTAATTGTTCCAGGTGCTGGACATGGAGAAGCGGAGAAAGTAGATTCGAATAAATATTGGAATACTGTATGGAAGTTCGTAGGGAAGTATATTCCGGCATAATTAAAGTTGTTGCATATATATAGACGATAATCGGAGGGATAATAGTTAATCCTTTTGATTATCGTTTTTTTGTTAATTAGGTATTCTGCTATAAGTGTGTTTTTGTATGTACTATATGAAGGAGATAGAGCAAAAACTTTTGAATTCCTTAATCTCAGTGCTACAATGATTGAAAACTAAATGTTAATGAGGTGTTTTTTATGAAAATTGAAGTATGGTCGGATTTTGTATGTCCATTTTGCTATATTGGGAAACGTAGATTAGAGATGGCTTTAGAACAATTTCCGCATAAGAAGGATGTTGAAGTTGAGTTTAAAAGTTTTGAATTAGACCAAAATGCTCCAATCTATTCTGGAACAAGTATTAATGAAGTACTTGCATCAAAGTATGGAATTAGTATTGAAGAAGCTAAGCGTAATAACGTACAGTTAGGAAATCATGCAGCTAGTATGGGTTTAAGTTTTAATTTTGATGAGATGAAGCCGACGAACACGTTTGATGCGCATCGTCTTGCGAAGTTTGCAAAGAATCAAGGGAAAGAAAAAGAGATTACAGAAAATTTACTTTTTGCATATTTCACTGAATCGAAAAATTTAAGCGATGTGGATACACTTGCTACCATCGCTGAAGCTTCAGGTTTAGATAAGCAAGAATCTTTAAAGGTTATTAATGATAAAAATGCGTATGCAAATGATGTTAGAATTGATGAAGCGATTGCTCAGCAATATCAAATTTCGGGAGTGCCTTATTTTATTATTAATCAAAAGTATGCTATTTCAGGTGCACAACCACTTGAAACTTTTGTTGGTGCACTTCAGCAAGTGTGGGAAGAAGAGAATCCTGCACCTAAGTTGCAAGAACTTTCTTCAGAGGGTGGAAGCGATCTTTCTTGTACTGATGGAAGTTGTTCGGTGCCGTCGAAAGAACAATAGTTTTTATGGTAGAAGAGCACCCCATAGATTGTTCTGTGGGGTGCTTGTATATAACTATAGAAGAAATACATAAGTGAAATCTATAAAATATAAAGTTTTTTAAAAAACGTATTGACGATTATACTTTAGAGGTGTAATATAGAACAAGTCGCCGATGACATTAACGTCGAAAGCGACAAACGAAATGAAAAACTTAGTTGACATTAACTAACGAAGATGTTAACATAAGGAAGTCG
>NZ_JBQAHZ010000056.1:0-2359 GCF_051917185.1 Bacillus cereus group sp. MYBK108-1
AATTGACGTTTCACGTTGTTTGTTTCGTTCAGTTTTCAAAGAACTACTTGGTCGCTCATTTGCGACTTCCTTATGTTAACATCTTCGTTAGTTAATGTCAACTAAGTTTTTTTATTTCGTTTGTCGCTTGCGATGTTATTGTCATCGGCGACTTGTCCTATATTACACCTCTATATAATAATAGTCAATATTAATCTTTCATTTTTTTTAAAAGATGAAAAAGACTCTCATACCCCCCTTTTATTTCTCATACATATCAATAAAATAACTGAAAGGAGTGTAGAACTTGTTCAATCCTTCTTTATTACACATCATAAGCTCCCATTCAAGAAGCCCACACTATCATAGGAAGTTTCCAATCATTCTATTTTGGAGTCAAAAAAGCGGTTGTACTTCTCTTGCTAAGTGGTTCTTTTACCAGATTGATTTATTACAAACCGCTCTAAGCTATAGTCCTTTCATTCATAATTATGAATATGATATATACAAAAGTACACCTGCCTATAGTGTACGACTAGGAGTAGCGTTACGAGAAAAACAAAAAGAAACTTTTAAACTTGTTCGTAACCCTTATAGGAGAGCAGTCAGTTCTTTCGTGTCCTTAATTGGACCTCCTTATATGGAAAATCCTGAATGGAAACCCATCCGAAAGTTTTTATATCAAGATGAAAATTCCCCCAAAAGGATCTCATTTAAACAATTTTTATACTATCTATTTATGAAAGGGGCTCACGCAAGTGATATTAACCCACATTTCACACAACAATATATAGCTGGTGAAGAAGAATATGTGACCAATTATATATACTTAGAAAACTTCGATCAGGAAATGAAAGAATTAGAAAAGCGTTTCGAATTAAAAACCGCACCAATAAATGAGTTCTCAACATCATGGCATCATCAAACTCCCGCCATGATTTATAAAGGGGATTTTAGCGAAGGCGATATTACTGATCCTTTATTTCCCCGTCATCCAACTTTTGAAAGCTTTTATGATACTGAATGTATACAACTTGTCCAAACAATATTTCAAAATGATTTTGACACATATAAATACAGCAAAGAATATCCATACTAACTTTAGTCTATTATCTTTGCTAAATAAAAAAGATACCTCATATATAAGGTATCTTTTTAACATTTCAATTATATAAATCATACTGTTTAACAGTCTCTATTCTCCACCTTGTTACCTTTTAATAGATTACATAACTTTTGCTTATCCGCCCATCCTACTCCGATTAAAACTAAACTCGCTCCCATTATTACTCTCCATGTCAGAGATTCATTTAATAGAATAATTGAAGTAACAATACTTATTAATGGTAATGCATTTAAATATAATCCGCTTACTGATGCTGAAACTCTCTCTAGCGCTTTATTCCAAAACCAATATGCTAAAATTGTTGCTCCAATAACAAGGTATATTACACTAAGTCCCGTTTTCCAAGTTTCAACCTTTGGGAGACCGTAATAAAAAATTTCTATCAGTGCAAACGGTAAGAGAATAACAGCTCCAATAATTAAAGTTAATGTTGTAAAAACCTCGTTTGATAAATACTGTTCTTGTTTTGGTCGCTTTAGCAAAACTGTGTAGAAAGCAAATAGAAAAGTACTTAATAATATTAGTATATCTCCTATTAAAGACACTTCTTGATTAGCACTTTTAGATGGAATCGTAATAAAGAGTACTCCTATAGCACCCAATATAATTCCTATCCAATAATTCAATCGAATTTTCTCTTTCAAAAAGAGTGCTGAAAAAAGAATTGTAACTAATGGTAATGCAGCATCTATAATACTCACATGTAATCCACTTGTTAAAGAAATGCCGTAGGATGTAAACATAAAATAACCAGCTACACCGGTAAAAGCTAACAAACTCATTCTTTTCCATGGAACTTTTTTATGTACAACTGATTTTTGTAATTCCTTAAATGAGAATAGCATACAAATTCCACCTGCAAAGAAAAGACGAATAAATAACAAAGTAAACGGCTGAATAGATTCTAACGCCCATTTTGTTGGCGCAATGGCTGTACCCCATAATATAACAGCCACTAATAACATGCATATTTCTTTCATAATTCCCCACACCCATCAAAAATATATGTTAACTACCTTAATTATAGATTTTTTCTAATGTAAAATCCTTTAAAAGCACAAAAGGTTATGTAAGATCACAAACATTCTTTTTACATCTGGACTATATTCTTGAAAAGGTAATTCTTACCTTTAAATTTAAAATAATAAAAATAAACACAAAAAAACCTAAGTCAAAATAACTTAGGTTCTTGCTTGGCGACGTCCTACTCTCACAGGGACAAGGTCCCAACTACCATCGGCGCTAGAGAGCTTA
>NZ_JBQAHZ010000057.1:0-2264 GCF_051917185.1 Bacillus cereus group sp. MYBK108-1
GTTTTTGATTCATCTTCATAAAAAGCACGTCACCCTTTCTCATTCACATAAGAAAATAGTAACGTGCTTTTAACTTCAAAAATAGTCTAAAACCTTAAGTTGATGGATGTGGGGTACCACCCCATCGCTATCAAGCTAAGGTTTTAAAGTACCTCCTGAACGGAAATTTTGTGTTTTTTATAGCACCGGAGAGTTCTGTTACAAAGTTTTTTGTGTACCACTATATATAATCTATATCTTGTCTTGTTAATATATGTCCACCTCATAAAATCGTGAACACATGAAAGTGGAATTTAAAAAGAGTACTTTCCAAGGCACTCTCTGACCAAAACTTATATTGAAAAGAATACACATGATATTGTATGCATGTTGTTTAGGTAGGGGCAGTTTTATGACAAAATCGTTATTTGGATAATTCCAGTAATACGGTGATTTGTAAAGGCGAGGTGACTTTTATCTGTATGGAAAGTTTCAAAATGTTCTTTTTAGATGTATTAACAGTTAGAAAAACATACATCTGGAAATAAAACTTGATATTCCGGGATTAATCGAAGATCAGTAGTTGAGGTTGTAAAGTGTATATAATTTTTTTCTAATTTATCAAGTGTTGCCAGGTGATGAGTGCCTAAGCCATGCTGGATGCTATGTTTAGAAAGAGTAGGACCAATTTGTAATTTTCGGTTTTTCATTGCTGTATTCCATGGACTGTAAAAGAATTTTAAAATGAAAGCAGGATACATGTAAACGATAAATGGGTGAGGTGACCAATGCCGCCCTGCCCAATAGTTACCATGCGAATAATTGTGGAGTAATCTACCACCATAGTAAGGGGCAGGTGGATTAGGTTGGATTATCATCCCATGATAACGCTGTTTGACAAGGGGAATTCCATATCTCGGATTCGTATAACCGTGAGTAGGGTCATCCACCATCAGAATAGTCCTAATGGAATACATGTTTTGCCCTAAAGTAGCAAGAGATGAGAAAAAGGCTTCCTTATCAACACAGCAAAGGAATTCAGTGGTATTTAACACCATTTTCCATCCCGTAATTTCTTTTTCTATGTTCATTACTTCTTGATCAACTAATACGGCATCAAATTCTAATACTTTTGAATCACGGATTTCCCAATGAGGTGCAAATAATTTACATATTTCAACTGAACGATCAGTAGACCCACGATTAATAAGAATGCCATGATCAAATAGTTTTGTGTGGTGCATTAACCACCATGGAAGCAGATACTCTTCATTATAAAAATGAGAAATTAAAGTTGTATTAATAAAGAGTCCTCCTTTTAAATTTTTGTGAAATATATCCTTATCTAGTATGATATGCTACTTGACCTAAAAAGTTTTCTTTAGAAGTTATAATGGATATTGAGATTTAAAAATATTCGTGGGAATTTCAAGGGTCTGGAATGATGGATAATAAAATGGATGTATTAGACAGGAAATATTCTTTATACAAATCCTAGAATTAAAGATTGGGAAGTTAATTAAATTAATGGCTGACAGTGAATATGAAATTGAAACTATTGATAGTAAGGTAGTCAAGTGGCGGAATATAGAGTTAAGTAAGGTATGGAGTAAATATATGAAGAATAAAAGAGAAACCGTACTGTTTGAGTAAAAGAACAGTACGGTTTTTCATTTATGGGGTAATAAAAACTGTATTCGAAGGGTTATTTTTATTAGTTTAATTTAGGGATGGTTAATTCTATAGCATTTACACCGTTAGCACAGGTTACAATATTTTGGTTGGTAAAGGAGCTGTTATTTCGAATTTGAAGTGTTGAATTGACTCATATTCTTCCTGGCTCATTTCCGAATGGAATTGTAGCGATCACACTATTTGTTGCACCATCAATCACAGATACAGTATCATCATTAGTAGTTGCTACATAAATACGATTGACGGCTGTTAATCACGGTCCAGTAGGACCAGTTGCACCAGTAGGACCGGTATCTCCAGTAGGACCGGTATCTCCAGTAGGACCAGTTGCACCAGTAGGACCGGTATCTCCAGTAGGACCGGTATCTCCAGTAGGACCAGTTGCACCGGTAGGACCAGTATCTCCAGTAGGACCGGTATCTCCAGTAGGACCGGTATCTCCAGTAGGACCAGTTGCACCGGTAGGACCAGTATCTCCAGTAGGACCAGTATCTCCAGTAGGACCGGTATCTCCAGTAGGACCAGTTGCACCGGTAGGACCAGTATCTCCAGTAGGACCGGTATCTCCAGTAGGACCAGTTGCACCGGTA
>NZ_JBQAHZ010000059.1:0-1614 GCF_051917185.1 Bacillus cereus group sp. MYBK108-1
GTATGTTCTTTGAAAACTAGATAACAGTGTAGCTCATATTTTTTAATTTTTAGTTTGGTTAAGTTAGAAAGGGCGCACGGTGGATGCCTTGACACTAGGAGTCGATGAAGGACGGGACTAACGCCGATATGCTTCGGGGAGCTGTAAGTAAGCTTTGATCCGAAGATTTCCGAATGGGGAAACCCACCATACGTAATGGTATGGTATCCTTATCTGAATACATAGGGTAAGGAAGACAGACCCAGGGAACTGAAACATCTAAGTACCTGGAGGAAGAGAAAGCAAATGCGATTTCCTGAGTAGCGGCGAGCGAAACGGAACATAGCCCAAACCAAGAGGCTTGCCTCTTGGGGTTGTAGGACATTCTATACGGAGTTACAAAGGAACGAGGTAGACGAAGCGACCTGGAAAGGTCCGTCGTAGAGGGTAACAACCCCGTAGTCGAAACTTCGTTCTCTCTTGAATGTATCCTGAGTACGGCGGAACACGTGAAATTCCGTCGGAATCTGGGAGGACCATCTCCCAAGGCTAAATACTCCCTAGTGATCGATAGTGAACCAGTACCGTGAGGGAAAGGTGAAAAGCACCCCGGAAGGGGAGTGAAAGAGATCCTGAAACCGTGTGCCTACAAATAGTCAGAGCCCGTTAACGGGTGATGGCGTGCCTTTTGTAGAATGAACCGGCGAGTTACGATCCCGTGCGAGGTTAAGCTGAAGAGGCGGAGCCGCAGCGAAAGCGAGTCTGAATAGGGCGTTTAGTACGTGGTCGTAGACCCGAAACCAGGTGATCTACCCATGTCCAGGGTGAAGTTCAGGTAACACTGAATGGAGGCCCGAACCCACGCACGTTGAAAAGTGCGGGGATGAGGTGTGGGTAGCGGAGAAATTCCAATCGAACCTGGAGATAGCTGGTTCTCCCCGAAATAGCTTTAGGGCTAGCCTTAAGTGTAAGAGTCTTGGAGGTAGAGCACTGATTGGACTAGGGGTCCTCATCGGATTACCGAATTCAGTCAAACTCCGAATGCCAATGACTTATCCTTAGGAGTCAGACTGCGAGTGATAAGATCCGTAGTCAAAAGGGAAACAGCCCAGACCGCCAGCTAAGGTCCCAAAGTGTGTATTAAGTGGAAAAGGATGTGGAGTTGCTTAGACAACTAGGATGTTGGCTTAGAAGCAGCCACCATTTAAAGAGTGCGTAATAGCTCACTAGTCGAGTGACTCTGCGCCGAAAATGTACCGGGGCTAAATACACCACCGAAGCTGCGGATTGATACCAATGGTATCAGTGGTAGGGGAGCGTTCTAAGGACAGTGAAGTCAGACCGGAAGGACTGGTGGAGTGCTTAGAAGTGAGAATGCCGGTATGAGTAGCGAAAGACGGGTGAGAATCCCGTCCACCGAATGCCTAAGGTTTCCTGAGGAAGGCTCGTCCGCTCAGGGTTAGTCAGGACCTAAGCCGAGGCCGACAGGCGTAGGCGATGGACAACAGGTTGATATTCCTGTACCACCTCTTTATCGTTTGAGCAATGGAGGGACGCAGAAGGATAGAAGAAGCGTGCGATTGGTTGTGCACGTCCAAGCAGTTAGGCTGATAAGTAGGCAAATCCGCTTATCGT
>NZ_JBQAHZ010000060.1:0-1451 GCF_051917185.1 Bacillus cereus group sp. MYBK108-1
TGAACTGACCCCATAAAGTTAGACAGGTCGTTTCATTAGGCAGCCTTTAGGGCATGAGTTCGATATTGTACCGGACTCATGCCTTTTAGTTTTGCCTTAATTCTTTTGTGATTATAATAATCGATATATTTTTCAAATTCTTGTTTAAAGTGTTCTATGCTTTCAAAATCTTTTAGATAAAGAAATTCAGATTTCATAATACCAAAGAAACTTTCAATAACCGCATTATCGTAACAGTTCCCTTTACGAGACATACTTTGCGTAATCTTGCGTTCCTTTAGGGCGTGCCGATACTTCTTCATTTGATAATGCCAGCCTTGATCAGAGTGAATAAGGAGTTCGTCTTCTTCTGTCAATTGTTGAAAAGACTTCTCCAACATCTTCGATACAAGTGAATAGGTTGGTCTTGAATCAATTGTATAAGCGATTATCTCTCCATTAAATAGATCTAACATCGGTGATAAGTAGAGCTTCTCGCCGCATAATTTAAATTCTGTTATGTCTGTAACCCATTTTTCGTTCGGCTTTTCAGCTTTAAAATTACGTTCTAAAATATTTGGCGCAATCTTACCTACTTGTCCTTTATACGAGCGATATTTTTTCATACGAACTAGACTCTTTAAACCTAACTCTTTCATAATTCGTTGAACTTTTTTATGGTTGATTTTATGTCCTTGGTTCATTAACTCATCGCGAATACGGCGATATCCATAACGACCTTGGTGTTCATCGTAAATGTTTTGAATTAAGATCTTTAGCTCTTTATCTTTATCTGGCCGATTAGAATTCTGTATCCAGTAATAATGTGTACTTCGTGGGAGTTCTGCTAATTTTAAAAGTGCCTGCACCGGAAATGCTTTCCTTAGTTCATAGATTACTTGCGCCTTATCTTGTTTGGTGATTTTTCCTTGTTTTGAACTAAGGCATTCAACTTTTTTAAATAAGCATTCTCCATACGCAAACGCTCCAATTCAGCTTGTAATGCTTCTACTGACTCTTCTGTTTGTGTTTGTTTCTTAATTGATTTTTGATTGTCCTTAGTCATAGATTGACGCCCCTTTTTCTTCGATTTAAGGGCGTCTACTCCTTTTTGATGTAGCTGAATACGCCATTTTCTAATAAGTCCAGGTGAAGAAATATTAAAAATAACTGCCGTTTCGTTTGGAGACGTCCCATTTTCGAACATATAATTTAGTACGTCTAGTTTATACTGTGCAGAATACGTTGTATAGCCTTTTTCAAAGGCCTGGATTCCATGATATTCAAATTGTTTTATCCACATGCGAACCACTTCGTGATTCGCTCCCAATGATTTCGCAATATCTTTTATACTCTCACTTCCATCTTGATAATGTATTACTGCATTTATTTTGTCTTCTGAAGTAAATTTAGTCATAAAAAAACTACACCTCCAATTGTTAGACTGTGTCTAACAATTGGGGTGCAGTTCA
>NZ_JBQAHZ010000061.1:0-1371 GCF_051917185.1 Bacillus cereus group sp. MYBK108-1
AAGGCTGAGCTGTGATGGGGAAGCTCCTTATGGAGCGAAGTCTTTGATTCCCCGCTGCCAAGAAAAGCTTCTAGCGAGATAAAAGGTGCCTGTACCGCAAACCGACACAGGTAGGCGAGGAGAGAATCCTAAGGTGTGCGAGAGAACTCTGGTTAAGGAACTCGGCAAAATGACCCCGTAACTTCGGGAGAAGGGGTGCTTTCTTAACGGAAAGCCGCAGTGAATAGGCCCAAGCGACTGTTTAGCAAAAACACAGCTCTCTGCGAAGCCGTAAGGCGAAGTATAGGGGGTGACACCTGCCCGGTGCTGGAAGGTTAAGGAGAGGGGTTAGCGTAAGCGAAGCTCTGAACTGAAGCCCCAGTAAACGGCGGCCGTAACTATAACGGTCCTAAGGTAGCGAAATTCCTTGTCGGGTAAGTTCCGACCCGCACGAAAGGTGTAACGATTTGGGCACTGTCTCAACCAGAGACTCGGTGAAATTATAGTACCTGTGAAGATGCAGGTTACCCGCGACAGGACGGAAAGACCCCGTGGAGCTTTACTGTAGCCTGATATTGAATTTTGGTACAGTTTGTACAGGATAGGCGGGAGCCATTGAAACCGGAGCGCTAGCTTCGGTGGAGGCGCTGGTGGGATACCGCCCTGACTGTATTGAAATTCTAACCTACGGGTCTTATCGACCCGGGAGACAGTGTCAGGTGGGCAGTTTGACTGGGGCGGTCGCCTCCTAAAGTGTAACGGAGGCGCCCAAAGGTTCCCTCAGAATGGTTGGAAATCATTCGTAGAGTGCAAAGGCATAAGGGAGCTTGACTGCGAGACCTACAAGTCGAGCAGGGACGAAAGTCGGGCTTAGTGATCCGGTGGTTCCGCATGGAAGGGCCATCGCTCAACGGATAAAAGCTACCCCGGGGATAACAGGCTTATCTCCCCCAAGAGTCCACATCGACGGGGAGGTTTGGCACCTCGATGTCGGCTCATCGCATCCTGGGGCTGTAGTCGGTCCCAAGGGTTGGGCTGTTCGCCCATTAAAGCGGTACGCGAGCTGGGTTCAGAACGTCGTGAGACAGTTCGGTCCCTATCCGTCGTGGGCGTAGGAAATTTGAGAGGAGCTGTCCTTAGTACGAGAGGACCGGGATGGACGCACCGCTGGTGTACCAGTTGTTCTGCCAAGGGCATAGCTGGGTAGCTATGTGCGGAAGGGATAAGTGCTGAAAGCATCTAAGCATGAAGCCCCCCTCAAGATGAGATTTCCCATAGCGTAAGCTAGTAAGATCCCTGAAAGATGATCAGGTTGATAGGTTCGAGGTGGAAGCATGGTGACATGTGGAGCTGACGAATACTAATAGATCGAGGACTTAACCATATAATATG
>NZ_JBQAHZ010000062.1:0-1282 GCF_051917185.1 Bacillus cereus group sp. MYBK108-1
TGAAGTGAACCCGAATAGTGGTACATGAAAAAAACACCTCCTGAATTCGCATACTAAGTATGCAAATTCAATGGAGGTGTTTTTCGTTTGAAGACAAGAGTTCATTACCCAGAAGAAACAAAGTGGAAAGTTATTGAAATGAAGAAAGACGGCTATTCAAATCGTACAATTATGGAGAAACTCGGAATTAAAAATGTTTCTCAAATTAAGACATGGATGAAATGGTATCGTACAGATCAAACGTATCGTTTTCAACAACCTGTAGGAAAACAATATTCTTATGGAAAAGGACCAAAAGAGCTCAGTGAATTGGAACAGCTACGTTTAGAAAATAAACATCTAAAAACAAAATTACTTGTATGGGGAAAGTATCTGGAAATCGAAAGGGGCTGAAACCAGAAACTGTAGTTACTTTATGGGAAAATGTAAAAACAAAAATAACGGTAAAAGAATTGTGTAACGTATTAGAATTACCCCGTTCCACATTTTATCGTTGGTTACAACGAACGGAAGATTTGAAAGATGGTATAGAAGAGAAAGTAAAGGACGTTTGTCTTAGGCATAAATTCCGGTATGGATATCGAAGAGTGACCGCTACTCTTCGAAAAATGGGACTGTGTGTCAATCATAAAAAAGTATTACGAATCATGAGACAAAATCACATTCTTTCAAAAGTACGTCGAAAGAAAAAGAAATATATCAATGGTGCGGAACCAATGGTAGCCCCTCATCGATTGGAGCGCCAATTCGATGCATCCAGACCAAATGAAAAGTGGTTTACGGATGTGACGTATCTCTTATTTGGAGAGCGTACCTTGTATTTATCAACGATTATGGATGCCTTTAATCGTGAAATTATTAGTTGTGTCATCAGCGAATCACAAACACTGACATTAGCGATGAAGACATTAAAACAAGCAATGAGAGGGCGAAAAGTAAAAGATGTCCTTCTTCACTCAGATCAAGGAAGTATTTATACAGCAAAAGAATTTCAAGCGTATGCCAAAGAAAACGGCATGATCACCAGCATGTCCCGGAGAGGAAATTGCCATGATAATGCCGTCATGGAAAGCTTCTTTGGTCATTTAAAAAGTGAAGCTTTCTATTCACAAAAGATAACAAAAGTATCCAACACAACTGTGCGAAAGATTGTGCTAGAATACATTCATTACTACAATTGTGTGCGAATTCAAGAAAAATTAAACCACCTATCCCCTAAAGAATTTAGGGAACAAGTGGTTTAGGTGTTTTGATTGGTGTCCCATTTTCGGGGGTCACTTCA
>NZ_JBQAHZ010000063.1:0-934 GCF_051917185.1 Bacillus cereus group sp. MYBK108-1
CAAACGATGTGAAAAATTATGACTCATATCGTGAATCATTGAGCAACAATACACAATTGAATGCAGAATATCAAGCATATATGCAGCAGTTGATTGATAATCAAGATAAATATAATGTACCGCAAGTAACAAATGATTATTTAATTCAACACGCACCAAAGCCGCTAGCTGAAGTGAAAAACGAAATTGTGGATGTAGCAAATATAAAAGATGCCAAAATTACAAAATATGAGTCGCAATTCTTTAATACATTTACCGTGGAAGGCAAGTATACAGGTGGTACATCAAAAGGTGAGTCTGAAGATTGGAAAACGATGAGTAAACAAGTAAATCGAACTTTAGAGCAGTTATCCCAAAAAGGTTGGAGTGGTTATAAAACAGTTACAGCCTATTTTGTAAACTATCGTGTGAATGCAGCTAACCAGTTTGAATATGATATTGTTTTTCATGGTGTTGCAACTGAGGAAAAGGAAAAAACAAATACTATAGTAAATATGAATGGACCATACAGCGGGATAGTAAATGAAGAGATTCAATTTCATAGCGATGGTACAACAAGTGAAAATGGAAAAGTTACTTCTTATCTATGGAACTTTGGAGATGGTACAACAAGTACAGAAGCAAATCCTACCCATGTATATGGAGAAAAAGGAACATACACTGTGGAACTAACAGTGAAAGATAGTAGAGGAAAAGAAAGCAAAGAACAGACAAAAGTTACTATAAAACAAGATCCGCAAACAGGTGAATCTTATGAAGAGGAGAAGGTACTCCCGTTTAATACGCTTGTAAAAGGAAATCTGATTACTCCTGATCAAACAGATGTTTATACGTTTAATGTTACAGATCCAAAAGAAGTAGATATTTCTGTGGTAAATGAACAAAATATTGGGATGACATGGGTACTTTATCATGAATCAGACATGCAAAATTA
>NZ_JBQAHZ010000064.1:0-837 GCF_051917185.1 Bacillus cereus group sp. MYBK108-1
CCCCCTCAATTGAAACCAGTATATATACAAATTCATTTGGAAGACATTATGAAACAACTACAACCTGGCCAAGTTTATGAATTACACGATGTATATGTAGGGACTAAAGACAAACTGCCTACTCGTATTGTAGTTTATAGGTGTACCGAGGAGCAAAAACAGAAACGCTTACGTGACCGAGCTATTCGTGAAAAGAAAAAAGGGATTACATATACAGAGCGCACGAAGCTTTTACAAGGTATCACGGTATATATGACAAACATTCCTACGGAATGGGTACCAAAAGAGAAAATCTATGACTTATATTCATTACGTTGGCAAATTGAGCTGTTATTTAAAATATGGAAATCTTGGTTTCAAATTCATCGTTGTAAATCTATTAAACAAGAGCGATTAGAATGTCATCTTTATGGGCAACTCATTAGTATTCTATTATGTTCTTCTACTATGTTTAAAATGCGAGAACTCCTATTACGTAAGAAACAGAAAGAACTAAGTGAATATAAAGCGATGTATATAATTAAGGATTATTTTTCACTTTTTTACCAAGCATTACACAAAAACACCCAAGAATTATCAAAGGTTCTCCTTCGTCTGTTTAACCTCCTACAGCACAACGGACGAAAATCTCATCGATACGAGAAAAAGACAGTCTTTGATATTTTGGGTGTTGTTTATGAGTATACCACTTCTAATCATCAGGTAGCATAGTAAAAAATTGAAACCCGTCAGGGTTTATTTGATATGCCTACTTTTATAAAAACTACAAAAGATAATAAAAAATTACATGAAAAAACCACATTTTGTTTGAAAATATCCCTTAAGTTGATGGATGTG
>NZ_JBQAHZ010000065.1:0-797 GCF_051917185.1 Bacillus cereus group sp. MYBK108-1
CTTTCGAATAGCTCGGTAGAATCTATAAATCGAGTGAAAGAAATAACAGGAAAACAATTTAAGTTTTATAAAGAAGATGTTTTAAATCGCGAAGCGATTGACGCAATTTTTGAAGAAAATGCAATTGAAGCAGTTATTCACTTTGCAGGATTTAAAGCTGTAGGGGAGTCAGTAGCGATTCCATTAACATATTATCATAACAACATTACAAGCACGTTAGTGCTATGTGAAGTAATGCAGAAACATAATGTAAAGAAGATAATCTTTAGTTCATCTGCAACTGTATATGGTATCCCGGAAACGTCACCGATTACGGAGGAGTTTCCATTAAGTGCAACAAATCCATATGGTCAAACGAAATTAATGATTGAGCAAATTATGCGTGATGTAGCATTTGCAGATGCAGAATGGAGTATCGCATTACTTCGCTATTTCAATCCATTTGGTGCACACGAAAGTGGGCGTATCGGAGAAGATCCAAATGGAATCCCAAATAACTTAATGCCATATGTAACGCAAGTAGCGGTAGGTAAGTTAAAAGAATTAAGCGTATTCGGAAATGACTATCCAACGAAAGATGGAACAGGAGTCCGTGATTACATCCATGTTGTGGACTTAGCAAATGGTCACGTAAAGGCGCTTGAGAAAGTACTGAGTACAACGGGAGTAGATGCTTATAACCTGGGAACAGGTATGGGCTATAGTGTACTAGAGATGGTTGAAGCGTTTGAAAAAGTTTCGGGTAAGAAAGTTCCTTATAAAATTACAGAGCGTCGCCCAGGTGATGTGGCAGTATG
>NZ_JBQAHZ010000066.1:0-651 GCF_051917185.1 Bacillus cereus group sp. MYBK108-1
AGGCATCTTGCGTTAATCGTACCTTCTTATTCTTCTTTAGTTTGTGAAGAGTCGTCGTTGCGATATCTAGGGTAAGTCGTTCTGACACATGGTAAGCTAAAACTTCATTCGTAGACCCGTCTAGAATGGTAGATAAATATCCTTTTTGATTCTTACCATAAGACAGGTATGTGATGTCGGTAAGAAGTACCTTTCCTGGTACACCTTGCCTAAATTCTCGTTTTAATTGATTGGGTACCACGAAGTGTTCTTTCGTCGCTCTCAACATTTTTTTATAAGGATTTTCTTTGCGAATGGGACAGATAATCCCATATTTTTTCATGATTCTACGGATGCGTTTCAAATTGTAGACAACTTGAAATTGACCCGCCAATGTCATTTTGATCTGACGAGCCCCCTTCTTTCGGTTTTTAAATCGAAATGCCCTTACTATCATCTCTTTCACCATTTCATCTTGATGCGTTCTTTTCTCTCGCCGACTTTGAGAAATAGCTGAAAAATAATTATAGTATCCAGAGCGTGAAACACCTGCGATCTGACACAAATATCTCACCATATTTTTTAAGCGATATTTTTCAATAATAGAACGAATTAATAGGTACTTTTGACTAGGCTGTAACGTTATTTCTTTCCCATCCTCCCTTCCATAAG
>NZ_JBQAHZ010000067.1:0-645 GCF_051917185.1 Bacillus cereus group sp. MYBK108-1
CGCATACTAAGTATGCAAATTTAATGGAGGTGTTTTTCGTTTGAAGACAAGAGTTCATTACCCAGAAGAAACAAAGTGGAAAGTCATTGAAATGAAGAAAGAAGGTTATTCAAATCGTACAATTATGGAGAAACTCGGAATTAAAAATGTTTCCCAAATTAAGACATGGATGAAATGGTATCGTACAGATCAAACGTATCGTTTTCAACAACCTGTAGGAAAACAATATTCTTATGGAAAAGGACCAAAAGAGCTCAGTGAATTAGAACAGCTACGCTTAGAAAATAAACATTTAAAAACAAAATTACTTGTATGGGGAAAGTATCTAGAAATCGAAAGGGGTTGAAACCAGAAACTGTAGTTACTTTATGGAACGACTTAAGAACAAAACTAACGGTAAAAGAATTGTGTAACGTATTAGAATTACCCCGGTCTACATTTTATCGTTGGTTACAACGAACGGAAGATCTAAAAGATGATATAGAAGAGAAAGTAAAGGATGTTTGTCTTCGGCATAAATTCCGATATGGCTACCGAAGAGTGACCGCTACTCTTCGAAAAATGGGACTGTGTGTCAATCATAAAAAAGTATTACGAATCATGAGACAAAATCACATTCTTTCAAAAGTACGTCGAAAGAAAAAG
>NZ_JBQAHZ010000068.1:0-590 GCF_051917185.1 Bacillus cereus group sp. MYBK108-1
GAATAATTTAAATTCTGTAATATCGGTTACCCATTTTTCATTTGGCGTATCTGCCGTAAATTTACGCTCTAAAATATGAGGTGCAATTTTACCAACTGTTCCTTTATAAGATTTATATTTTTTCATACGTACAAGACATTTTAAACCTAACTCTTTCATAATTCGTTGCACTTTTTTATGATTCACTATTTGATTACGATTGGCTAACTCATCACGAATACGACGATATCCATAACGACCTTCGTGTTCATCATAAATCGCTTTAATTTCTACTTTTAAATCGGCATCTGGATCGATTCTATCCATTTGTTTTACATAAAAATAATAGGTGCTTCGAGGGATATCCGCTAACTTTACTAATTCTTTCACTTGAAACTCATGCCTTAATTCATAGACTACTTGTGCCTTGTCTTGTTTGGTGATTTTCCCTTGTTTTGAACTAAGGCATTCAACTTTTTTAAATACGCATTTTCCATACGTAAGCGTTCTAATTCAGCTTGTAACGCTTCAACTGAACCTTCTGCCGGAATCTTTTTCGTATCATGTTTTGTGTTTTTATTTTTCATGGATGGACGCCCCTTTTTCTTTGG
>NZ_JBQAHZ010000069.1:0-588 GCF_051917185.1 Bacillus cereus group sp. MYBK108-1
TCTTATAAAGGAACAGTTGGTAAAATTGCACCTCATATTTTAGAGCGTAAATTTACGGCAGATACGCCAAATGAAAAATGGGTAACCGATATTACAGAATTTAAATTATTCGGTGAGAAACTTTATTTATCACCTGTATTAGACTTGTATAATGGTGAAATCATTACCTATACAATTGGCTCTAGACCGACGTATTCACTTGTTTCAGAAATGTTAGAGACAGCATTAGAAGGTTTACCTGAAAATCACCAACTAATGATGCATTCAGATCAAGGGTGGCATTATCAAATGAAACAGTACCGTCACGCATTACAAAAAAGAGGTATCGTACAAAGTATGTCTCGTAAAGGCAACTGTTATGACAACGCAGTAATGGAGAATTTCTTTGGAATCATGAAGTCTGAGTTTCTCTACATAAAAGAGTTTGAAAGTGTAGAGCACTTCAAAATAGAATTAGAAAAATATATAGATTATTACAATACAAAACGGATAAAGGCAAAATTAAAAATGAGCCCGGTGCAATACCGGACTCATTTTTATCAAGCTGCCTAATGAAATAACCGTGTCTAACTTTTAGGGGTCACTTCA
>NZ_JBQAHZ010000070.1:0-579 GCF_051917185.1 Bacillus cereus group sp. MYBK108-1
GTATCTCCAGTAGGACCGGTATCTCCAGTAGGACCAGTTGCACCGGTAGGACCAGTATCTCCAGTAGGACCGGTATCTCCAGTAGGACCAGTTGCACCGGTAGGACCAGTATCTCCAGTAGGACCGGTATCTCCAGTAGGACCAGTATCTCCGGTAGGACCGGTATCTCCAGTAGGACCAGTATCTCCAGTAGGACCAGTATCTCCAGTAGGACCGGTATCTCCAGTAGGACCGGTATCTCCAGTAGGACCGGTATCTCCAGTAGGACCAGTATCTCCAGTAGGACCGGTATCTCCAGTAGGACCGGTATCTCCAGTAGGACCGGTATCTCCAGTAGGACCGGTATCTCCAGTAGGACCAGTATCTCCAGTAGGACCAGTTGCACCGGTAGGACCAGTATCTCCAGTAGGACCAGTATCTCCAGTAGGACCGGTATCTCCAGTAGGACCAGTATCTCCAGTAGGACCAGTATCTCCAGTAGGACCAGTATCTCCAGTAGGACCGGTATCTCCAGTAGGACCGGTATCTCCAGTAGGACCGGTATCTCCAGTAGGACCGGTATCTCCAGTAGGACCAGTA
>NZ_JBQAHZ010000071.1:0-522 GCF_051917185.1 Bacillus cereus group sp. MYBK108-1
CCTTCATCGACTCCTAGTGTCAAGGCATCCACCGTGCGCCCTTTCTAACTTAACCAAACTAAAAATTAAAAAATATGAGCTACACTGTTATCTAGTTTTCAAAGAACATACCATTTGCTATTTAAAATAGCTTTTTGGTGGAGCCTAGCGGGATCGAACCGCTGACCTCCTGCGTGCAAGGCAGGCGCTCTCCCAGCTGAGCTAAGGCCCCAAAATGTATGGTGGGCCTAAATGGACTCGAACCATCGACCTCACGCTTATCAGGCGTGCGCTCTAACCAGCTGAGCTATAGGCCCATACAAATTGCAGGATTTATTTATATCATATCCTCATTTAAGAGTCAATACTGAATTGAACTCTCAAAACTAAACGAAAACGAAACACGGAAACTTATATTGATAAGCAGCGCTTATCAATTCTCCATAGAAAGGAGGTGATCCAGCCGCACCTTCCGATACGGCTACCTTGTTACGACTTCACCCCAATCATCTGTCCCACCTTAGGCGGCTGGCTCCAAAAAGG